>NZ_JABXKM010000044.1 GCF_017115025.1 Nostoc sp. NOS(2021) | reverse complement strand
TCGCTCCGAATTCAAAATTCAAAATGACGCTCGCAGACTCGCTAACGCTGCGCTATCGCTTTTAGCGTCTCCCCTTCTCTACGAGACGCCAAGGGCGATGGGAGAAGACCGCGCTGGCTCCCCTTAAAAAGGGGGGATCTAAAAAGCACTCTTTTTAAGGGGGTTAGGGGTCTCTTATGCGTAAGTCCTAAAATATACAAAAGGGCATCTACAAGAGATGCCCGTCATGCAGGAAAACCCCGAAGGGTTGTCCCTACACCTTCCCAACAATCAGCAACAGTAACTAATTATGTATTAGTCACACTCACCGTCACAGACGTGAATATGGTAATCTTATTAACTTAAAACTCTAAATGCCCCCAGTGTATACACTGAAAACTCACTAATGGCTATTCTCGACGCTTAACTCACTAATTTGACGTGAATTTGACGGCTGATAATAGTGTCCGCCTAATTAGCCCAATCAAAAGACCTCTAAGAGATTTTACTACGCAAAACGTCCCTCTGCGAATCTGAGAGGTTCGTTGAACTCACGTTAATTTGGATGAGATGCAAGCCTGTCTTGTTGGTTATAACGATGTACTACTCCACAAATGGCAGCCAAAATTAACCATGAGAGCGCATTCAAACGCAACTCGAATACAGTTACGTCTACTGTATTGAATAGAACCCACGCCACAAAAGCCAGAAGATAACTGAAAAATATCAATCTGTCTTGTGTATTTATATATTTTGACTTTCGTAGTAATTGCACACCTGTAATCAAAATCCAAGCGAGTAAGCCACAAAATAAAAAACTACTGGGAAAACCAGTTTCAGCAGATAACATCAAAAACAAGTTATGGGGATGACCCAAGGGAATCTGCATCTGGGCTTTGTAGAGTCCACTAAAACTGCGTAACCCCCAGCCAGTCCAAGGATGTTCCTGAGCTAAAGACCAAGCAAACTCCCACTGAGTTTTTCGCATTAAAGCAACTGGTCTATCTGGATACATATCGTCATTTAACCTTGCCCAAAAGAAGGCAGGAACGTACTGACGAAAAAATTGAGCGATTGGCGAGGGCGCAAAAGCTGCCAAAAGCACGCTAGAGACGATCGCAGCGACACCGCCCACAAGAATGCGCCAACCTTGGTAGAGTGCATAAGCTAAACAGGCAAAAATTGCGATCGCCCACCCATTCCGTGAGTCGGTGAAAATCAAGGTAATGAAATTCGCAATCACCGCCACCGTTAAGAAGAGAAAGGGGACTGGGGACTGAGAACTGGGGACTGAATTCTTCCCAATACCCAATCCTTGATACCCAATCCCCAATCGCCATTGTTCGAGCCACAACCCTAGACCAAGGATGAAAACTATCGCTAGATAAGCAGCGAAGGTATTAGCGTGCATGAAGAGTGAAGCGATGCGACCTGGTGGATTTCCTCCTGGTCTAATCGTCCAAGCAAAGACAATCCACAAAATCTCGAACTTCAAACTCCAGCCCAAAAATAACTGTCCCAAGCCGATAATCACCACTGGCATGGAAGCGATCACCAAAATCCAAGCCATTTGCCGCAATTGGGCAAATGTTTGAATCAGAGTGCTATGAGCAGCGAAAACTAAAAAGAATGGTAATAAATTAAATAAGCCGACGAAAGCTGTTGTTTTGTCTTGGGCAAACCCAGCAGTCACGATCAGCAACACACTCAAAAGGGCAAATCCCCAGTTGAGGGGGCGGCGACTAATTTTGCGGTATTGTTTCAGGAAAGTTATTAATGAGACAAAACCTATAGTCACAGCCCCCAATAAAGGACTCACTGGGAAGATTAACAGTCCCCATAGAGAGTAGTTCCAAGAAGATTGCCAACAAGACTTGAAATAGTCAAAAACCTTGTTCAAGCTGGCTCCCAACATTCCTCACGAGTGAGGCGAATTTGAGCTAAGGCGAAGATGGTAGGGATGATCCGACCATAGTTAGTGGCGATCGCTCTCCACCCCAAGTCCGCAAAAAACCAAGCCCACATCATCGGCCCAATCACGGCAAACATCGTGCGGGCTGCCCCATAACGAGCTGCACTCACAGTCATACCCCGTCGAGCCATTTGCATCGCTACATAGCTTTGAAATTGCGTTGTAGCTGCTTCTGAGCCTGTAATCGCGGCTTGTTTGGCTACTTCATAGGTAGCAAAGTGGATGGCAAATTGACGGGCAATTTGCTTAAGTACAAGTGGCTGGAGCATGGAAGTAACAGCGATCGCACTACCGCCTTTGAAAAGTAACCCCAAGGGGTCACGTTGCAATAAAAGTGGTAGCGGTTGTTTTAGTTCTGATTTCAGCAGCTGACGCTGCACCCGTATAGTCAATTTTTGCTTTTCCTGTTCAGGCAATTTTTTCCACACCTGTCCTAGCAGATGCAAAAATACTTCTGCTTCTAAATCAATAGTTGCCAGCTGATTACAATAGGGAATTTTTAGATACTTACATACTTGAACTAACGCTTGTCGGTAAGTTACCTGGCCTGTGCGTCCTCGCAATACCGTCATCCCATCTGCCGCCAAAAAGCGAAAGCGACCCTCTAGTGCGTCTAACCAAGCTTTGCGGTCTTGGCTTTGCACTTCGATAGGTTCAGGTGTGTGTAAATAGTCTAGGGGATTGAACTTACGACTAAATAGAATTGCGGTTAAGTCTTGCAATTCTTCTTCGGTCGCTAACTCTAGCGCCGCCCTCATCTCATCCAATTTCCCTTCCTCCCTTCCGTGCAGCTTTCTGTACCTTATTCTACTATTAGCTTTCAGCAGTCATTAGTAGTAATTTTGTCCTTTGATGATAACTAATGACTAAGGACTATTGACTCATGACTGATATTGCAGTTATTAGTGCCGGAATAGCTGGTTTAGTCTGTGCCCAGCAGTTAAGTCAAGCTGGATATTCGGTGCTAGTGGTGGAAAAGTCCTGTGGTTTGGGAGGAAGACGGGCTACACGCCGCTTGCATGAAAGATTAAGTATCCTGCTCTTGGGGTGTAAACTTTGACCGAATTTTAGATTTTAAATTTTGGATTTTGGTGAAGCATGTCTCGGTTGAGTCGAATGCATAAGGATAGGTGCGATCGCACTTCTTGTTTACTTAATATTTTGCAAGTTTCTCTCTATAATATTTCATATTTTTCTCTTGATATAACCCAAAATTTACTTAGAGAAAATTCTAATTTTTATAACTGTATACTTAAATATTTTACTCTAACTTTATCGGAAATTTTTACGGCTTTTACTACTGAAAAATAAATTATTATCCTCATAATCTGTATCTAAAGGATTACAAAGAATGTATTCCGATAGAAGAGGTAAATCATGGTTAAAGGGGATCATATCTACATTCGGAAGAACGGCAATACTTATACTCATCATGGAATCTGTAATTCCTGCCATTCTCTATCTTGCTCGTAATGTCATAACATTAACTCAGCCTGTGCTGCCAATATCCATCGTCGTTCTTCTAATGACAACTTCATAAACTCACGACGGCTGATGTTCTTAGCTTGTAAAACTGTTTCCGAAGCTTGTGGCTGTGGGATGTCTCTCTGAGGAGTAGAATTTGAGATTTCCATACTTTCTCAGTAATTTTTATCATAATTCCTAATTTATATTCATTTTACCGCACAGCTATAATATGGGTGTTCATTATAAAAATAAAATATTCACTAGAGTTTAGACTAGATCGGTAATTTTAAATTCTAGTAATTAAAAAACTCCAGAAATGTTTGTGGCAAATCTGGAGTCAGGAAAGATACGCATTTACCTATATCAAATTTTCACCGTGAGAAAATCCTACGTCATCAGGGTATATACTCAAATGCGGATAAAGGTGTCTAAGGAGAATGTCACAAAGAAAATTGGAAGTAACGCAAAATAGCCCCAGTTCATCTAGGGCTATTTTGTGAGAGTTGTTTGGTAAAAGGGGTACATCAATAAGTGATGCCCCGTGTTAGATATAGATAATTCAGTATGCATCCCTATTCAGCCGTGTTCTGGCACATCGGGCTGATTTGGAAAATTTCGTAGGCGCAGCCCGTCGTAGACATCGCTTTTTCCAAAAAGAAACTCCAGATGCGCTTAAGGCATCTGGAGTAGTAACAGGTTTCTAACATCAATCAATTCTTACCTATGCGATCGCCAGATGTCCTTGGGGTATATACTCAAATGTATTTTATGTCTGATCATCTGCCAATTGAACAGCAGGTTACTTTCTTTTATGGTTTCGCTTCTTCTTTTCCACATGACGTGAAAAGTCAGGCTAGCCTAAGCAAATACTGTCAGTAATACTGGCTCCATAAGTTTGCTAAAATACACGATATTTTACTTATGGTTCTCAGTCTAACAGTCTCTAAACAGGTAATGGAGAACAAATGGCAGAATAAATTATAAAACAATTTAAGGGACGAATCCTACAGGTGAAATCGTCCCTCCCAACTTAGAAAACTGAGATATTTCCTATCTGCTGACTCTAGAAGGCTGAACCCACTCATTCCAAGAGCGATCGTACCCCTTGTAAGTAATTTTATAAAGATTATTACTAACTTCTAAAACCCGCCCTTCATACCATTTCCCCTTCCACAGAATTCTAACTGCATCTCCAGGTTCAAATGATGCTCGAAAGCGTGTAGTGCCAACCCATTCATTTTTTTAAATTTCCTGATCTAAATCTAATTTCATAAAGTCCTAGCAAACCCGCTGCTAATAGTAAAGGTAAGTAATAGTAGACTCCCCGATAAACTAGCATTGACCCCAAAATTGCCGCAGCCGAAACTTTTGAAGAGAGAATCAGCAAAATTATAGTTTCAAATACTCCCAAACCACCGGGGACATTACTAACAACACCTGCAAACATCGCTAGTAAGTAGATTCCCAAAAAGTCTAGATAGGACAAAGATATATTGGTGGGAAGGACAGCATAAAGAACTGCCGCAGCAAGAATCCAGTCAAAACTAGAAATTGCTATTTGAACCAGAGATATTTTAAAAGTAGGAAATCGAAACTCTTGTCCACGAATTATTAATGGTTGTTTAATAAAAATACTTCCTAGCAAATAAACAGCGACCAATAGCAGAAAAATCACGCCGATGGGACGCACGGTGGTAAAAGGTAAATGTAGTTGAGTGGGAATTTTGAGGGGGTTGATGAGGAACAAGAAACCTGCAACGGCAAACATCCCCAACCAAAAAGTAAAATTGGCGAAAGCAATTACTTGAGCGATCGCTACTGCTGATACTCCCCAACTAGAGTAAAATCGATAACGGATAGCACTGCCAGTTAGCAAGGCAAAACCTATGGTATTACTAAATGCAGAGCTAATAAAGTTAGTGAAAGCAATCTTGTTCCAACTTAGGGAACGATTAATGTAGCTAAAACCTAAGATATCGTACCCGATCATCACTAGATAACCCAAGGCTGTCAGCCAAACTGCCCAGCTTAAGCGACTTTTGGGAATAGCAGCTAGAGAGTTGAGGATATCACGATAATTATACTCACGCAATTCGTTAGCGATCGCCCACAGGGAAAGTAGCAGCAGCAACAAGCCGAACAGTGTGCTAAATTTGAGTCGCAACTTTTTAAACATCGTAAATAAACTTATCCTAACTCTTGACTTTCAATTTACAACTAGTCGTAAAGTTTCCATCCTGTTGACACAGCATTGACATATCATTTGCATAAGCTTTTGAAGGCAAACACCAGTTACCAGAGTTGTTTTTCTAGTGACAACTGATAAATCATAAATGAACTACAAACAATCTAAAATTCTCTTGCTAGTTTCAGTATTAACTCTAGTTGGCTGTAATTTATCCCAAAGTGTAACAGCAAAACTACCACAACAGCAGGATTTACAAACAACGCCTTCCCCTCTTGTAACCCAGCCCAATACTAGCGATTTAGCTACTCCTCTAACTTACAAGATTGAAACCTACAATAGTCGAGTAATGGGTGCAAGTCGTACCTACGGCGTTTCTTTACCACCGGGCTATAAACAAAACCTAAAACAAAGTTATCCTGTAATCTTTCTCCTCCACGGTGGACATGGTTCTCCCAGTGATTGGTTTATTCAGAACAAGGGACAAGCTCTCAAGACTGTGGAACAACTTTATACTACAGGTAAGTTGCCACCCAGCATCATCATCACACCAGATGGCAACGACAAACGTGGCTCTAGTCCCTACTGGGACCCCCAATATATCGATGGCCCTAACGGTAAAGTCTCCACAGCCGTGGGGGATGAGTTAGTAAAAGTTGTGCAAAGCCGTTATCGTACACTAACTAATCCAGATTTTTGGGCGATAGGTGGTTTATCTTCTGGTGGTTGGGGAGCAATGAATGTGGGATTACACAACCTGGATCATTTCTCGATTTTATTTAGTCATAGTGGTTATTTTCAGGATAAAAGCGGCCCAATAAATAGCCCAATAACTTATATCCAAAAAATTTCCACACCAGCTAAAAAAAGGTTGCGGATATATCTAGATTCGGGTACATCAGATATTGCAGAAATCGGCGAAGCCAAAGGATTTAGTAAAGTCCTAAACAATCTCAAAATTTCTAATTCGTTTCGTCAGTTTCCTGGCAGTCACACTTGGCAATACTGGCGTGAACACTTAGCGGATTCTTTGACATTTGTGGGAAAACAATTTAGAGCTTCTGAGATAGCTCATAGAGATGAGAATTTAGGTTTTAATCGGGGTAAAAATACTCGTAATTATTAGAACTTTCAGGGGAAATAATGCGATTTTGCCAAAACGTTGGTGCAATTTTTCAGCATATTCACTATAGTAAGTTTTAATGGAGGTGATTTTTTCAACGCTAAAATAATATGAAGATTTCTAAATTTTTAATTAGCTTGGTAGGAGCGATCGCACTCCTCACGAGCGTCGGTTACTATTATGTATTCATCTTGGGTGCGCCACAACTAGACCCGCCCCAAGAAGAGGCAGATACTGGGCTAAAGTTTCAATTAGCAACCTTCAACTCCCAAGCGATGGGTGCAGTCCGTAACTACGGTGTGATTTTGCCCCCTAGTTATAACAAAAATCAGCAAAAGCGCTACCCTGTGATATTCTTATTGCACGGTGGTCATGATGATGCTCGTGCTTACGCTGACAAATACGCACTCTTAGACGTACTGCATGAACTTTATCAAAGTGGAAAATTACCACCATCGATTGTGATTACACCTGATGGTAATGATAATCGCGGTTCCAGTCCTTTGTATGATCCTGATTATTTTGATGGGCCGAATGGCAAAGTGGGGACTTTGATTGGTTTAGAATTAGTAAAAGTTGTCAAATCGCGCTACCGCACTTTGGAAGAACCCCAGTTTTGGGCGCTGGGAGGTCTGTCTTCTGGGGGATGGGGGGCTTTTAATATCGGGTTACGCCATCTTAACAACTTCCACATTCTGTTTAGCCATAGCGGTTATTTTACCGATAATAGTGGTTCACAAAATAGTCCCCAACAAATCGTGCAACAGCTACCAGTTGAAGATAGAAAGCAATTGCGTGTTTACCTAGATGCAGGTCTGAACGATACTAATTTGCTAGCTTCTACCAAAGTCTTCAACGAAACCTTAAATAAATTAGGCATTGCTCACGTATTTTATGCATTTCCTGGAGGTCATGGTTTGTCTGGTGCAGATATAGGCTGGAACTACTTTCACAAACATCTCAAAGATTCGCTTTCCTATGTAGGTGAACAGTTTAAAAAAGTTAAGAGTTAGAAGTTAGGAATTAAGAGTTAAAATTGGAAAACTCAGGTTCTACCGATTTCCTTGTGCTAGGGCATTAAAATTAAGGTGTTATGGAGAAAATTCAAAACATGAAAACTTAATCCGTATAATTAACACAGCCTAGAAAACTGGTTTGTTTATTATTTTAATCCCTAAAGAGAGTGCTAGAGCCAAAACTCCTAACTCCTAACTCCTAACTCCTAACTCCTAACTCCTAACTCCTAATTAATACTTTTAGACTAATGACCAATAATTTAAAAACTCAGATTGGGCTTTGGAGTGCGGCTTTCCTTACAGGTTTAGTCGGAGTAGTAAATTTGTTGTCAGCAGTGACACCTAACCTGTATGGGCGAAATCACTGGTTGAAGGAATTGTATGGGCAAAATCACTGGTTGAAGGAATTTTTACCATTTGAAATCCGGGCTAGTGGTCATATATTTGCAGCGTTGACTGGGTTTATTTTACTAGCACTTGCTACTAACTTATTACGCAGAAAAAGAATCGCTTGGTTACTGACCATTACTTTACTAGTGATTTCCATTTTCAGCCACTTGCTGAAGGGACTGGACTATGAAGAAAGTCTACTCTCTGGAGTTTTACTGGTGCAATTAATTTTGATGCGCCATTTTTTCACAGCGCAATCAGACCGTCCTTCCATTGCACGGGGAGTTCGAGCGCTGATAGGCGCTTTATTATTTACTCTGGCATACGGAACTATTGGATTTTACTTGTTAGACGGCAAGTTTTCCGAGAATTTTAATTGGCGTGAAGCGATAGTTCAGACTTTAGCGATGTTCTTCACCGAGGATAATTGGGGACTGCAACCAAAGAGCCAATTTGGAGATTTTTTTGCTAATTCTATCTATATTATTGCCGCAGCTACTATTACATATGCAATGGTAATGCTGTTGCAACCTGTGTTTTGGCGGAATCTAGCAACTACACATGAGCGGCAAAAAGCTAAAGAAATTGTTGAGCAATATGGATGTTCTTCTTTAGCAGCGTTCACACTCTTAAATGATAAAAGTTATTATTTCAGTCCTTCGGGTAATAGTGTAATTGCTTATGTTCCTAAAGGACGGGGCGCGATCGCCTTAGGAGATCCCATCGGCCCCATTCAAGACCGCAAAGAGACAATTGTTGCTTTCCAGCAGTTTTGCCAGCGCAACGACTGGTATCCTGGCTTTTACCAAACTATGCCCGATGATGTTGAGCTTTACAAGTCATTGGGGTTTAAGGTACTCAAGATTGGAGAAGAAGCGATCGTTGACCTGAAAAGTTTTACGTTACAAGGTAAAGCCGGGAAAAACTTTAGACCATCAATTAGTCGTTTAACTAAGCTAGGATACCAAATCGACTTTTATCAACCACCCATCGCCGATGCTTTATTACACCGACTCAAACCTGTGAGTGATGAATGGCTAAAAATGGTACAAGGTTCAGAAAAACAATTTTCTTTGGGTTGGTTTGAGGAAGCTTACCTGCGAGACTGCGAGATTGCTGTGGTGCATAATCCTGAAGGTGAGATCAGCGCCTTTGCCAACATTCTTAGCGAGTACCAACTCAACGAAGCCACTATTGACATGATGCGACACCGCCCGTCGATTGAAAATGGCACAATGGACTTTCTATTTATTTCCCTACTCCAGCATTTTAAAGAGGGTGGGTACGACAGCTTTAATTTCGGTCTTTCTGCCCTTGCGGGAGTTGGAGAGAACCCAGAATCGCGCCGCTTGGAGAAAATATTGCACTATCTTTATGGGCATTTGAATCGCTTCTATAATTTCAAGGGACTGCACGCCTACAGAGAGAAGTTCCGCCCCCGTTGGGAACCACGCTATTTGGTTTACCCCAGTTTAACCGCCTTACCCGATGTAGTTGTGGCATTGATTCGCGCAGATTCAGGCGATCGCCTCTTCGATTATTTCAAACCTGGAGCCTAAATTTGGGGAAAAATAATGCGCTGACTCAAAAAATTCGCAATGATTTTGACTGACGCTTAGGAACAGTAAATAGACCACACAGTAGGGGCACAGCAATGCTCATACGTGTCAACTTAACGTAAAAGCCAGTCTATAACCAGCTTTTAGAGATTGTCTCGTTCCCAGTCTCTGACTGGTAATGCCTACTAGGGGGGCTGCCGCCTCTCTGAATCGCGGCAGCAGCCCAATGAGCTGCATTTCCAGCCAGAGGCTGGAAACGAGGTTTTAAAAGGGTTTTGGCTTAAGTTGACACCAATGAGCAATGTTCCCTACGACAGATGTGGTTCAAATACATGAAAACTGCTGTAAGCGATCCCTACGGCGGGCTACGCCTACACAACTTGGCATTCTTGTGATACAATTGTACTATAAATAGAATATCCGGTGAGTATGCAACGCTAAGTTTGGCAAGCGATGCCCAAAGTTTGTAATAACTGAATGCCTATAGTAGCTAGTTCGTGAATGCAATCATGATCGCACAATATTTGTGTGGCGTATGTAAATCTTAGCATATATTTGGCATCAAATTCTTGTGTGTTTGCGCTTCAATTTTGCACGGTTATAACAGCTTATTCTGGAAGAATAATCGACTTCAGGGACTTCCAAATAAAAAAATATCCCAAAACTGATGCAAAAATCCTCTCTATTTCTCTTCTCTCTGTGTTCTCTGCGTCTCTGCGGTTCGTTTCTTTGGATAATTTATTTCTTGGAAGTCCCTCAGTAACCGTGGCGTGAAAAGATTCTTGACCTTTATAAGGTGGCAATATGACAAATAATCAAATTTCTCTTGTAGAACTAATCCAAATTTTTGCACAATATCGCAACAATATTATTGTCAACATCAAACACCTGCAAGAACATTATCAAAGAACAGGTATCAAGCGCGTTAAAGGTGTTAGAAACGAAAACGGGGAACTGCTTCAACCTTGGTTGAGAACAGAATATATGGATAATGCTGAGTATGTTGGTATGGGCGAGTTTCAGTTTAATCGCAATACTGCTACTATCAATATGCTTATCAAACGTAAAGTCAAACTTGCCAAATTTGAAGACCAAACCCCCACTCTTGAAGTAGCAGGTTTACTGGTAAATGACCTCAATAGCTTTAATAACTATACGATTGTAAGTAACGGCAAAATCAACGTAAAGTCCTTACAAGTCAAAATCAGCAGGAAAAAAGCCTTTGACTTACTAAAAGAAAAGGGCGTACTGGATGTAGAAGAATTTGACTTCAATGCTGAATATACCATCCACTTAGATAACTTGCCGCTTGTAGCTGCTAATAGTTTTTATAGCAGTATTGATGGACTATTCAATGAACTAGCAGAAATTAAAGTACTGACTAGTATTATTTGCGCTCACTTGAAAAAGGAGTCAGATGTATTTATAGAGGCGCAGTTAGATGAATTTAAAAAGCACTATCTGTCTAAGAATATTTACATCAACTTCCCTACAACTAACGAATACACAGACATCCGTGAAGCTTTAGTTAATGGTACTCTTGACTCCAGATCGAGCTATAAAATCGATATCGGCAGTCAAGATATTCTGAACCTGAGTAAGTTACATTCTGCTAACAAGTTTCTAGATAGAATGTATCGTTTTTATGACAAAGAAACTGGAGAAATTATCATTAAGCCGAGTTTTGCGATCGCATTTAATGAGAATCTCGCTGTTAGGCACAGGTTACTGTCATCACGCACCAAGATTACGAAAGTTGACGAGTTGATGAAACCGATTTTTGATGATTTTCTTGGGCTTGAGCAAAATGGCATTGTTGGAGGTATTCTTAAGAAAGTTGGTGCTGATAGCTTGGTGCGGTTATTGCAGGATAAACAAACTGGTAAGCAGATCAGCAAAGAGGAAATGGTTGCAGCTTTAACGACGGCAAATAAGAAGCTAGAACAATATGCAGAAAATATCTACCAAGATAAGATATCTCCCTTAGTATTTTATATTGGTTGTACTGGACTATTGCCAGATCAAATGGAAGCAGAAGCCATGACTGCTGAAGAAGCTGCTGCTAAATACCCCGATTTGCAATTTTCTAAAGATGAGCAAGAAGGTACTTTTTTTGCAATCGGTGATAGTATGATCAGCATCTATACCAAAACTGAATATTACAGCAAACTTATTTCTGTCGGTGTAGACAATTAGATTGTATATACAAATCTTATTTGATTTGTGAGAATGCAACCAGTAGAACCCCCAATACGGTTCGGTTAAGCCCAAAAAATAAAAATATGTAGGTTGGCTTGAGGAACGAAACCCAACATTTTCAGGGATTTGTTGGGTAACACTAAAGTTTAACCCAACCTACAAATCTTGTTAACCGAGCAGTATTGGGCTATGCCTACGCACTATTAAATCGCTGATTTATAGCCCTAATTTTTAGCACCTAAGAAAAATCTCACTGCTTTGAAAATTAATTTGCCTTAAGATTAGTAGTTCTCTATTCTCTGGTAGCGTCCACCTTGATTTCTGCCACTAATTGTTTGTAGCTCGATAATCTCTTTACCACCTCGAATAACAACACCGAACTGGCTATAAGGTGTAGAGGTTCCATCCTCAAAAGTTTGAGTACCCTTAAGTTCAAAACTGCAATCCGTCGCAACTTTGTAAGTGGCAGTAATTGTGTAGGCTTTGATGATTCCATCAATACTGCTAAAGCCTTTGCCTTGATGGTTGCCATTGCCATCAAACTTAGCTGTTCTGACTGCCGTGTAATCTACAGTTCCGTTTTTAGTTTTTCGAGAACCTGTATCTTGCAATCCATAGGCACCTTGTATAGTTGCGTTATTACAACTATTGCTCACCTTGTCAGCCATAGCCGGACGAACACAAAGAGTACTTAGAAGGGAACCTACTACTGATGCAGTAATTACTGCTTTAAGCGCAAGATTTTGACAAATCATGATAAATATCCTGTGTGATCAAAGGTTAGCAAAGAACTGATGGGTTAGAATTTAAACACAAAAAAATTAGTCAAATACAAGATTTTTTGACCTAATTAAGATGTGTTTATCCTCTGGATAAAAAGGGGGTTTATTTCCTTTAGCCAGAGCGAGAAAAGAGCCTTAATCAGCCTTAAGTTTCAGCACTTGGCAGCTAGCTAAATTGAAAAAATCCACCTGGAAGCGGTTTTTAAAATTAGCAAAGCTACCGATTAAATATCGAAGTTAAAACTTTGATATTTAATTGCAATTTTGCTCAAAATTGACTTTGTATATAATACACATAAATAAAAAATCCCTTTAATAAAGTTTTGATGAAGAATGCCAGGAGAGCAAAAACTCTTAGGCTCATTTTGGCTAAAAGACTAACAACTAGACTGTTGTCTAATTGGAGTGAGATCAATAAGCCTGTCATTTGCTATCATTTAACTTGTTATTTGCCTTTAGTTAGTCATGAAACGTGTCTGAGTTAATAAAAAATCAGTTGTATATCACTAAGCATAAGTTAATTTTATTACCTTAAATAGCAATAAATTTACTAATAATCTTTAAGAAAATTACGCATAAATCAACTTCAATGAGACAATCTGACCTAATCTTCTCAACCTAAAGGAAGACATGAGCGATCGCACAAAGGCTCTCCAGGCTCTCGCGGCTGAACGTTGGCGGGTATCCCTGATTCTCACTGGAGCCATGATGTTTATTTACTTTGGCTTTATCCTATTAATCGCGTTCAATAAGCCCCTGCTGGGGTCATTAGTATTTCCTGGCCTCAGCCTGGGAATTTTACTAGGGGCGCTGGTAATTGTCTCAGCATGGGTATTAATTTTTATCTACGTGCGTTGGGCAAATAGTAGTTACGACGACCAAATCGCAAGGCTGACACGCAAGTAAATTAGCTATTAGCAATTTCTAGTCCCAAATTCCCAAATACTAAACCAAAAAAGCATGAATAGTATGTGGTTTGATCTGCCACTAGCGGCGGATATTACCAGTCTTGGTCACTTTAACCCGTTAGCGATCGCTTTCTTCTTTCTGTTTGTTGCCAGTTCCCTTGGCATTACTTTTTGGGCGGCAAAACTCACCAAAAATACGGCCCAATTCTATACAGCTGGCGGTAAGATTAGCGGTTTCCAAAATGGGCTGGCCTTGGCGGGAGACTTCATGAGTGCAGCTAGCTTTTTAGGTATCACTGGGCTGGTGGCACTCAACGGCTTTGATGGCTTAATTTATTCTATCGGCTTCCTGGTAGGCTGGCCGATTGTCATGTTCCTAATTGCCGAACCACTACGCAACTTAGGTAAATACACCTTTGCCGATGTAGTGGCTTATCGTTTGCAGCAAAAACCTGTACGTATCGCATCCGCGATTGGAACGCTAGTAGTGATTAGCTTTTACTTAATCGCCCAGATGGTAGGCGCTGGGGAGCTAATCAAACTATTGTTTGGCTTTGATTATGAATTAGCTGTGGTCATCGTCGGTTGCGTAATGATGGCTTATGTAATTTTTGGCGGGATGATTGCCACCACTTGGGTACAAATTATCAAAGCAGTTTTGTTACTCGGCGGAACTATCTTACTAGCTATCTTGGTACTGGCACGATTTGGCTTTAACCCGATCGCTCTTTTTGCAGCTGCATCTGAAAAGTATACAGGTGTATTAGCTCCGGGCAAACTGGTTTCTGATCCCTTGGATGCGATCTCTTTGGGGATGTCCTTGATGTTCGGCACTGCTGGACTACCCCACATCCTGATGCGTTTCTACACAGTACCCGATGCCAAAGCTGCGCGGCTCTCTGTTACTTACGCCACAGCGATTATTGGCGTTTTTTATCTCCTTACCTTCATTCTAGGCTTTGGAGCGATGGTGCTAGTAGGTCAAGATGCCATCAAGCAAATTGGTACTGGTGGTAATATGGCTGCGCCGATGTTAGCAGAATTTCTCGGTGGTGATGCTTTCTTAGGCTTTATTTCGGCTGTTTCCTTTGCAACTATTTTGGCGGTAGTGGCGGGGTTGACCCTCTCAGGTGCGGCTGCATTGTCCCACGATTTATGGGTGAATGTGGTGCGTTCAGGTCATGCCGACGAGTCTGAACAGCTGAAAGTGGCTCGCGGTGCGACAATGCTTTTGGGGTTAGTGGCGATATTCTTGGGCATCTTGTTTAAAGGGCAAAACGTCGCTTATATGGTAGGTTTAGCATTTGCGATCGCAGCTAGTGCAAACTTCCCAGCGTTGCTCTTATCAATGCTTTGGCGACGCTTCACCACCAACGGGGCGGTTGCAAGTATGTTAGTAGGTACTGTCTCCTCTTTAGTGCTGATTTATTTGTCACCTACTATTCAGGTAACAATTCTCAAGCACGCTTCTGCACCCTTTCCGCTAAAAAATCCGGGCTTAATCAGTATCCCACTGGCGTTTATTGTGGCGATCGTCGTTTCACTATTGAGTACTGAACAGCAGGCACTAGAAAAATTTGCGGAAGTTGAGGATCGCATTCACATGGGTTCTGGGATGTGATTTTGTCAACGCGCAAACAAGTATAAATTTAAGCCTCAGCGAATGGAATTCGCGGCTACACAAACAAAGTCCGCCTGCGCGGACTAAGGAAAAATTGAGGTTTTTAACCCACGGAGGTGGGTAAAGCCTCGTGTAGACGCGGTTTCTAACCGCCCTTTTCATGTCAACGTCCAAGTTCTTTGATGTTATTCATCACTTGTTGGTATAAGTCGTTGTTACCTTGACTTTGAAAAATGCTTGCTGCTTGTTCCAAGTCCTTAAGCGCCCCCTGTTTGTCTCCATTGGTGGCGCGGGCATTTCCCCGGTTATTATAGGCAGGGGCAAAGTTAGGATTGAGGCGAATGGCTTCATTGTAATCTGCGATCGCCCCCTGTGGATCTCCATTGGCAGCACGGGCATTTCCCCGATTATTATAGGCGATCGCATATTTGGGGTTGAGGAGAATCGCTTGGTCAAGATCATCTATTGCCCCTTTTTTGTCTCCATTAGTGGCGCGGGCATTTCCCCGGTTATTGTAGGCTTCGGCATAGTTGGGATTAAGGCGAATCGCTTCAGTATAATCTTTGACTGCTTCTCTGTTGTTTCCCAATGAGGCGCGGGCATTCCCCAAGTTATTATAGGCTTCAGCGTCGTTAGGATTGATGCGAAGTGCTTGATTGTAATCTGCGATCGCTTTGTCCTTGTCTCCCAAATCAAAGTAGGCTAATCCCCGACCGTTGTAGGCAGCGCCATATTGAGAATTTTGAGCAATTGCCTTACTATAGGAAGCGATCGCGGCTTGCAAGTCGCCGTTTAAATGCTGATCCTTTCCCTGAATATAGAATTTCCCACCAATAGAAGTTGTAGCTGAACGACGGCTAGCGGGACTAACTCCGATTTCTGTCACCAATACATTGTCATTCTTACTACAAGAAACACTGCTAATTGCAGTCAATATAGTAAAAATAGCTATGGTAAATACTTTATTTACCCTTGTTCGCTTTTGCCCAAATAAACGCCGTCTCATAAGTTAATATAAACTGCCATAACGCCTGAAATAAATTACTAGCAAAATCTAGATTTTAATTCTTTAACTCAATAATTATTCTAACTTTTCATCCAATTGTAAAGTGAATTGACAAAATTATCTGATATTCAATAGCTTTATTTAATGGTTATTTGTCAAAGCAATTATGAACTACAAAGTATAAAACTTGCTGTATAAATTATGGGATTTCTAGCCTGATGAACAATTTACTCATCCTCAGTTTCACTCTCTTGAGTTTTGGAATTTAGCCGCCAATAGGTAGTTTTGTCAATATCTACAGACAGATGTTCTAGATTTTGCCCTAAATCTTTTTGGAGTTTCTGAGTTAGTGTGATCGGAAAATCTAAATTAATACCTTGAGTTTGTGCTAGACTTGCCAATTCTGTAAATGTAGCTTTGATTGTAGTCCGCTCATAACTAGTCAGCTTATAATCAGAAGTTTCCGATATATTCTGAGCTTGCATAGCTTTTTTCATGCGTTCTTGTAAATGCTCAAATTCGGAATTCAATAACTTCCATTGCTGCTCAAGTTGCGAGTATCTGGTACTTAGTGATATTAAGTCCTCCGTTGCAGGTTCGGGGCTGGCTTGGGCTTGTAATCCTAACAAATTTAAGTGGATTTGAGCAAGATAAATACAATCTAAGTAAGCATACTCTATCTGTTCTTCAGTTAGGGGACGTTTTCCCCAATCGCTTTTTTGTTCTTGTTTTTCGATATTGTTAAAGCTACAAAGTGCTGTCGCTATGGTTTTGAGTTGGTAATTGGGTAATGGTAAAAGATAGTAGGGAATTTTTTTGGACATTTCCAAAGTGCAGGTAATATTTTTGGCTTTCTTGTTACCGAGAAGCTTTAGATCATAACTGGCATTGTGAAAAACTTTTTCAATAGCAGAATTTATCATAATTTCATCAATAAATTCAGTTATAATTTTAGGCTGATCTAGGACATCTAAAAGGTAGACGCGATCGCCACTCATATCTTGAGGATTATCTAATACCTGAATCAGTGATAGTCGGGGATTGCGACTTTTATAGTCAGCCACTTCTGTATCTATCCACAGCGTTTTAGCGTTGGTATATTCAGCAACAATGGCACGAATTTCGTGCGCGGAAGTAAGGTACGGCATTAGCTAATATTTCCTGATATTTAGGGCATTGTAAGCAAGCCATAGTTATCTAAAGTAACATTTTGTTGGCACAGTATTGCCAAAACGCTGAAGTTTTGAGTTGCAATCGCCAAACTGACTAAAATCTGATAACATCGAGTCACCACTGTGGGATGGCATAATCTACCATTGAAAGAGCTACTGTGCATCTACGTTAAATTCATCGAGAGCTATAGGCTGTAGGCAGAACCATCTTGGTTAGCAGCCATCAGGAAAATTGAATTGGCATTTCTGAAAAATGCCTGCAAAATCTTAGCTTCAAGAAATCGTCCAAATTTCAATTTTCAGTAACCTGAGTGCAAGCTTTGGGTACATTTACTGCTCACATTTAATTGTTTTTTAACATCTGCTCCTCACCATGACACACACCTCAATTAATCGCTTCAAGTACTCAATTAGGAGATAGATAATGAAAAAGCTAATTTTATTGTTAGTTAGTGGCGTTTTGGTAGTTGGTACTTTTGGCTGTCAAGAGGCTCCTAAAACTGGTTCGGAAACTCCTAGCACTACTAATGAAGTCGCTCAAGCACCAGCAACACCAGCTTCGCAGATAAATCAAACTACTGCCAAAATTCCAGGAACAGAAACGACTCCTTTAGCAGCTAGCGCCGATGCTGAAAAAACGGCAGCAAGCAAAGCTAAGGGCGACTTAAAAACCGAAGTTAGCAAAAAGTTGAACAAAGGCTTACCAGGCAATAAGTTACAAGTTGAAAACAAAGAGGGTGAAATCATCCTCAAAGGCACAGCAGCTTCTGTTCAAGAACTACAGAAAGCTGAAACCTTAGCTAAAGAAGTTAAAGGTGTGAAGACAGTGAAAGTGGAAGCAAAAGTTGAAGCTGTGAAAAAGCGATAAAAGAATAACTGAAGTTCTCAGTTACATCAGTATTTCGTTTAATTTAACCACATATGTTGTAGGGGCACAGCAATGCTGTGCCCCTACCGCATGGTCTATTTATCTGAAAATTGCTGTAACATCGGACTAGCTAAATCACCTTACATCTTCATGAAAGATAAACAGGATTTACGTCTGCGTAAGCCCTGTTTGTTTTGCTTAAATAAGAGTGAGGAATTGGCAACTACAACTGGCAGATTGATTTGAGAACTTGCAGCAACTCCATTGAAGACGTAGAGCGAGTTATATCTAGTTTTGGCAATAATTGATAAATCGGAGGATTTCCTTGCTGTAGATATACAAACTGGTAATCCATTCCGTTGGTAGTCACACCCCAAACTGATGTTTGATTTTTTAGGCTTTTGTAGGCATAGGTGAGCAATTGTGGCAATCCTTCCAAAGCATTAAAACTACTATTTTTAGATTCAATCACTAATATCCAAAAAGGCGTAGTTACTATTCTTTCTTGAGTCTTAGTAACAGCTAAAATATCCATCCGTCCTTTGATATTCGTATCTTCATCTTCAACGGAGATGTCAGCAATATTTTCTTCTAAGGTAATCTTAATACTAGAATGATAAAAACCAGCTAATTTCATTAATGGTGCGAGAAATAGAAATTTTATTTGTCCTTCGGAGATTTTACTCTCTGAGTAGTATTCACGGAATATATTACGGATAATCTGTAATTCTTGTTGCTCAAATTCTGTGAGATTTTCTAACGATAGCAATGATGTAAATGAGTCATTTAACTGTTCTGTCAATTTCAGAAGGCTTTGAACATCTTTAAGTCTGAGATTGCTTGCATCTAAAGTAGTAGTCATCAATTTACTCCTTTATAGCCTTTATAAGAATAACTATATAAGATTATAAGTATTATCGCTATTGAAGCAGTGGTAAGTGAATAATGATTATAAGTATTATCGCTATTGAAGCAGTGGTAAGTGAATAATTCGGTTTTGATATTCATCATTAAAAGATGCTTGAGCAATTAGACTTAATTCATCAATAGTCTGACCAATGGTTAATTTTTCATTCAAAATAAAAATACCTGGTATATTACGCCCTTGCGTGATATGTTCAGCTAAATGTCCAGGCATAGATGTACGGTTATTTGTGACTAAAATAAAGTTATATTCCTCACACCAGCATAATATTTCTGGATCTAATGTGCCTCTGGGAGGAGCGCCAGGATCACCAACCACCCACATCATTAAGGTAGGGTTGCGGTGAAAAAATTGTCGATTGTAGACTTTATCAACATTTTCATCAAGAAGATATTTGAGAGTCATGTGCTTTTTTCATTGCTTCTCTTTCAGCTTTCAGTTTTAGTAATTTGATTACAACTGGCGGTGGATTACGTCGCTGTTCTTCTCGCATTCGGTGACTATGTTCTAGCCAATCAGCTATGTAAGCACTGACTGCTTCCTTGTTATGCAGGTAATAGAGAATAGTTGCATATACTTGCTCTAAAGTTACTGATGGATAACTTTGGGAAATTTCCTCTGGAGTTCGAGCGCGATGGATAAAATCATAGAGTATGGTTTCAATTCCTACTCTTGTACCTTTGAGTCGAATATCATCAGGACGCTGAAAGTCGAAGTAATCTTCTAGTTGCATAATTTAGCTGATTATTTATCTAACCCTAAAATCATCTTACATACTTGTAAAATACTCTTGCAATAAATGGTAATGAACTGATGGCGATCGCTTTACCCGCCGCAGGCATCGCCAACTTGTTGAATCAGTTTTCCAGTTAGTTATCTAAAATAAGACTGGAATCAGTTGATCTGGTGTTAAATCTCCTGCTCGTGCTAAATCTAGCAGTATTGTGCTTTTCTCTGAACCACGATTCTCCTTCCCCCCTCTGCGTTCTCTGCGCCTCTGTGGTTCGATAATCCTGAATTCTCCCCCTACCCTCTTGCGAATTTTTAATTAGTTGATACACTTGTTCTTCATTAGCCCAGTGAACCAGCGCCTATGGTGCATATCAAGCGCGTGGAACTTACGAACTTCAAATCCTTCGGTGGCACTACCTCAGTCCCTTTGCTACCGGGGTGTACTGTCATATCTGGGCCAAATGGTTCGGGTAAATCTAATATTCTCGATGCACTGCTATTTTGCCTGGGACTCTCCAGTTCTAAGGGAATGCGAGCCGATCGCTTGCCGGATTTGGTAAATAACACTCAAACGGCTAAGGGACGGGCTTCTATTGAGGCTAGCGTCACGGTGACGTTTGATTTGTCGGATGAAATCTCACACAAAGACGCAAAGGCGCACAGTGAGGAAACAGAGGAAGTAGGGGAAGCAGAGGAAGCAGGGGAAGCAGAGGAAGAAAATCCAAAATCCCTTCGGGTTCGGCAGTCCCCCATCGACGGGAACCGCCAAGACGGGGGCTACCTCACCAAAATCCAAAATCCAAAATCGGGAGAATGGAGTGTTACTAGAAGGCTGCGAGTCACTCACCAAGGGACTTACACATCGAATTACTATATCAATGGTGAAGCTTGCACGTTGACAGAATTGCATGGGCAACTAAGTAATCTGCGGGTTTATCCTGAAGGCTATAACGTGGTGCTGCAAGGGGATGTCACCAGCATTATCTCGATGAATACGCGGGAACGTCGGGAAATTATTGATGAATTGGCGGGGGTGGCGGCGTTCGATCGCAAAATTGTCCAAGCTAAATCAACTTTAGATGAGGTGAAGGAAAAGGAAGATAGCTGTCGGATTATCGAGACGGAATTAACTGCACAGCGCGATCGCCTTTCCCAAGATCGGGCTAAAGCTGAGAAATATCAAAAGCTTCGCACGGAATTTCTAGCGAAGCAATCTTGGGAAGCTGTTTTATCATGGCGATCGCTACAAGCACAACAAGAAAAGTTAGTTAACGAAATTCAAACAGGCGATCGCAATTTTAATGAACTCACTACCCAACTCACAAACCTAAATTCCGAAATCGTTCAAAAAACTGCTGAACTTGAACAACTCAATGCCCATGTGAAAGCATTGGGAGAAGACGAACTTTTAGCGGTACAATCTACACTTGCCACCCAAGAAGCAGAACGGAAACAACTCCAGCGTCAGCTAACGGAATTAGATACAGCTTCTCAAGAAACTGCCAAACGTCTGGCTCAAACTCAACAAGAGATTCAAAAACAGCGTCTTTCCCTAGAAGAAATTGCCGAAACACAAATTGTAGAGACGCGATTTATCGCGTCTCTACAACAGCAAAGGGATGAGGCGCAGCAAGCTTTAGAAAGTTCCCGCGAAGCAGCCGCAGAAATTGCCTCGGCTTCAGAAGCGTGGGTGCAGCAACAAACGGCATTCAACCGTCAAATTGAAGCTTTGCTGCAAACTCTGGAACCACAACGCACCGAACAAGCACAACTCAGGGAACGCAATCACCAGTTACAGCAGTTGATCCAAGAACAAACTCAGTTAATTGAACGCGACGAACCACTATTAGCAGAAAAACAATCTGAGTGTAGTCGAGTTGAAACGGAATTTAACGCCTCTAGCGAACCCATCCAAAATTTAGCCCAAAATCTCTCAGCCACAGAACAAGAACTGCAAATTCAACAAGAAACCCAAAAACGGTTACTTTCTGAACAACGGGAAAAACAACGCCAGTTGGATAAAATAGAGGCGCAAGCGCAAGCACAGCAAGAAGTCCAAGGAACCCAAGCTAGTAAAGTCATTTTACAATCGGCAATGCCTGGACTTTGTGGCTTAGTTGTGCAGTTGGCAAGGGTGGAACCCCGCCATCAGCTAGCTTTAGAAATGGCTGCCGGTGGACGCTTGGGACATATTGTGGTAGAAGATGACGGGATCGCCGCAGCCGGGATTGAACTGCTCAAACAGAAACGTGCAGGAAGGGCAACTTTCTTACCACTGAATAAAATTCACGCTCCCAAATTTACTCAAGATGCAACGCTGCGTTTTGCCAACGGTTTCATCAACTATGCTGTTAACTTAGTCGATTGCGATCGCCGCTACAAAGATGTATTTAGCTATGTTTTTGGTAACACGGTGGTATTTGCCAACCTTGAGGCGGCGCGGAAAAATTTAGGACTGTATCGCATCGTCACCTTAGACGGGGAACTGTTGGAAACTAGCGGTGCAATGACTGGTGGTAGTAATACTCAGCGTTCGGCGTTGCGGTTTGGTAATGCGGAAGCGGCGGAATCTGATGAAGCGATCGCTTTCAGAAGTCGCTTGGTGGATATTGAGCGGGTTTTAGAGCGTTGTACTGAAGCGATCGCAACTTTGTCAACCAGAACCAAAAAACTCACCCAGGAACTCACAGAAGCGCGTCAGGCGCGGCGCGAACAGCAGCTGCAAAGGGAACAGTTGCAGAAAGATATTAAGAGTTTAACAACGCAATTAGAGGGGACGCGATCGCAGCTTTCACAAAACAACGAAAAGTTAGCCACGGCTCAATCTCGATTGGAAATTTTAGAGCGGGAATTACCGGGACAAGAAACTCAGTTGCAACAATTGCGACACGCTTTAGCGGAGTTAGAAGCATCTCAAACTCCCAGCGAATGGCAACAAATCCAGGCGACAATTAAAATTCAAGAGCAACAATTGCAACAACGTGAGGCGGCATTACGGGAAGCTGAACAAAGATTAAAAAATTTAGAAAATCAGCAACAACGTTTGCAAGAAAAAATCCAAGAAGGTGAAACGCGAATTACAGAATACGAAACCCAACAAATCTCTTGTAGAGACGCGATTCATCGCGTCTCCACACAAATCACAACGATAGACGATCAAATCACCCAAACCCGCGCCAACCTCAGTCTTCTGGAACAAAATTTAGGAGAAGAGAAACAAAAACGCGACGCTACAGAACTGGAAGTGCGATCGCATCTTTTGCGCCAACAACAATTGCAATGGGAAATCCAAAAACTCCAAGAAACCCAACAGAAACGCCGTGAGGAACTAGCTGCATTGCAAAGTCAGTTGCGGGATGTGAGAGCAGAATTACCAAATCCGTTGCCGGAAGTTCCAGATCAGGTAGACTTGGAAGAATTGCAGAAAGAATTGCGATCGCTAACCAAACGCTTACAGGCAATGGAACCTGTGAATATGCTGGCGTTGGAAGAATACGAACGCACTCAAAACCGCCTCCAGGAACTCACGCAAAAATTGCAAACCTTAGAAGGGGAACGCACCGAATTACTTTTGCGGATTGAGAATTTTACCACATTGCGGCAACTTGCCT
This sequence comes from Nostoc sp. NOS(2021), assembly GCF_017115025.1. Lineage (GTDB taxonomy): Bacteria > Cyanobacteriota > Cyanobacteriia > Cyanobacteriales > Nostocaceae > Nostoc. Next base: position 7,112 of record NZ_JABXKM010000044.1, on the reverse strand, counting down.
TTAAAGAAGCTTTCGATGCTGTCAACGAAAACTTTCAATCGATTTTTGCCATTCTTTCCGACGGCGACGGCTATTTACAACTCGAAAATCCCGAAGATCCCTTTAGCAGTGGACTGAATTTAGTCGCGCACCCCAAAGGCAAACCCGTACAGCGCCTAGCTTCCATGTCTGGGGGAGAAAAATCACTCACAGCCTTGAGCTTTATCTTTGCCCTCCAACGCTATCGCCCATCGCCATTTTACGCCTTTGACGAAGTAGATATGTTTTTGGATGGAGCAAACGTAGAACGATTAGCTAGAATGATTAAACAACAGTCACAACAAGCGCAATTTATAGTTGTGAGTTTGCGTCGTCCGATGATAGAATCAGCCGAACGCACAATTGGCGTTACTCAAGCACGAGGAGCTTACACTCAAGTTTTGGGGATTAAGTTACAATCATCCAATACATCTGCTTGAGTTTTTGTTAATAATAGTGTATAGATAAACCACGTCATGTGCGACTTTCTCCCAAACCTAACCCCCAAGACTTTCCCTAAAAGGATTGGGGAGCAAAAATCAAAGCCTCTCTCCCTGTGGGGGAGAGGTTTGGAGAGGGGTGACAAGAATAAGTCGCACATCGCGTTAAACCGGATTCGAGATCAGGACTCGGTATAGAATGACCTCTGAACAGATAATTAGGCGTTCCGACATATTAAATACCCAGGTGATTACCCGCGACAACGGCAAGCGGCTAGGCATCATCAGTCAAATCTGGGTTGATATTGATCAACGAGAGGTTGTGGCTCTTGGTTTGCGAGACAGCCTGATCTCTATTTCGGGCATACCGCGCTATATGTACCTCAACAACGTCAACCAGATTGGTGATGTCATCCTGGTTGATAACGAAGATGTAATTGAAGATATCGAAGTTGAATCTCTCAGTAATCTGATTAGCTGGGAAGTAATTACAGAAACAGGTGAAGTATTAGGCAAAGTTCGGGGCTTCAAGTTCAACGCCGAAACCGGGAAGCTTAACTCCATAGTCATTGCTTCTTTAGGATTGCCCCAAATTCCCGATCAATTTCTGAGTACTTACGAGTTCTCAGTGGATGAAATTGTCAGCACAGGCCCCAATCGGTTGATTGTGTTTGAGGGAGCCGAAGAACGAGTGAACCAGTTGACAGTTGGTTTACTAGAGCGCCTGGGTATCGGCAAAGCGCCGTGGGAGCGGGATGTAGAAGAAGAATACGGCTATACTCCACCACGTCAAGTTGCACCAGGCAATCAACTGCCTAGTGGAGTGCCATTGCAGCCACCCAGGCAAAAAGTTCGCGCCCCCGAACCCGTAGCGCGGGAAGAAGAATGGAATGAAGACTATGTGGAAGAAGAAAGGCCACAGCGTCAGGTAATGAAGGCGCAGCAGTATGAATCTATTCAATACGAAGAAGACGAGGAAGAAGATAACTGGAGCGAGGCAACGGGTAACGACAGGTATCAACAACCGCAGCAACCGCTAAAGTATGAAGCCCAGCCCTATAGTAAGCCATACGCTGATGATTACGATGATTATGACGACGTAGACGGCGATGCTTGGGAAGATGCACCGAAGCCGGTGAATATTCCCAAGAAAGTCAAGGAAAGACAGCCAGAATACGAAGAAGAAGGCGGATATTAACTAATTCGTAATTCGTAATTCGTAATTTAATCCGAACATTACGAGGTATTTTAAGATTAATTCAGCCCTCTCCTGACTTACAAGGAGGGGGCTAATTTTTTAGAACGCAGTAGAGTGTGTTAGCGACAGCATAACGCACTGTCTAAACTAGAGGGTAATTTGAGTAAAATTATCTTGTTGCTTGATATGTAGTGAGCTTTCTGCTATGAGCGAAATAGTGGAAGGGTGAGCGAGTGGAGAATGCGCTATTGGCTCAGGGGTAGATATTCAATTCGATCCTGGTATTCATCCTCAAACGAAGCTTGCACAATGATGATTAATTCTTCAACAGTTTGTCCAATGCTTTGGTTTGCATCGATGGTGAATATTCCAGGAATATGGCGACCTGAAGCTAAATGGTCAGTCAAATGTCCGGGCATGGACTTACGGTTGTTCGTCACCAAAATAAATCCATTGGTTTCACACCAAATCAAAATCTCTGGATCTGGAGTACCCTTGGGTGGCACATCTAAATCCCCAATTATTCGCACGACCAATTCAGGGGTGCGCCGCACAAGTTGGGAACGATATGTAGGACTCAGATGTTCATCCAACAGATACCGGATTACCATTAGCTTTCCTGTAACTGCTTTGGAGCGTTTTGTTCCTGCATCCGCCAAAACCTCATCCTGGCAGGAGACGGATTTCGCTGTTGCTCTTCGCGCATGGTTCGGGAAAATTCCAACCAATCTACCAGATACGCATCAACCTCTGAACGATGATGCAAGTAATACAAAATCGTGGCGTAAACCTGTTCCAACGTCACCGTATGAAATTGTTCGGCAATTTCTTCTGGTGTTTTGCAGCGATAGATGTACTCGTAAAGAATGCTCTCAATCCCAATCCGGGTTCCTTTGAGTCGGATGTCATCGGGTGCAAGCACGTTGAAATACTCTTCCAGTTTCATAAAGCAAGACCCCTCGAATGAACATTCCACTTCAATCATAGAAGAACACCGGGAAACTCTACGATGAACGCTAAAACAGTTTGTAACTAATTAGTCAACTGTTCAGAAACTCCCCAAAAGCTGATAGCGTCAAAGAAAGGAGAATATCGTTGTGGACGTTACAGCTTGAAAACGCGCTCTAATTACTGGCAACTGCTGCCTTATATCCGACTCCAGTGGAAAACGATCACCAAGGGACTTGTTGGTATCTTGGGATACGTACTGGCGACATTAGTGTTGATCAATCTCGCCGGCAAATTGGCAATTCCCTTTGCACAAGGTAATGTAGTAGCGATCGCTCAAATAACTGGCAGCTGTGCCTTAGTCTTTCTTGTTAGAGGCTTGTTTCAGTCTATACAAGATATGTATATGGCGAAAGCTGCTTTGAGAGTTGCTTTTCATCTCCGCCAGCAAGTCTACGCCCATCTTCAAAAGCTAAATCTCAGCTATTTTGAAACGGCAAAAGCAGGTGATTTATCTTACCGCCTCACGGAAGATGTTGACCGCGTTGGCGAAGTGGTAAATAAAGTATTTCACGACTTTATCCCCTGCATTTTGCAGTTGCTAGCAATTCCGATTTACATGATTTACCTGAATTGGCAACTGACACTAGCAACAGTGATAGTTGCGCCACTGATGGGTATTTTAGTTGGTTGGTTTGGTGAACGGTTACGCAAGTATTCTTTAAAAAGTCAAAATCGCGTGTCGGGTTTATCAGCCATCCTCTCAGAAGTTTTCAACGGTATTCGTTTGGTACAGGCTTTTGCTGCCGAAAATTACGAAATCGCCCGCTTTGGCCATGAAGCAGAACGCAGTCTCAAAGCAAAATACTCAGCCGAACGCCTGAAAGCGATTCAGATTCCGATCATCGGATTTCTGGAAGCCTTAAGTGGGTTATCGTTACTGATTGTGGGAACGTGGCAAATTTCCCAAGGTAACTTGACAGTGGCGAATTTTTTCAGCTATCTGGCGGCGGCGGCGCTGTTAATTGATCCCATTGGTCATACTACTAACAACTACAACGAATTTAAGCAGGGTGAAGCATCTGTTGACCGCGTTTTTGAATTGATGGCAATTCAGCCGACGGTAATCGAAAAAACAAATGCGATCGCTCTCCCCCCAGTCAAGGGCAAAGTAGAATATCGTCATATTTCCTTCGCCTATAAACCAGGTGAACCTGTATTAAAAGATATCAGTTTATTAGTATCGCCAGGTGAAGCGATCGCTCTTGTCGGTGCTTCTGGTGCTGGTAAAACTACATTTGTGAATCTCCTCCCGCGTTTTTACGATCCCGAAGTTGGGCAAATCTTCATTGACGGTGTTGATATTCGAGATGTCAAGCTGCATAGTCTGCGGCGACAAATTGGGATTGTTCCTCAAGAAACCATCATGTTTTCGGGGACAATTGCTCAAAATATCGCTTTTGGACAAGATGTTTTTGACATAAAAGCAGTTAAAGAGGCGGCAAAAATTGCTAATGCCCATCAATTTATTAGCCAACTACCAGAGGGTTATCATACCTGGGTGGGTGAACGTGGGGTAAACTTATCTGGTGGACAAAGACAAAGAATTGCGATCGCTCGTGCTGTTCTGCTCAATCCCCAAATCTTGATTCTGGATGAGGCGACATCAGCTTTAGATTCAGAGTCAGAAGCACTGGTACAGGAAGCGCTGGAAAGATTGATGGAAAAACGGACAGTATTTATTATTGCTCACCGTTTATCGACAGTTAGGCGGTGCGATCGTATTTTAGTTATCGAACAGGGACAAATTGTCGAATCGGGAACCCATGAAGAATTATTAGCCCTGGAGCGTCGCTATGCGCGGTCTTATGCCCAGCAATTTAGTTAGAGGTAGGGGAAGTTTGAGGTTTTGAGACAACCGAATTAGTTTTTGAGTTCACAAAATCGGTTTTTGAGCTAGAAGAATGAGTATCTATGTATTCAATACCCAATACTGTCGTACCAAATGCTTCCATCTTCCATAATGGTATTACTAAAAATAGCCTTACGAATGTTATAAAAGCCTTCGACCGAACGCAAATCGGCATTGGTGAAGTTAGCACCATCGAAAAAGGAGTAGTTCACGAAAGCATCCCTGAGAATAGCATGGCTGAAATTAGCGCCATCAAAAATACATTGGTACATTTCGGCTCTGCTCAGGTTGGCGTTGACAAAGGAAGTATCGTTGAAGTTGGCTCCACCACCTCTAGCCTCGCTCAAATTAGCGCCGTTAAGGATGGCTTCATTCAACTGCATTCCTTCCATGTAGGCTCCCCTGAGATTAGCCCCAGTGAGATTGGTATTGTCCAGGTGAGCAGCTTCCAAAAAGGCTCCTTCCAAGTTGATCCCGCTCAGGTCAGCCCCACTCAGATCAACCGCTCTCATGAATAAACCAGTTCTGCTGCAATTAACACTCCAAGCGAAGTTTCTTTCTCCCGCTTCATACCTATCCAACATTTCTTCAATATCCATAACTCAAATTCCGTATTAACTAATATGTATAAATATATTAGCCACCTGCCACAGGGTTATCAGACTTGGGTGGGTGAACGTGGGGTAAACTTATCTGGTGGACAAAGACAAAGAATTGCGTAGGCGTAGCCCGCCGCAGGCATCGCTCGTGCTGTTCTGCTCAATCCCCAAATCTTGATTCTGGATGAGGCGACATCAGCTTTAGATTCAGAGTCAGAAGCACTGGTACAGGAAGCGCTGGAAAGATTGATGGAAAAACGGACAGTATTTATTATTGCTCACCGTTTATCGACAGTTAGGCGGTGCGATCGTATTTTAGTTATCGAACAGGGACAAATTGTCGAATCGGGAACCCATGAAGAATTATTAGCCTTAGAGCGTCGCTATGCGCGGTCTTATGCTCAACAGTTTAGTTAAATGTGGCCACTCTGGCAGAGTAAGATAATTCCGGGTTAGACCATAGCAATTAATCTTATATGTAGTGGGTGAGAAGTGAAAGGAAAAAATAATCCCAAGAAATCTCAGCTGTTAAAACAGCCATTTGCTTTAGCAATCGGTGCGGCAGTAGTAGCTGCAATTTGCGGAGCAGTTTACTCCTCGGTTGTAAGTTTAACTCCCTTAAAAAATGATCATGATGTTGCTTTGCATCTGCCTGGTAGTTCCGAAAGTGTAACAGGTTCGATTCCTGCAACTCTAGATCATCCTGTGAATATTTTGATTCTCGGTATCGACAATTCTGGACATCCCCACGAGAAAAATTTTACTCCTGCCGAGGCATTAGCAGGCAATAGCGATACTATCCTACTGGCCCAAATCATGCCAGATTCTCATTCGATTAATATACTATCTATTCCCAGAGATACTCTCGTTCGATTTTATGGAGTTGGTGTAGATAAAATTAATGATGCAAACGTGCGTGGTGGAACAAAACAAGCAGCCCAAAGTGTAAGTCAGCTATTAGATGGTGTATCAATTGATCGTTATGTGCGCCTGGATACAGAAGGTTTTATTCATTTGGTGGATGCCTTGGGAGGAGTTGAAGTTAATATTCCCAAAAAAATGGATTATGTAGATCATTCACAAAACCTCAGCATTCACTTTTTAGCGGGTGTACAAAAGTTGAGTGGGCAGCATCTAGAAGAATACATCCGTTTTCGTCATGATGCTTTAGGTGATATTGGTCGAGTGCAGCGACAACAACAAGTTATTAAAGACATCTTACTTACACTGCTTCAGCCACAAAGTATTACTAAATTACCTCAAATTTTAAAAGTAGCTCAAGATAATATAGATACTGATTTATCTATTAATGAAATGTTAGCCATAGCTCAAACTCTAGCTCAAAGCAATCACCATAATTTTATTCTCCTGCCAGGGCGTTTTAGTGAAAAAACTGAATACAATGTTAGCTACTGGATTTCTGACCATAAAGCTACTAGCAAAATTCTCCAACGTTATTTTGATTTTAATAATGTAGAAGTAAAAGAAGAGGACAAAAATTTAGTAGTGCCGCAAAGTATGAAAATTTTCATCCAAAACGCAACCACACAACACGAAGCTGTAGGAAAAGTCACCTCTTTACTCGAAAAACACGGTTTTAGGAATATTTTTCTTTCTAGTCATGAAATTGATACTAATACAGACTCTGCTCAAAAAACCAGAATTATTGCTCAACATGGAAATCCTGAAGCAGCGAGTGCAGTTCAACAAGCTCTTGGTGTTGGGGATGTAGAAGTTGCTTCTTTAGGAGATATTGCATCTGATGTCACTGTTGTCATTGGCACAGACTTGACTAGTTCCATTTCTAAGAAATAATTCTACTTCTATAAGAATCCGATTTGATTACTGAACTTACTTGCGTAGGGAGGGAACAGGGAACAGGGAACAGGGAACGGGGAACAGGGAACAGGGAACGGGGAACAGGGAACAGGGAACAGGGAACAGGAAAGAAGGGAATAGATGTGTACTGAGTTATTTCAAAAATCAAATACGAGTCC
>NZ_JABXKM010000336.1 GCF_017115025.1 Nostoc sp. NOS(2021) | reverse complement strand
GAGGGAACTAAATTTCCTGTTTCCCCCCTTTATAAGGGGGGATTAAGGGGGGTAAAATGCTTGTGGAATAAGCGTTTGAGCTTAAGTTGACACCAATGAGCTTTTTCTGTGCCCCTACCAACGTATTTGTATCATTATTAAAGTAAAACGGTATGAGGTGGATGAACGGAGTTCTGAGGTGGATGAATCCCAATACTGTGTAGGTTTTGAATATAGCGGTTCTCAGTTGAGTCCAATACAGACCTAACCCCCAGCCCCTTCCCTACAAGGGAAGGGGAGTAAGATTCAAAGCCTCTCTCCTAAAAGGAGAGAGGAATGGAAGTGAGGTCAAAGTCTATTCCATACAAACGAGAACCCCTATTTTTTAGGCAAAACCTACACAGTATTGCCTCCTACTTGATCTCCTCAGAACTGCCTATGCTTCGTTAATCGGTAAATTCGTTGCCAGAGAAGATTAGCACTATCCGCATCTCCTTGATGTTCTTTGAGTAATGCCAGATGAGTCAGCGCCTCTTCGTGAGTAGGTTGTAAATAAATTGCTTTTTGAAAAGATTGTGCCGCCCGCTCATTTAGTGCCATTGCTTGCTGCACCTGACCGAGTAAAAGATATGCTTCAGTACTCACCTGATTTTGGTTGAGATAGTCGTTGCATAGTTTAACCGCCTCATTCAACGAACCTTGATCGGCTAAAGTTCTAGCTGTTTCTAACAAATTTACCTTTAGGTCTTTTGGGGATATGGGGTTCTGGGGAGCAACATTTAACCTCTCTGGTGCGGCAAACTTGGAATGCTTTTTTTTCGGTAGCTGTCGCCTGTTGAGAACATCTATATTTTTGCCTGTAAAGCCTTGTCCTTGAAGATTGGGATGATGACTTTTCCGAACATTTTCGCACACTCTCGACTTTCGATGAGCAACTACTGAATGTTGACGAACTGAGACAAATTCAGTTTTAAACAATAACCAAGTTTCAGCGTGTCCAACAAATAACAAGCCTTCTGGCCTTAGCAACCTTTCTAAGACTTGAATGGTGCGATCTTTTGTTGTCACATCGAAGTAAATCAACAGGTTACGGCAAAAGACTAGATCATAAAGCGGCCTGTCAGCTAGAAAAGCCGGATCTGCCAAGTTGCCATTAATAAAATTCACCATGCATCTCACCTGTTCACACAGCTGGTATCCTGCCTCAGTTGGCTGAAAATAGCGCTCTTGAAATGATCGGTTATTGCCACGAAACGAGTATTGATTGTAGATTGCTCGTTGGGCTTTTAGCAGGCACTTTTTGCTAATATCAACAGCATCGATGTGAATGTTTGTCGGATTTAATCCTGCTTCCAATAGAGCGATCGCAATGGAATATGGTTCTTCACCTGTTGCACACGGCACACTCAAAACCCTTAGTACGCCCTGTGGATTTGCTGGCAACCACTCAGATAATACATAATGCTTCAGAAATGCAAAGGACTCTGGTTCTCGAAAAAACCAAGTTTCTGGAACAATTACGCTGTCAATCAGTGCTTCCCATTCTTGGGTAGATGCCTGCAATTTCCCCAAGTAGTTAGCAATATCCGTTATACCGCAATCTGCCATGCGTTGAGAAATTGCACTTGCGATCGCATCAGCACCAATAGAGTTTGTATCTAAACCAATCCTGCTTTTTAGTAAAGCTTCAATCACAGATTGTGCCATTTATTGAGTCTTCAGACCAATCTAAAATCTAGTATTGCGATCGCTTTCTGGCAAGAGATTTACTTGCTGTGCTTCTGAGAATAAGTACTCAACGCGAAGACACTGAATCATCCCTTGGTTATCTACAATCATCTTGCCCAAATATGGCGCTGTATCTATCTGGATATTGGGATCAACAAATTCAGGCTCAGACTTATGTAATGTTTCTACAACTTGTTCTGTCATCAAACCCAAAATATAGGAAGCCTCAAGTTCTGGATTATTACTCCCCCAATAATTGACTAATACAATCCTAGTACTCAGGTACTCACAAGAGGGTTTGCCACGCATCAACTGGCATAAATCGATTACTGGTACAATGCGTCCCCGATAGTTAAAAACACCAGCGATATACTCAGGCTGGTGGGGCAAAGTTTTGAGCAGGACAAGTGGTATTACTTCTACAACCTGTCGGCTTTCTATCGCATATCGTTCATTCCCAATGTTGAGAAGTAACATTAACATTAATTTACACCTCCAGTGCTACCTTTTATATTCCTTGTAGGCTAACACGCCTATCCTATAGTGATGAGAAATTTATTGCAGGCATATTCGCATATTCTAAAAACTATATACAATTTCTTTAAAGCTGCCATGTATGACAATATCTGTAAATTCATTGCCGAAAACTTCAAAGATGATTTAGCAACATGGTTACTAGGTTCACCGATTAAATTAACAGAACTTAGCCCTACTGAATTATCAAGCGAACCAATTCGCGCTGATTCATTAATCTTATTGCAATCTGATGATTTAGTTCTACATACCGAATTTCAAACCGATGCTGATGAAGATATCCCCTTTCGGATGTTAGATTATCGGGTTAGGGTTTATCGCCGCTTTCCTAACAAAGAAATGCGTCAAATAGTAATCTATTTGAGAAAAACAAGTTCAGAATTAGTCAGGGAAAACAGTTTTAGATTAAACAACACTTACCATCAGTTTGAGGTAATACGCCTGTGGGAACAACCGACAGACAGGTTTATGAGTATTCCAGGTTTATTACCCTTTGCCGTGCTAAGTCAAACAAACGATCCTACAATGGTATTAACCCAAGTAGCTAAAGCAGTTGAAGCAATTAGCGTAGGCGTAGCCCGCCGCAGGCATCGCCAGCTACAAAGAAATATAGCTGCTGCCAGTGGAATTTTAGCAGGTCTGGTGTTAAAAAAAGATGTAATTAACAAGATTTTAAGGAGTGAGATTATGCGCGAATCAGTCATTTATCAAGAAATCCTAGAAGAAGGCGAAGCCAAAGGTGAAGCCAAAGGCAAAGCAGAAACAACAAGAAAGTTGACTTTAAATTTGTTGCGAATTGGAATGAGTTTAGAACAAATTGCTCAAGTTACTGAATTATCTATTGAGCAAATTCAAGTTTTACAAGAGGAGATTCAAAAATCCTAATTTTAACTAATCGCTTTATAAAATACGCGACTATACAAGCAAAACCCGCGATCGCGGGTTTCAAAGTTTTTATGTGATATCTACCACTGAATTTCCCCACGCGCCAAGCGTTCTTCATAATCTTCTAAATTAGATAAATAGTCAGAAAAATCTGATTCCACTATTTCCACCTACTCACTAAATTGAAGCCATAATTCCCAGTTATTACTGCTATGCTTCATTAATAGGAAGTCTATAAAATCACTCACTTCCTGAACTAAAGATTCTGGCATTTGCCGGATTTTACCAATGGTTTGGTCTTGTAGACTCATGATAAATATATTCTGTTGGATTTCTCTTTATCCACAATAGTCAAAGACCTGGCTATTTCCAATTGCCAGGTAGAAAATGTAAACTAAAACTCAGCACTTTGCGGTGTACGGGGAAAAGGAATCACATCACGAATATTTCCCATACCAGTCATAAATTGTACGAGTCGTTCAAAACCCAACCCAAAACCCGCGTGTGGAACAGTACCATAACGACGCAAATCTAGATACCACCACAAGTCTTCTGGGTTTAATCCTTGCGCTAACACGCGGCGTTCTAGAACTTCCAAGCGTTCTTCTCGCTGGGAACCGCCAACAATCTCGCCAATTTTAGGTGCAAGAATATCCATTGCGCGGACGGTTTTTTCATCGTCGTTTAAACGCATATAAAAAGCTTTAATTTGCGCTGGATAATCTGTAACAATTACTGGCTTTTTAAACTGTTGTTCAGCTAGGTAGCGTTCGTGTTCTGATTGTAAGTCTAAACCCCAACTCACCGGATATTCAAATTTAACATCAGCTTTTTCTAAAAGTGCGATCGCTTCTGTATAAGTTAAGCGTTCAAACTGATTATTAATAATATTTTCGGCTGTTGCTAACACAGATTTATCAATCCGTTCATTGAAAAATTCCATATCTTCTGGGCAAGTTTCCAACACATATTTAAAAATGTGTTTGAGAAAAGCCTCAGCTAAATCCATATCGCCTTCTAAGTCACAAAAAGCCATTTCTGGCTCAACCATCCAAAATTCTGCCAAGTGGCGGGAGGTGTTGGAATTTTCTGCACGGAAGGTAGGGCCAAAGGTGTAGACGTTAGAAAACGCCATCGCCATCACTTCCGCTTCCAACTGGCCGCTAACTGTTAAATATGTGGGTTTAGCAAAAAAGTCTTGGCTGTAATCTACTGCTTGGTTTTCTGTGCGCGGAATATTCTTTAAATCCAAACTGGTAACGCTAAACAGTTCACCCGCGCCTTCGCAATCGCTAGCAGTGATGATCGGTGTGTGTACCCATAAAAAGCCTCTTTCATGGAAGAATTGGTGAATTGCTGTCGAACAAGCATTTCTGACGCGGAAAACTGCACCAAAGGAATTAGTACGCGATCGCAAATGTCCAATGGTTCGCAGAAACTCAAAAGAATGGCGTTTCTTTTGCAGGGGATATGTATCGGGATCAGCTTCTCCGTAAACTTTCACTGTCTCCGCTTTCAACTCAATTCGCTGTCCTTTACCAAGAGAAGCCACTAATACCCCTGTCACCTCAACAGCAGCACCCGTATTCAGCTTTTTCAATATAGCTTCATAATCTGGCAAATCTTGATTAATGACGACTTGCAAATTAGCTAGTGATGAGCCGTCATTGACTTCAATAAAAGCAAACCCTTTGGACTCGCGTTTCGTCCGCACCCAGCCTTGAACTTGGAGAGACTCATCAGGTTGACCACTTCGCAATATTTCTGCAATCCGTCGATTTACCATATTTACCCAGCGTAAGACTTTAATATCCAGCCTATGATAACGCCCATTCCACCAAAGCGGACGACTTGCCAGAAAGGTTTTTTGAGGCTATGCCAAGAAAATAACTGGCTTTCTAAGTTTTGTTCTAGCATTTCCAACTGCTGTTGAATTTGCCGTAAATCTGCTTTGATTTCTGGTGTCTGAGATTTATTATGTTTGAGTTGATCCCGACGCTGTTGCCATTGTGCCTGTTGTTCGCGATCGCGTTGCACTTGATCATACCGCTCTTTTAAGGACAGGAGCGATCGCTCTACTTCTTCGAGTTCTTGTTCAAAATCTGGTTCGGGATTTTCCCCTGGCGGTTGTGATTGTTTAGACGGCTTCATGTACAAGTAGTAAACTAAGATTAAATGTGAACCAATTGTCATTAGTCATTTGTCATTGGTAATTTCCCAAAGGACGAAGGACAAGGGACGAAGGACAAAAGACGAAGGACTCATAATTATGTCTCAATCTACCCAGCTGCCTCAAACCAGTCAACTGAATGAAATTAGTACTCTGGAACTAGCTCAAGCCCTCATGGAAAGGCTGAGTATCTCCCCTAACGATTGGCATCGCCTCAAGTCTAACCGTAATTCCCGCGCTAATGAACAAGTGGCAGCAGCGATTGTGTATCTTTTAAAGAATCAGCCACAAGAAGCTCAAGCTAGATTAGAACAAGCTGTTGGTTGGTTAGATCGTTCTATTTCTGCGCCTCCCTGTCCGTCTCATGGAAAAAGTTAGGAGTTAGGAGTGAGGAGTTAAGAATTTAAAACTGATGATTCCGAACTTCTAACTCATTAATTTAAACAGCGATCGCATCACAGTTAAACAGACTTGTGAAAAAGTCAGTTAGTTATGAATTGACATGGATCAAGAAGGTTTAGAGAAACGTAATCGTTCTGAGGCTTTGATTTTGCTAGCAGAACGATTACTTCAAGAGCTAGAGCGAGGTTTCAATCCACAGTTTGCTCATAATCATATCGCCAGCGCATCAAAACCCTGATTCGGGAACTATCTGAGTCTCTAGCGCAAGACAATGGCCAGAGAATTGACCAATCTCATAACAATCTTAAGCTTGAACTGCAACTAGATCCTTTAGATCAAGAAGATGACCCGTGGGAGTCAGACGATGATATCTCTGGAGGTTCTACTCCAATTCCAAATCCACGAAAACCAAGTCCAAAGCCAGGAACAAATGACTCAGCAGAGTTACCGCCAATAGACAATACTTTTTATTGAATCCTAAAATGAGGAGTTAAGAATTTAAAACTTCTAACTCCTCATTAAGTTATCGTCGCAGAGATAATCCCCGGCGATTTTCCATTTGTTTACAAAGCCTCAATTCTGTGCCTTTGCGGTTCCACTCTACCTGATCAAAAATTTGATGGAGAAGAGATAAACCACGACCACTTTCTGCCTCATCTGGTGGCAGATAGTCTGTTGACTCTTCATCACTATTAGATGAAGGAGTAAAGCCGCTACCCTGGTCTGATATTATCCACCAATATTGATTATCTATTAAGGAAAAACGCACTACAACTGTTTTACTTGGATCAAGATTGTTGCCATGTTTAGCGGCGTTTACTAGGGCTTCTTGAAGTCCTAGCCGCAATTCTGCTTGTAACTTTGCTGGGATTTCTGCCAACAATAAATCTAATATTGGACAAAGATAGAGGGTTGAGGCAAAACTAATAGTGCCCCAATAACGTCCAACTGGACGGAGTGAAATAGTAATCACAAGAGAAACCCCATAGCTTTCAGTTAGCTAGACATCAGTTTGCTATTACAGGCACCCTGATAAAACTTGAGGTGGTCATGCTGCCTTCAAACTTGCGTCTTTAAAACTAAATTTTGAAAATGCTAGGGAGCATTGGCTTTATGTATGAGTTGGGATTGTTTAGATATCTAGCGGCTGGAATAAGTTTGATAATGAAGTCAGCATCTTGAAAAGATACTAGTAATTTAATAGAGTATTGGCATACTCTAGTTAATTGCCGGTTTGTCATTTACACAATCCAATTTCACATTTTTAAGAGCCTATGCAACTTGAATTTCTTTAAACAAAATGAATTTCTATTTTTAGCTTAATTTAATTTTAGCATCTTTAGTATGCAGTAGACTAAAAATTTCAAATTTCAGTTTTTTTAAAGGAATTACTACCCTTGTCCAAATGTGATAGCACAAGAAAGGCGGCAGCTTCAACATGAGCAGTTTGAGGAAAAAAATCAGCAGGTTGCACCCGTGTGATGGTATATTGCCCATCTTGACAAAGCAATTTCAGGTCACGGGCGAGGGTAGCTACTTTACAGCTGACGTAAACGATCCGAGATGGTTTCAATTGCCGTAAAGTGTCGATGACGGCGCGATCGCACCCTTTACGTGGCGGATCGAGTATTACTACTTCTGGTATTGTGCCCATTTTTGGCAGCAATTTTTCTACTGCCCCAACCTGGAATGTCACATTATCAATTCCGTTGCGCTGGGCATTCAAAATAGCTTGGTCTACTGCTGCTGGTTGCACTTCTAATCCTGTAGCAATACGTACTTTTTTGGCGAGGGGTAAAGTTAAAGTCCCAATACCACAGTAGGCATCAACTAGCAACTCATGCCCTTGAAGATTGAGTTCTGATTGAATTACCTGCAATAGTGCCTCTGCTGTTTCTGTATACACTTGGAAAAATGTATCTGGGCGCACTTGAAATTCCAGTCCAGCAAAATTTTCACGCAGGTGGGGGACTCCAGCGATGCAACGGGTTTCTGATCCAAAGATAGCATTTGTGCGATCGCCATTGCGATTTAGCGACACTCCCACTAACTGGGGATAGCGCTTTAACCATTCCTGGGCTTGGGTTTCAATTCCTGATAAATTCCAGTCCTTCACCACCAAAGTCAGCAACATTTCTCCAGTGTGCCGGCCAATGCGTAAACCGAGATGGCGAATTTTCCCTTGGTGACGCTGTTCGTCGTAAATTTGCCAACCCCGTTGTTGAATATCCTGCTTAACTTCGGCTAATAAAGGATTTAATCGGGCGTCTTGGACTGGACATTGATTTAAGTTAATTAATTGGTGACTACCTTTTTGGTAATATCCAGCTTGTACCTGTCCTGTTGCCGATATGCCTAGAGGATATGTAGATTTGTTACGGTAGTTTAAAGCAGAAGGGGCGGCGAGTACCGGATCTACTGGTGGTTGGACAAAACCGCCAATGCGCTCCATTGCTTGGATAACTTGATTTTGCTTGGCTGCTAGCTGGTAATTATAATCAATATGCTGCCACTGGCAACCACCGCACTTGTCAGCGACAATACAACTAGGTCTAATCCGGTGAGGGGATGGTGACAATAGCTGCTGAAGCTTCCCGTGGGCGTATTTGGGTTTAACATGTACTAAGCGGACGATCGCGCGATCGCCTGGTACAGTATCTGGGACAAACACTACACGCTCATTAGCGCGTCCCACACCATCGCCTGTATCACTCAGATTAGCGATCGTCACTTCAATTAATTCACCCTGTTGCCAAATTATTTTAGTCATTAGTTATTTGTCATTGGTCATTTGTCATTTGTCATTTGTCATTGGGCATTGGGCATTGGTTATTTCTCCCTCATCTCCCTCATCTCCCTCATCTCCCTCATTCCCCCACTCCCCCAAACAAATAAGTTCAATACATAAGTAGCTCCTATCTCTTCACTTGTGTACCTCAGACTCGCTAAACTAACAGATAATATTTCAGGTGATTTCAATCATCATGACTGTAATTAGCCAAGTTATTCTCAAAGCCGACGACGAACTGCGTTATCCCAGCAGTGGCGAACTTAAAAATATCAAAGACTTTTTGCAAACCGGCGTACAACGGACACGGATTGCGGCTACCTTAGCCGAAAACGAAAAAAAGATAGTTCAGGAAGCAACCAAACAACTTTGGCAGAACCGTCCTGACTTTATCTCCCCCGGAGGTAATGCTTACGGAGAACGCCAGCGCTCTCTATGTATCCGTGATTTTGGCTGGTACTTACGTCTAATTACTTATGGCGTACTTGCTGGTGACAAAGAGCCAATTGAAAAAATTGGTTTGATTGGCGTGCGGGAAATGTACAATTCATTGGGCGTTCCCGTGCCTGGAATGGTAACAGCGATCAATTCCCTCAAAACAGCCTCTCTTAGCTTGCTGAGTGCGGAAGACGCTGCTCAAGCAGCACCCTACTTTGATTACATCATTCAAGCGATGTCTTAATACAAAGTGTGTGCTGGTTCTCGGAGTATACTTCCGGTCTACTAGAGTGAGTTCAAGATTTTAGCACTCGCTAGGCATAAGATCCCCAATTTGATCATACCTTCCCCACATTTGGTAGTGGCTGTGGCAAAATCTCTGTCAAGTTACCAACCAATTGTGGGGAAATTTATGGGCATTGGGCATTGGGCATTGGGCATTGGGCATTGGGCATATAGATACAAAAAACCGACAGTCCTTGATTAAGGCTGTCGGCAATTAAGTGTGTTCCCTATTAATGACTCGGCTAGAGTTCAGTTATCATTAATTATGCCTAATTGGCGATCGCAGGGAGACGATCCTAATCATAGATACGTGTGATTCTCGTCACTTGATTGTTACAACTAAACTGCATGTACCCGAATAATCTCCGAGTTTCAGTAGATCACCGCAAGCTATAGTGTCAGCAAATGCACTGAGATTAAGTAGTTAAGTTTTTAAACACTAAAACATCTGGTGGAAAATCTGACGGGGCGAGAATAAGAGCTAGGATGCCGACAGAATAAGCCTCATAGTCCTCTGACCACGTTGATAATATTTACTCTTATTGGAAGCTAATCTTAATAATTCTCTCACTAATTCCCAACAATTGTCCTTAAAATTAACCCCATTCTGACCATATATAGCAGTTGCCAGGTAGCGGTTGACATCAGCTAATCAGAAAACACTGACACTAAGAGACTTTCAACCCTGTTAAGAGTTCCCTATTAAGAGTTCCCTGCTATACAATCACGAATATTTCTACTTTCAATAGAACAATTAATCATCTACGAGGCGTTTAGCGCGTTTATGCTCATACATTAGCTTGTCAGCCTCATCTATCAATTTTTCTAGTGAAACGTTTTCATTTAAGGCGCATTGTGTCACACCAACACTTATGGATAGTTGATACGAGTAATTATGCTCTTGATTAAAGCGATCAATATTTGCTTGCAATCGTGGATAAAATTCATCTGTATTCCTGGGCCAGACAGGAACAAATATTACAAACTCATCTCCTCCTAGACGGGCAACAATATCCGAATCACGGAAGGTTTGCTTTAGTATTTGGGCTGTGTCAACGATCATTCTGTCTCCTATTTCATGCCCTAGAGAGTCATTAATCTGCTTTAAACCATCTAAATCAACAAACAAAAGACAGCAGAACATTTGTGTGCGTTGGGCAATTTTAAATTGCTGATTTGCCAGCCAAAAGAAACCACGTCGATTATATAGCCCTGTCAACTCATCAGTTATGGATAGCTCCCTGACATCTGCTTCAGCCTTCAGGCGCTCCTTAATTTCATGCTCTAGGCGTTGATTTTGTTCAATAAGTTGTTGATGTTGGTGTTTGATGAGTAGCTGGTTTCTGACTCGCATTAGCACTTCAAGTTCTTGAAATGGCTTGGTGATATAGTCTTGTCCACCTAGTTCAAATGCCTGCAATTTATCATTGATTTGGTCAAGGGCACTAATAAAAATAATCGGAATTTGATCTGTTGTTTTTGATGCTTTCAACTGTTGACAAACCTCATAGCCATTCATTTCGGGCATATTGATGTCAAGCAGAATCAGATCGGGCGGATGTCGAGAAGCAGCTTGTAATGCCATTTTCCCGTTGAGGGATTTACGGATAATATAACCCTCCGACTCTAATATTTTGGCTAACAATCTTAAATTGTCGGGGGTATCGTCTACGACTAGGATATTCGTTTCAGAAGGCGATTTAAGTAAATTAGCCATAGGGGGAAAGGGGAATGAATGGGGAATGGGAAAAATTCTTAACCAATTACTAATTACTCCTTAACCCTTGTTCGCGTAAAAGGGTATCAGACCATACAGCATCTTCTCGTTTTAGGGGTAGTATTGAATTATAATTAATAGCTAAGTAATATCTTGCACGATTGTATATACCATGCAATAAAGATTGCAAATCTACAATCGGTTCTGTATCTTCTGACTGTAACGGTAATGGAAATTTGGGAATCGTTTCTCTGATGCTAAATCCGTATAATTTAGCTTGAGGACGTGTTTCACTTCTGCTCACAATAATTTGATAATCTGTTACAGGAATTTCCCCTAAAATTAACATCGGTTTTCCACTTCTGAGTAAATCAATTTCGACTAAGTGAGAAAGACTAGCTAAAACTTGTTTGCGTTTCAGTTGATATGCTTTTCTACCTTCGCCTGGGCGTTTATTTTTAGGAGATAAAACTTCGATAGATGTCACCACAAAACCTGTAGAAACTTCTCGAATTTCTAAGTAATTTTCTGTAATATGTTCAGGTAACGGTATCATCACCGTGATGCCTTCTGATGTCGCTGTTTGGGTAGCAGTTGATGAGTATTGCTGCGGTGATGTTTGTTGAGAAAAAACAGAAACATCAGGTATCCCAACTAATACAGAATCTGAGTCATCACTTAAATAAGTACGTTGTTCAATTGCAACTCGATACTGTGGGGGAATATTTTCCTCAATAGTATCTGCGATCGCTGTAATCAATCGATGATGTACTTCTGACCAAAACACAGGATTTTCTAAATAAGGATTCATTCCGGGAAATGGAGAATTCATAGTTTTACTATCCTGAAATGGGGGATTGGGATGATTCTATAATGCGCTAGTTTCTGGGTAATAGAATAAGTAACTCAATCCCTTTTTGCCACATTCTTAAATCCTCAAAAGTTTCAATTCAATTCTCTTCTTTTCCATTCCTTTCCCCCTTTACTAAGTTTGGGTGAGAGTTCCGATCGCTTCCAACTGGAAGTTATCCACCAGAGATTTCAGAGCATTGGCAAGAATTTGCTCCTGCTTGGGGATTTGAGCAATGAGATTATAGAGTTCGCCATCGTTGAGATCCAGAGCTGCTTGATGTGCCTGAATAATCCACTCTGGCGACATTACCTGTAAGTCTTTGGCGGTTAGGGATTTATGAACTAAGGTTTGCTGGTCTAACCCCGGTAAAGCTTCTTCGCTGTAGCAGTAGCGGACTCCCAAATAGTGTGCAATCCGCTCAAAGAGGACAGCTTCTAGAAATGGTTTGGTGATGTGGTCGTTGCAGCCTGCTTGAATGCTGGTGGTGTAGTCTTCCTCAAAGGCGTAGGCTGTCAGCGCAATAATCACCACATCTTTACCTCCCTCCCTCCCTCGAATTTGTCGGGTAGTTTCGTGGCCATCCATCACGGGCATTTGAATGTCCATTAAAATCAGGTGGGGATGCCATTCTGACCAGAGAGCGATCGCCTCCTTTCCATTCTCGACTGCACAGACCTCAAACCCAACTAATTCTAATAGCCTGAAGAGCAACAGACGATTTTCTTTAACGTCTTCCGCCACCAGAATCCGATAAGTAGGCTGTCCCGGTTCCAGACCGATAACAGCGCCAGTCGTTTCCGGCGCGATGACATCCACTGAGCTTACCAGACTCAGTAAAACCTCACAAATGAAGGTTGACTGCTGATTCAGGATGCTTCGCACTGTAAGATCACCACCCATTAAACGGGCAAACTGACGGCTAATCGATAAGCCTAAGCCTGTACCTTTAGCCTGGCGACCTGATTCTGTTTGCGTGAAGGCTTTAAACACAGCCTCGATATCGGACTGAGCGATACCACATCCAGTGTCTTCAACTTCCAGATGAAGGGTGATGATTGGTTTGGAATCATCGGTAGAAATTGAATCCAGGGAGTTGACACTGCCCACTCTCCCGGTCAAAGCTTTTAATCGCAGGGTTACACTACCTGTTGTCGTAAATTTGATCGCATTGCTTAACAGATTCAGCAGAATTTGGCGCAGTTTTGATTCGTCACCATACACATAGCGAGGAACGCTGGTATGCTGTTCTGTTCTGAGATCAATTCCTTTCTCTAAAGCTTCGAGGGCAACCATATCTCTGATGGAGTGGATTAAGTGATGCAAATCGAAAGAGTTTTCTGTTAGGTGTAACTGACCCGCTTCAATTTTGGACATTTCCAACACATCGTTGATCAGAGTTAGCAAGTATTCTCCACTGCGGCTGATGATGCTTAAATCCTCTTGAAACTCCGATGGAATCTTCTCGCTGCGGTTCATCAACTGAGTAAATCCCAAAATGGCATTCAGGGGAGTTCGCAGTTCGTGGCTCATTTTAGCGAGGAACTGGCTTTTGGCGCGGTTGGCGATCGCGGCTTGTTCTGCGGCTTCTTCTAGGGCGATCTGGGAAAACTCCAGCACTGCCAACATCAGCGTATTTCGCATCTCAGTAGCGGCTTCCACTTCCGCCACCTCCCAAGGCAAGGAAGTTTCCCGCACGGTTTCCTTCCACATTGCAAAGGACTTCCGGGGACATAATTCCATCTCTCCAATTTCGTTGATTGTTACCGTATCCTGGGGGTTGCCTGCCCAATTCACCGTCTGGATTTGCTCCGGTCGAAACCAGATAATGTGGTAAGACTTTTCTTTGACATGGTTGAATAAAATTGAAATTGCCAGGATGCCGCTAGCTTGATCTTTGAATGCCTTCGCTTCTGGATATAAACCTGAGAGGGAATCGGTAGCAAACACTCGTTCCCCCTTGTGTTGCACCAACCACGTCACCAGATCCTGCACCTGGGTAGCTGATGGCGTTTGACCAACTAATGTCAGATGACCGTCAAGCAAAATCGCGGCTCCTTGAGCATGAACTAGATCCAGCAAGTGAGAAGAATTTCGGATCAACACTTGCTCAATAAAATTGGACTCCTGCAATAACGTCTGTTGCAGTTCATCCTGAATCCCTTTCACCTGCGTTCGGTAAACATTCAATTCTCGTTCTTGCTGATGCACTACTTCGATGGAGGCAAACTGTCCTAAAAATTCACAGGCTTTGCGAGTTTCATAATCCACTAGTTTCGGGCTGTAGTGGTGACAGGCAATTAATCCCCAAAGTCCTTTGTCGTTGATTAACGAAATCGTCATCGACCCAGTAACCCCCATATTCTGTAAGTATTGAATGTGACACGGGTACACGCCTCGTAACACAGAATTACTCAGATCAAGGGGTGTATCCGTCAGCGGATGGTTGGTGGGAATCAGGCAGACAGGGGTGTAATTGATATCGGGAATGAATCGCATCCAGTTGCGGTAAAACAACTTGCGGGCTGGCGCGGCAATGTCTATGGCCAAATAGTGCAGTCCCAGGTAGCTTTCTAAATGCCTCTGTTTCTCCTCCGCAATCACTACACCACTGTCATCTGCCTCAAAGCGGTAGATCATAACCCGATCAAACCCAGTCATTTCTTTTACCTCTCTGGCAAGGCTTTGAGCCAGATTCGTCAGGTTAGTGGCATTACGGAAATTGGCGATCACGGCTTGCAGGCGGTGATATGACTGGATTGAATCGATGCTTTTGAGCGATCGCACAGGTTCTAGTTCCAGGATCAACCCATCTACTATCCGGTACATCACACCTGTGAATGTCTGACTTTCCCGTTGCCAATCAGTCTCAGCAACTCGCCGCGTTTTTAGCTCAAACGGATTGCAAAACTCCAGATTATCTTCAGCCAGATAGCCAGCAAGTCGCTGCACTTGAGGGCGGGAAAACAACCTTTGTAAAGGTTGACCCAGCAATGTTTCTGCCGAAATACCAAAAAACTGTTCCACATTTTCACTAATCTGCAAGATTGTGATCTGTGGCTCTTGCAGCATCAGCAACATTCCATGTGGCTGAATATAACCAGGAGCATACACTAATTCATCACTGTACACTTCTAAAGCCGTCAGTACAGAGGTGAGTGAGGAGAACGAGATCGGATTTGGTGATTGCATAGTTGAGATAGGCGGTTTTGGAAATCAAAAAGTTGTGAATCTAAAAATCGAAAAGTTTTTTTTCAAAAGAGCGATGCCTAGATTGGGCGTAGCTGCGGCTAAAAATTGTAAATAAAAATACATCTTTGCTTAACTATAGCGGTTCTCAATTGCATGGAATACAGACCACTCGTAGGGGCACAGCATTGCTGTGCCCCTACCATGTGTTGCATCCAAACGAAAACTGCTATATCTATGTGAAATACTCATTTACAGCAGACTTTGGTAATAATAAATACAACCTATGCTCTGCAAGGGTTGTAGCCAAAAAATGCGACATCATTTTGTGAAATGCCGACATTGAATTTCTGAATGTACAAGTACGTATAAATATTTATATAAAGGATTTTTACCCGATTAATTCAAGTTGCTATTTTTTATTAATGCGTAAGTTTTACAGTTGATATTTTAGTCTCTAACTGAACCCTATTGTTTCATATTTAGGACTTCTACCAATTCTTAATTACGAATTACCAATTACGAATTACGAATTAGCACAAGTCCTATTGTTCATAAATTCGCAAGTTGCCGGAAGCGTTCCTGAACTTCTTGAATCGAAAACAAAGTTTCAAACTTCAACCCAGCAGACTGGTACAACTCACCTCCCCCTTGCTCTCTGTCTATCAGTGAAATTACTTGATTTACGGTATAACCTGCTTCTTTAAGACGCTCAACTGCTTTCAGAGCAGATTGCCCAGTTGTAACCACATCTTCCAAAACTACTACTTTTGCACCTTCTGGTAAATTGGGGCCTTCTATATAAGCTTTCGTCCCATACCCCTTGGCTTCCTTACGAATAATCAGCGCTGGGATCGGTCGTTTTTCATAAACAGAAACTATACTCACTGCTGTCACAATTGGGTCAGCCCCCATTGTTAAACCACCTACAGCCTGTGTATCTACAGGTAACAAAGGAAACAGCAAGCGTCCAACTGCCAAAGCCCCTTGAGGATGGAGTGTTACCTGCATCTTATTCACATAGTAAGAACTACGTAGCCCAGAAGCGAGAACGAAATCACCCTCTTGATAAGCAAATTGGCAAAATAAATCTAGTAGCTTGTGGCGCAAAGTGGTCAAATCAGCAGTGGTTGCCCAAATATCTGAGTGGGTAAGAGTTTCAGTAGGATACGTCATTACAAAACATTAAAAATTGTGCTACACCAAAGGTTGAACTCATCAGAGTTCTGAACTTAAGCATAAATTAAGATTGCCCAAAAATTGAGGAGTCAGAAACGTGGGTATAAAATTCAAAACCTTTGGTGGTTTATTAGTGCTGCTTGCTGCTGGTATTGCTTTTCCCTCTGTTGCATCTGCCCAAACCGCAACACCCAATTATGAAACTACGAGTGATGTATTTGAACGAGCTTATTTTAGTCACGATCGCAATTTCTACGAAAATGGCAGCCTCAAGCGTCAGTTAGACTCATTTCTCGGATCTGGTTCCAGTTTCGGTGGTTCCTTCCCAGAAAATGAAATTGCCCACGATGCTGAGTTGGTTAACACTTTATATCATGATGTCATGACTCAGCAAGTTGGCAACGATCCTTATATTCGCACTCCTGATTTACCAAATCCTTATGACACGTCGCTGATGATGTCTCCTCGTTTGAATAGTAACAAACTCAAAGTCGGAACTGAATTCAGGTTTGAAACTTTACCACCTCGGTAAGATTGGGGAAGGTGGGCCCCCTCTGGGGATAAGGGGTAATGGGGAGTTAGGAGTTATAAAAATTTTCCCCTACGCCTGTGCCCCTTTGTGCTGAGTACTCAGGACTAATTAATCTAGGGTGTAGGAGTTTAACAAGGATGTCAATGCTTAAGATAATGTAGTATTACTCATGTCCCAATCATCTTTGAGGGTCTGGTAACATAACACATTACTGCTTTTTAATGATTCAGTGCGCCCTGCTGGAATCGAACCAGCCTGAAGGCGAATTATGAGTTCGCTGCCTCCCCAATCGGCCAAAGGCGCTTGTATTGTTGGGTTTCGGGTTGCTATGAGTCAATTATTTCAACTCTTAGGTCAACTTATTTGCTAATTTTAGAGTGAGGAAAATACCTCATGCACTGAGTCTAGCCAATTTTCTAATTATAGCACAAATTTACCACCTGTGAATAGTGGACAATAGTTTACCAGATTTTTATACTACATAATTTGATCATGAATATAGTACAAACTAATATTGATTAAGTTCCTTTAAGGATTGAGGTCAAAAGCTTCACTATTCTTAAATAGACTAGCATTCTATTGTGATAGCTTGTCAGCGATGAAAATAAATTCTACTGTACTTCTTACTTTGATTTTGTTAATCCTGATGTTGGGAGCAGGTTCTGTGAGCGCGTTTTTGGGGTTTGAACTGGGGAGTTCAGCACTTAAAGGCGTTACCACACCAGACGGGCGTCCCATAACCAAATTTGCCAGCAATAAGACAAATAACCCCCAACAGGGAGGGGTAGTGCTATTAAAAGAGGAAGAGATTCTGAAAATTGTCAAGGCGCGAATTGAGGGTAAGACCAAGGCTGCTAAATCGGAAAAGCTAGAGGAAGATGATGAAGAAACCAATAGCAGCAAGCAGAAGCCAGAGGAAAAACCCCCAGAAGTGGTTGAAGAAAAACCTCAGCCAGGTTTTCCGGTTACTGCCCAGAGTGAAGGTGTAACCATGTCTGTGCAATCTGTCCGCTACTCAGGTGGTGATTTGCTACTGAAAGTGAAAATGCAGAACAAAGGTAAAGATTCTGTGCGCTTCCTGTATAGTTTTTTAGATGTTACCGATGATAAAGGACGAACCCTGAGTGCTAGTACAGAGGGTTTACCAACAGAATTGCCTGCAAATGGGCCAACATTTTCCGGTACAGTGAGCATTCCCACAGCTTTACTTGATGATGTCAAGAAGATATCACTCGCTCTCACTGATTATCCCGCTCAACAGTTGAAGCTAGAGGCATCGAATATTCCTGTACAAAGGTAGAAGGGGCATTGGGCATTGAGCATTGGGCATTGGGCATTGAGCATTGGGCATTGGGCATTGGGCATTGGGCATTGGGCATTGGTGATTATCTGTTATTTTTTACTATTCCCTATTCCCCATTCCCCAATCCCCCTAAATGGAGGGCGTGAGTTTTACACGAGCTTTGGCGGTGAGTGGTTTTCCTAATTTAATTTGGACAGATGTGGCGCTGCGGCTGTTGTCAGTGCTACTGCTGATTGCCATAAATGCCTTTTTTGTGACGGCAGAATTTTCGATTGTGAGCGTGCGGCGATCGCGTATTCACCAGCTAGTTAGGGCTGGGGATATTCCGGCGATCGCTGTGGAAATGCTACAACGTAGTATTGACCGACTGCTATCTACCACCCAGTTAGGTATTACCCTTTCTAGCTTGGCATTGGGATGGATTGGAGAAAGTACGATTGTTGTGCTAGTGAATGCATGGTTAAGATCCTGGCCTTTACCCATTGGGATGACTACCTTCATCGCCCATTCCCTATCAATTCCCATTGCCTTTTTCTTGATTGCCTATTTGCAAATTGTGATCGGAGAACTATGTCCTAAATCCTTAGCTATGCTGTACTCAGAACAGCTAGCTAGGTTTTTGGGGCCTTCGGTAAAAGCGATCGTGCGTTTTTTTGGCCCCTTCATCTGGATTCTCAACCAATCAACTCGTTGCTTATTGCGTATTTTTGGTATCCAATATACAGGTCAAGCCTGGAGGCCGCCTGTAACTCCTGAAGAATTGCAACTGATTATCTCTACAGAATGGGGGTCTACTGGTTTACAGCGTGCCGAGCGAGAATTGCTCAATAATGTCTTTGAGTTTGGGGATGTCATGGCCCAAGATGTGATGATCCCCCGCACTAGTATTGTAGCGCTGCCAAAAGATGCTACCTTCCAGACATTACTCAAGGAAATGGCTTCTACTGGTTACTCTCGCTATCCCGTGATTGGTGAATCTTTGGACGATGTTCGGGGCATTGTTTATTTTAAAGATTTGGCACAACCTTTGGCTGTAGGAAAACTAAGTTTAGAGACACAGATCCAACCTTGGATGCGTCCCGCCCGGTTTGTTCCAGAACACACGTCCTTGAGTGAACTTTTGCCAATGATGCAGCAAGAGAAACCAGCTATGGTCATGGTAGTGAATGAATTTGGCGGTACTGTGGGACTAGTGACAATCAAAGATGTCATTGCCGAAATCATTGGCGACGCCAGCGAACCTGAAAGCAGTGACGACTTACTGATTCAGATGTTAGATAAGCAGAAATTTTTGGTGCAGGCACAAATCAACCTCGAAGACCTCAACGAGGTTTTGCATCTCAATTTGCCCCTGACAAGAGAATACCAAACACTGGGGGGCTTTTTGCTGTATCAGTTACAGAAAATTCCTGCCAAAGGCGAAACCTTCTGTTATCAAAATCTCGAATTCACTGTGGTATCAATTGTTGGCCCACGCCTGCATCAAATTCAACTGAGACGGTTAGAAGAGTTAGGAGTTGAGAGTTAGGAGTTAGGAGTTAGGAGTTAGGAATTTTAACAAAGTATGTTCATATGACTAGCCCTTTCAAGGTGAGCAGATGTACTATCACGGTTTTTGCGGCATTTTAGCCATCGGCTGGAATTGAATAAAAAATCTATCCTTTAAACCCCAGATTTTTGGACTGTAAATTAAGCGTAAGCGATCGCCAAAATCCCAGAATCGGCTGAAAAACATGATTTTCTCATAGTACAAAGGTTCACCTTGAAAGGGCTGGTTCATATGACTTACGCATTGACAAAAAAATACTAAATATGGGTAATTTTAAAAACCACATCTTTTGTAAGGGCACAGCAATGCTGTGCCCCTACAGCATGGTCTATTTACGATCGCAGGATTAATTAAGAAAAGCCTGAAATAACCTATTTTAGTTAATGCACATCACGATGCATTTGTACAGTGCGTAAGTCCTAGTTCAGTTTAATTCCTCTGCTTCTAGAGGCAGCACGTTTTGATGCCTAATTAAAATCCCCGTCACAAAACTTAATTACGTTAGCGTTCGCGTAGCGTCTCGTAGAGAAGCGGTAGCGAGTCCGCGTACTCTGTAAGAGTTGCAAGCTACGCTTTTAGCGTCTCGTAGAGAGCGTCATTAGGAATTACGAATTATTTTAACTCCTCACTTTTAACTCCTCACTCAAGAAGCATACGCCACTGGATCAACGAGTCCCAATTCGGCAAAAGCTGCTAGCCGCAAACGACAAGAATCACATACACCACAGGCGACATCATCACCGGCATAGCAAGACCAAGTTAGCTCCCAAGGAACTCCCAATTGGTTCCCCAGTTGGATGATTTCAGTTTTTTTCAGGTTGATCAGGGGTGCAACAATATTAATTGGTTGTCCCTCACGCCCTTGTTTGGTTCCCAGGCGAAATACTTCCTGCATTGCTTGGATATAGTCGGGGCGACAGTCAGGATATCCTGAGTAATCTAAGGCATTGATGCCGATATAGACACGTTCAGCTGCGATCGCTTCGGCGTAACCAAGAGCAAAGCTTAAGAATATGGTATTACGAGCCGGAACATAGGTGACAGGAATATTTTGAGACATTTCATCCAGCGATCGCTCCTGGGGTAAATCAATGGCATCATCAGTAAGTGCTGAACCGCCCCATTGTCGTAAGTCAAAATTAACCACCTGATGTTTTGCGATCGCAGCTTTTTGAGCGACGGTGAGGGCTGACTGTAACTCTCGTCGGTGTCGTTGCTGGTAATCAAAGGAAATAGCATGACATTCACAGCCATCAGCCTGAGCTTTGTACAGAATTGTGGAAGAGTCCAATCCCCCAGATAACAAAATTACAGCTTTCATATCGGTTGCAAATTTTGGATTTTAAATCGCCAAATCACACCTTAACAAGATGCCAGGAAGCAATGCCAAGGAGAATTTACACTTAGGTCTTACTGAATTTTTTAAAGTTAATAAAAAGACATCTATTTTTTGGAGAAAGTGCAAAATCCCAAGCAAACCCGAAATATCTATACAAAAGATATCTGGATTACGGGAACCGATCACAAACTTTGAAATTCTTCATAAACATAGGCTCTATGTTACCATCTGGATGGTTTTAGACGGATCGTAACTGGCTTTCGAGTATAAACGCCAACGGCCGTAGCGTCTCTAAATTTGGTGGTTGAGGAGAGAATAATAGTGCAAAATAGCATGTCAGTGGCAGAACCGAATCCATATACACAGCGCAACCAGCCACGACCGATCCGCATAGGCGTGATTGGAGTGGGTAACATGGGACAACACCACGCTCGCGTGCTGAGTTCAATGAAAGATGTTGAACTAGTCGGAGTGGCAGATATTAACGTTGAGCGAGGATTAGAAACTGCCAGCAAGTACAAGGTGCGTTTTTTTGAAGATTACTGTGATCTGCTACCCCTTGTGGAAGCAGTTTGTGTAGCTGTTCCCACCCGCTTGCACTATGCCGTGGGCATCAACTGTCTGTTAGCGGGAATTCATGTTTTGATTGAAAAACCGATCGCAGCCAGTATTTCTGAGGCAGAGTCTCTAGTAAATGCCGCAGCTGAGTCTGGGTGTATCCTGCAAGTAGGTCATATTGAGCGTTTCAATCCAGCTTTTAAAGAACTGAGCCAAGTGCTGAAAACTGAGGAATTGCTGGCGCTAGAAGCTCACAGGATGAGTCCTTACTCAGATCGGGCAAACGATGTTTCGGTTGTGCTGGATTTAATGATCCATGACATCGACCTCCTTCTGGAATTAGCTGCTTCCCCAGTAACGAAATTGACTGCTAGCGGTAGTCGCGCCCTGGACTCTGGTTATTTAGATTACGTAACCGCCACCTTGGGGTTTGCCAATGGTATAGTTGCTACTCTGACTGCCAGTAAAGTCACCCACCGAAAAATTCGCCGGATTGTCGCTCATTGCAAAAATTCATTTACTGAGGCAGATTTTCTCAAGAATGAAATTTTGATTCACCGACAAACAACTGCCAATTCTCTCACCGACCACCGACAAGTACTTTACAGGCAAGATGGTGTGATTGAAAAAGTCTACACCAGCAATATTCAACCCTTGAGTGCAGAATTAGAACATTTTGTCAACTGTGTACACGGTGGCAATCAACCCTCAGTGGGTGGTGAACAAGCTCTTAAAGCCCTGAGATTGGCAAGTTTGATTGAGCAGATGGTGCTGGAAGATCGAGTTTGGAATCCATTAGACTGGCAATCGGAACCAAGAGTACAATCATTAACTCCGACAGCCTAGAAGAAGAGGGAAGAGGGGGACAAAGGGGGACAAGGTAAAATTTTCTCCCTTCTCTCCCCTGCTCCCCCACAGCATCAACCTCAGAAGAAAACCCGAAAGTGTACTTTTAAATTTGCCATCAAATCTTTAGATCCTCCCTAGTCCTTTTAAAAAACCGACTAAGGGGGATCTAAAAAATTAGAAAACAAAACCTAGTGGTTCGTTTCATTAATTTTGTGAGGTTCGTAGTGAGCGATTTATCGCTCAATTTCAAAGGCTATAACTACTTACGAACTTTTATAACCCTCGAAATTCATGAAACAGACCCCTAGCTTCCACTTCTCTTACTCTGTTTCTCAGTTGCGATGCCAACTTTTAGTACAGCCAAGTTACCTTGACTTTAGCAAGCGGGGATAATTACCTTTTAAAAAAGCTAAAGCTGAATTTAGTAACAAGACTAGTGCAGCAATTTCAGGAATTGACTCAATGCTTGAATGGATAACTAATACTATCAACTATTTTGGCCATTGGGGAATCGCCCTACTAATGTTCCTAGAGAACCTTTTTCCCCCCATTCCTTCAGAATTGATTATGCCACTGGCTGGATTTACAGCAAGTCCATATCAACCAGGAGGGGCAAAGCTGAATATCATTGGAGTGTTTTTCGCAGGACTTTTGGGTTCTGTATTGGGCGCACTTATTTGGTACTATCCAGGTAAGTTTTTGGGCGAAAGCCGTTTGAAAGCTTGGGCTGACAAGTATGGCAAATGGCTGGCTATATCCAGTAAAGATATCACCAAGGCGAAAAAGTGGTTTGACCGACAAGGTAGAAAAGCAGTATTAATTGGTCGCCTTGTACCGGGAATCCGCACCTTGATTTCTGTTCCCGCAGGTATCAGCAATATGCCCTTGCTACCATTTCTGTTTTACACAACCTTAGGTAGCGCTGCTTGGGTGGGTTTGCTAACATACTCAGGATACATATTGGGTAGTCAGTATGAACTTGTGGACAAGTACCTTGCTCCTGTATCCAAAATCGTACTTGGGGGTTTGGTTTTGGCATTTGTTTTCTGGATATGCAAGCGCCAGTTAAGACGTAGTAGAAGATGAAACACGGACGCTTTTGGTTTGAAAGCAGTGAAAGCAGGGGTTACATCTGGCCAAAATTCGCCTACACTATGCCAAATAATACTAGATGTGCGTTGGCATTCGCGTAGGCTCTCCAAGAGTTGCCCACCGAATGTATCGCCCGAATTAATTTTTGGCGTATTTCTAGCTACACTTGACGCAACCTAGAATTTCTGGTTGCTCGCATTTTTGTAAGATCAGCATGACAACTTTTTACAGTTAAGTTTGAAATAGGAGCTTTCATGACAGACCAACCTTCCGCCGCTACCCCAATGAATGCCGCTGCTATACCCATGAATAGAGCAGCAGTTCCCATAAATGCAAATCCTGTTAATAATCCCAACCCAGGCGCGGGCAACATTCCAGGAAAAACCATTCTCAGTGTTGATTTAGGCAGAACTTCCACAAAAACTTGTGTGAGTCGCGAACCAAACAATGTGGTGTTCGTACCTGCCAACGTGAAGCAAATGTCAATAGAACAAGTACGCGGTGGTGTTTTTGAAGCCAGGGCTACTGATCCCTTAATGGATTTGTGGCTGGAGTATCAAGGAAATGGATATGCTGTTGGTCAACTGGCAGCAGATTTTGGGGCAAATTTAGGAGTCGGCCAATCTAAGGTAGAAGCTGCACTGGTAAAAGTGTTAGCAAGTGCTGGCTACTTCAAACTCAAAAATGATATCTCAGTTGTACTGGGTCTGCCTTTTCTTTCCTTAGAGCAATTTGAAAAGGAAAAAGCACAGTTGATTAGCCAAGTAGGTGGCCCTCATGTGTTGAACTTCCGAGGCGAATCTGTGTCGCTGAACGTCAGTAAAGTTTGGGTAATGCCAGAGGGCTACGGCAGCCTACTCTGGTCTGAAGCTCAACCGAAGAAAAGTCCTGGCAGTCCCGATTTTACAAAAATATCGGTGGCGATCGTCGATATTGGACATCAAACCGTCGATCTTTTGATGGTAGATAACTTCCGTTTTGCCAGAGGTGCTTCTAAGAGCGAAGACTTCGGGATGAATAAGTTTTATGAATTGGTGTCTGCCGAAATCGAGGGAGCAGATAGTCAATCTCTAGCGCTGATTTCCGCTGTGAACAAACCCAGAGGTGAACGTTATTACCGTCCTAAAGGCGCTAGTAAGCCCACCAACCTAGACGATTTTCTTCCCAACCTCACGGAGATGTTTTCCCGCGAAATCTGTAGCCGTGTGCTAGCCTGGTTGCCAGAACGCGTCACCGATGTGATTCTCACTGGTGGGGGTGGTGAGTTCTTCTGGGATGACGTTCAACGTCTGCTCAAAGAAGCAAAGATTAATGCTCATTTAGCAGCACCTTCACGACAGGCGAATGCTTTGGGGCAGTATATTTATGGAGAGGCACAATTATCCTCCAATCGCGCTGCTAGGGCATAAAGCTGATGTTCCAATGGTCAAAAAAGGTAGTTAAATCCGTCACGTTCAACCCAGAGCTTGCTGATGAAAGCTTGTTAGCGCAAGTAGAAAGTTATTTGGAAAAACAACCAGACAAGACTTTCAGTGACCTCTGTAAAGAAGCCTTGTGGCAATCTTTATGTGTACCGGAATCCGTACAACCTGCTCCACAAACAGCAGCAACAACACCGATTGAACAACAAATGGGTGAACTGCAACGTCAAGTGGCTGGACTTGAGGAACGTTTTTTTGCCAAGGGATCTAATCGTTTGGAGGCGATGGAACATCATCTGCTGCAACTTTCTCAACAAGTTGCACAACTGGCGCTCATAGTCAATGATCGATCATTCATTCCGTCTCCATCTCAATTAGAAGTAGTAAATAATACTTCTTATACTGTTGCTACCCCTCCTCAAGAGGTTGACCCCGTAATCAGTCGCCTTAGTCAGTTTCTCGATGATTTTTAAGGAACAATCAGGTTTGTGAGCAGTTTTTGCTCCTCTCAACAATCCTTAATAGTATTCACTATTAAGGATTATTAATGTTTATATTTTTTTAGAAATGCGATCGCATCTAATCAAGTTATACAAAGCGATATCCATAAAATACTTTTTATAAATCATGTTTAATGTGAATTAAGAATTGAAAACCAATATTGCAAGCTCCTCTATTAGTTGAGGCTCAAGAAGCAGTTAATTTACCAATCGTAGTCGGTGGTGTCGATAACAGTTCCGTCTTCCAAAGTCAAATATATAACCGTGCCAGTGAAATTGACGGTATCTACATTTTTAGCTCCAGTCAGATCGGGACTAAATACATCGCCAACTCTGATTTCAGCACGAAACAAGTTAGCCCCTCTCATATTAGTACCATCCAACTCGGCACACTCCAGCCAAGCTTCGGTCAAGTTAGCCCCACTCAAGTCGGTATTGGTGAGATTGCTATGGTTCAAAATAGCACGGGTCAAGTTGGCATTACTCAAGTTGGCTCCTTCCAAATTGACCCCCCTCAAGTCAGCCTGAGTCAAATCGGCACCACTGAGATTAATCCCGCTCAAATCGGAAGTGATTCCCCGGCGGTAGGGTTCGGCATAAGCCCCAACGTCAAAGCTACGACTGACTCCACTAAGATTAGCTCCTTTGAGATCGACCCCGCTAAAATCTCTCTCCCCAGCAGCGTAACGTCTCAGCAATTCTTTACCGTTCATAATTCGCCTTTTGCATTAATTAAAATATACAAAAATAGCTCACTTAACCTCTGCCCTATCTTCTTCGATCCCACATTTAGTATCAACTTTCAAATCACCGATCTCCCCACTAGACAACTAGCCAAAGCCCAAGTAAGCAAAACATTTCTGAGTACTCAGTTAGCGCTCTTTTATTACTCTGAAAAATAAAATATTTGTAGGTTGGGTTGAACAAAGTGAAACCCAACAAAATCAAAGATTCTTGGTGTTGGGTAGAGGAACGAAACCCAACCTACCCTAGATAAAAAAAAACTAATCACAACAAAGGTTTCTGATTTTTATCTCGTGAAAGTCGCAGAAGAGCGTTAGAGGGCTGAGTAGAAAAATAGGACTTACGCATTCACAAGAAAGAGTGAATATATATAACGCGAAAAACCACATTTTTCGTAGGGGTAAAGCGCATTGCTAAACCCCTACAGCATGGTCTATTTACGATCCAAGGATAATTAAGAAAAGCCTGAAACAACCTATTTTGATTGATGCACATCATGATGAATTTGTACAGTGCGTAAGTCCTAAAAAAGTAAAATTAGACCAACTAGGCACAAAAAAAGTCTCTTGCCCCAATATTCGGCATGGAAAAAGAAATATACCCGATCGCACCTCTACAATGCACAAATTTGCTCACTTTTGTGTTGAATATTATTAGTACATATTTTTACTAGATTCTTTTTTTACTTTGCACACTGTATAAATGCTAGAATCCTCAAGTAGACAGTTAGGATACCTAGATGCCAGTTGTAGCTAACTCAATCAAGTTTGGTACAGACGGCTGGCGGGGCATTATTGGTGATGAATTCACCTTTGAACGTCTAGCCCTGGTCGCGCCAGTTGCCGCAAAAGTATTATATGATACATATTTTTCTACGGTGGGTAGCCGGACAATAATTGTCGGTTACGATCGCCGATTCATGGCCGAAGACTTTGCTCGTGCTGTTGCCGATACTGTCACCGCTATTGGATTTGATGTGCTGTTGAGCGAGGGCTATGCTCCAACCCCAGCTTATAGTTGGGCAGCAAAACAACTCAATGCTTTAGGGGCGCTGGTAATTACGGCCAGCCATAACCCTGGTACATATTTGGGTTTAAAAGTCAAGGGTTATTTTGGTGGGTCGGTGCCGCCAGAAGTCACAAAAGAGATAGAAGCGCAGTTGTCGGTGGGAGTAGCACTAGCCGCTACCCCAGGTAAGCAAGAGAAATTCGATCCTTGGCCCAGTTATACCCAAGCACTAGAAGGTAAAGTTGATATTGCCAAACTTCGAGAAGCGATCGCATCTGGTAAATTGACGTTATTTGCCGATGTCATGCATGGCGCTGCGGCTGGCGGATTGGCGAGACTACTAGGCAATCAAGTCAAAGAAATCAACTCAGAACGCGACCCCCTATTTGGTGGTGGTGCGCCGGAACCCTTGCCTAAATACCTTTCAAAGCTATTTGAAGTCATCAAGACTCACCGAGAAACCGATAAATCAGGTTTAACGGTGGGGTTGGTATTTGATGGAGACTGCGATCGCATCGCAGCAGTGGATGGAGAAGCCAACTTCCTAAGTTCCCAAGTATTAATCCCAATATTAATCGACCACTTAACCCTGCGGCGTGGCTTTAGTGGTGAAATAGTTAAAACTGTTAGTGGTTCCGACTTGATGCCCCTTGTGGCAGCACTACATAACCTGCCAGTCTTTGAGACAGCAGTTGGTTATAAATACATCGCTGACAGAATGTTAGCAGCAAAAGTTTTGCTGGGTGGCGAAGAGTCGGGAGGAATTGGCTATGGTAGCCATATTCCCGAACGTGATGCCCTGCTGTCAGCATTGTACGTCCTAGAGGCGATTGTAGAATCTGGTTTGGATTTAGGTGAATATTATCGCCACTTGCAGAAACAAACAGGGTTTACCTCAGCATACGATCGCATTGATTTACCCTTAGCAAGTATGGAAGTGCGATCGCGTCTTTTGCAACAACTGCAAACCCAACCCTTAACAGAAATTGCTGGGTTAGCAGTGATTGATTGCCAAACAATTGATGGCTACAAATATCGCCTAGCTGATAAAAGCTGGTTAATGATTCGGTTTAGCGGGACTGAACCAGTTTTACGCCTCTACTGCGAAGCCCCGACAATTGAGCAAGTGCATCAAACTCTTGCTTGGGCGAAACAGTGGGCAGAGTAAAATTAGTGAGGAGTTGAGAGTTAGGAGTTAGGAATTAATAACTCATAACTCATCACTCCTAACTCCTAACTGATATTTAAAATTCATGACATTACTTGTAGTAGCTACAGGAAATCCAGGTAAGTTGCGGGAAATGCAAGCTTATCTGACAAATTCTGGTTGGGAATTAACCCTCAAACCTGAAGAATTGGAAATTGAAGAGACGGGCGAAACTTTTGCCGCCAACGCCTGTCTGAAAGCGTCACAAATTGCTAAAGCTACAGGAAACTGGGCAATTGCTGATGATTCGGGCTTGGAAGTAGATGCCCTAAATGGCGCACCAGGGGTGTATTCTGCACGTTACGCCACAACCGACTCAGAACGCATTGCTAGGGTATTGAGAGAATTAGGCAACGAGGTAAATCGGCAAGCTCAATTTGTTTGTGCAGTAGCGATCGCTCGTCCTGATGGTGCGATCGTATTACAATCTGAAGGTGTTTGTCCCGGCGAAATTCTCCACGCACCGCGTGGTGATAGTGGTTTCGGCTACGACCCAATTTTTTATGTTCCAGAAAAGCAATTGACCTTTGCTGAGATGACACGGGAGTTGAAGGGGTCAATTAGCCATCGAGGCAAGGCTTTTACAGCTTTACTTCCTCAACTAGAGAGAGTTAGGAGTTAGGAGTTAGGAGTTAGGAGTTAGGATTTATGCTAAATCTTCATTCATTATTCCTGACTCACAACTCATAACTTTTAACTCTTAACTCATAACTTTTTTAAACTGCTTCTGTGTTCTTTTCGCCGGTGCGAATCCGAATCACTTGCTCAACAGGCGAGATGAAAATTTTACCATCGCCGATTTCACCAGTGCGGGCAGCAGCAATAATTTTGTCCACCACCATATCAACCTGATTGTCGTCAACTACGATTTCCACTTTGAGTTTTTGCAGAAACTCAACGGTGTACTCAGAACCGCGATACCGTTCAGTTTGGCCTTTCTGCCGTCCGAACCCCCGAACTTCAGAAACGGTCATGCCGACAATACCAGCATTAACCAAGGCAATTTTTACCTCATCTAGCTTAAATGGGCGGATAATAGCTTCTACTTTTTTCATCTTCTTGACTCCTGACTTCTACTAGCTTCGTTTATATATCTAACCAGATCCGCTGTCTGAAGCTGTAACTAGCAGTGCTTTTCCTAAAACATATGTAATAATTACCACTTTTTTAAAATGTAAATGCTTTGCCTGATGGTTTTGGACATGAGAACCAGTAAGGATTTATATAGCAACGGACAAGAAGGTTAGGACATTAACTGATGATAAAACCTATATACAAACAGACTTTCAACCCAGTCGCCAGTCCCCAGTCCCCTGCTATAGAAACACTCGGTAAGCGTAAAACTCAGTCCTTCGACAAGCTCAGGAACCATCCCTTTAGAGCTGAGATATAAGTGACGGCTCGACTGAGCGCTCACCGAAGTCTCGTGTGGTTTTAACCACCGTGATTTTTTATAGCGTGTCTTTAGACCTGAGAGTGCCAATAATTGAATAATCTTTGAGGTTCTAACATAAAGAATTTGCTGTCAAATTAGCATTTTATGTGGCTTTTATAAGCTAAAAATAGATAAATTCCGCCATTTAGCAGATATGCTCAGATATTTAGAGAGTGATTGCAGAGAAATTGCTCAGTAGCCCGAAAGCCTGGTGCTGACTGTGGGAGTGTCAACTAACGTTTCTGATGTTCAAACAAGGGACGCACAACGAAATACCCAGCACTAAAGGCAGTAAGCATGATTAACAAGATAGTGATAATTAACCACCAGCCACTGACTCCCTTAACATCTGGCTCAGTAGTGGAATAATAACTTACTTGTTGCTCTTCTATAAAAACTGGTTCTGGTATCGGGAAATTCATTTCCATTACAGGTTTAGAAAAGTCTTGGCGGCGGCTTTTTTCGGGTGGCGCTTTGGGCACAACGGGTGGATGCGAACGAGAAACCTGCTGACGTGGACGCGCTTGGGTTACTGGCTGTTTGGCGGCACTTTTAACGTCGCCAGAAGCTTGGGTAGCTTGGTGATAAGTAGGTGTAGCATGGGAATCCACAAAATTTTGCAACCGAGAAAAAGACTCAACGACTTTGGTAATTTCTTGGCGTAATAGTTGATTTTCTTGTGCTAGTTGCTGATTTTGGGTGGTGAGTGCATTTAGCCTCGCCTGTGCTGCTTGCAACTCTGTTGACAATTCCCTGTATACAAATAGTGGTACAGAGGGAGGGTAGGCTTGAGTAGTTGGTGTTGGCGAATTTCTGTGAACAGAACCTATGGTTGTTCGCATCGGGGGCTTGGTATTAAAAATCAAGGTAATTAGATCGTACAGAGATGCTAACAGAGATAGTCACCCCTGAAACTATGCCCAAGAATAATAGAAAAATGCCGAAAGGGCAAAGATTTATTATTGGGGCATTGGGCATTGGGCATTGGGCATTGGGCATTGGGCATTGGGCATTGGGCAT
>NZ_JABXKM010000025.1 GCF_017115025.1 Nostoc sp. NOS(2021) | reverse complement strand
GGGTGGGGTGCAATGACTATGGGAATCACAACTAATTACCCGGACATGATATCACTTAAGAAATTGTTAACAGATGTAGGGTAAAAGCCTTCGTAGTGTACTTTAGCCGTTATGTTTTGCAACAATTTATACCCTAGTATCTGACAAATATTGTTGTGTTGTTTACCCTTAGATAAATACCAGCAGTTCTAGATCCGGCTTTAAGGTGATTATTTGATATGTAAGCGATGCCTGCGGCGGGCTACGCCTACACGATATAAACTCTTCGCAACCGCCAAATCTTGCCTAAAGACAGTAATAGCAAGACTTTCAGACTTGTGGAATAAAAGTCATACAGCTAAAGAAGCAGGTTAAGTTAACTACTCGGAATTTTTTTTGTAAAGCGGATTTTCACCAAATGTCAGGATTTGTTGACTTTCTTAATATTTCTTGAGATAATTTCAGGATATGTAGCGTCAAAATAAAATAGTTCCGTATAGCAAACTACAAAATCCTAGCCACAAGTCTAATTTATGTCATGTTTGTTCCTAATTATTAACGGGAACACTATCTAAGTGTTAATTTGTGAGTAAAAACCATGAGTGTGAATACGGTGCCTTCTATCAATTACTATTCTCTAGATGTGATTCAAGACGAAGCACGCCGACTGGTGCAAAAGGGAATGGTTAGCCGACAGCAGCCAATATATACCCTCTGCCAATACATTCCAGCGAGAGAGTGGGTTTGTGTTGAATGTGAATTAGAGAAATGTGACTTTTTGTTACGCGATCGCATTGGCGACCTAATTGGTCGTGAACAGTGGGACAATGACTAATCAATGTTTGATTTCGGATTTGGGATTGGGAGTTTGTTTTCGATGTGTGGATGTCACAATCAACGATTCAACGCCCAATCTGGGGGATAATCTCTGGTTTTTGATGAGCATTGCCCCATACAGAATCTTGCGTTTTTCATTAACACAGAAGCATTAGAGTCTGAATTTATATAACTTTTCAAGTTAAAGAAGGCATCGGAATTAATTGTTTTGTATATCTGGTGCTACAACTTGAGTCTAGTATGTAGATTCTGTGACGTTCCTACATTGATCCGATAGGTAAGTGTAGGAACTTCACTTTTGACTCGCAATTCATTTCAGGAGTGCTGAGTCCTGAGTCATGAGTCCTGAGTAAGAAGTAATGAGTAAGAAGTAGTACTTATGAATTTTCCCACTCAGTAGGAGCGCGAGAAGTCGGAGCGAAAAATGCGGTCTTTTCCCAAGGGGAGAAGAGGAGCAATTTTCCAAGAGAGCGGCGGCTGACGCTGTTGGCGCAGCCCGCGGTAGGCATCTGAACTTCTCCCTTGGCGCTAGCCTCTCCATTTGGGAGAAGGGGAGCCACTGCGTTGCGGGGGTTCCAAGAGTTGTAGCAAGTGGCGTGAGACCCCAAGGGCGAACGGTGACTCACTACTCAAAACTGATTTGATACTGAGTGGGATTATTGCTTTTTTTACTCTAAGCCGAGTTCTTGGGTACGGGCTAAACCTTAGCTATCCGCTAACAGCACTGTTTCGGTGAACTATTATCCTACTTGCTCTAAATACTGATTAATGTCTTCAATGATCCGGGTAAGTTCAGCTTCCGTAGTCAAGCGGATGTTGACGTTACGGACAGTCAGCAAAACTTTGGCTGCGAAGGGAGTTGGCCAGATATTAGGATTACAAAAAATTTCTAAAAATACTTCACCCGTATAACGATATTCCAGGGGAGACTGGGGAGTAACTCTACCGCCCCCAGGAGTGGGTTTAGCGGCAACAGCTTTCAGGCGCTCCATCAGTTGATCCGTCGCTGTCTTTAATTCTCGTGCTGCTTGGGGTGAAAAACTGAAGGAAACAGAACCTTCAATTAGGTTCAATGTTAGAGGAGTTGAAGACATATGTTTTTTTATTAAAACTTCTTGATAAGTACTTATATTACCGGAAGGAGGGGTCTGAATCCCACTCTGATAGTTCCCGATGTCTTCTTCAAAGACTACTAGCGCTAGCTTGGGGTATTGTGATATGGCGATCGCACCAGAAGCAATACATGCGATCGCTACTTCTGTTCCAGGTGTAATTAACTGTCACAGGACTTACGCATTGACAATAAATAGTAAATATGTGTAACGTGAATAACCACATCTTTCGTAGGGGTAAAGCATTGCTAAACCCCTACAGCATGGTCTATTTACGATCAAAAAATAATTAATCAAAGCCTGAAACAACCTATTTTTGTTAATGCACATCATGATGATTTTGTACAGTGCGTAAGTCCTATGTCATGCGATCGCTTCTCGCGGTGTTCTTGGTCGTCAAGTGTTTATTGAAATGCATTTAATAGTAGATGCACCAGACGTAGAAACCGCGCACCACATCACCGAAGAAGTAGAAAGCCGATTAGAAGAACGGTTCTGTCCAGTGAGGATTTTAATTCACGTCGAGCCACCAGCATATAAGTCTGAGCAAATTAGCTTTGAAACTGGAACGAAATAGTCTAAGCAATTCCAAATCATCCCCTGTTCAAATGTAAAGCAACGCCTTTTAGAGATGAAACAGTTCTGTCCTTAAAAAGTTGTTATTACCAACATTTTTTCACAAACCAACACCTCAGCAAAAATGATGTTGTAGCACCTTGATTTCTTCATTTAAAATATGATGAGGAAGATGAGAAAAGATCAGGGAAATAACAAATAACGACCGAAAAATGACTGCATCTTTGTGTTAACTCTTATAAGAAGCAACCAAATTTGCGACGATCGCAACTAGTTCTCCTGGATCAACTGGTTTAGCCACATGATTTTGAAAGCCCGCTTCCAGGGCCAGGCTACGATACTCGCTATCGCCATAGGCAGTTAAGGCGATAGCGGGAAGTTTTCCACAAATATCAGGCTTCAGCGCTCGGATCTTGCGGATGAGGGTGTAGCCATCTTCACCAGGCATAGCAATATCACAAATCAAGACATCTGGTTGCAACTCTGGTAGTACTTTCAATGCTACCACTGCCGATGCAACTGCCATAACGGTGGCTCCATCAGCTTCCAACACGGTAGTAATGTAAAAGCGGCTATCATCATCATCATCAACTACGAGGATGTTTAAGCCAGCAAGGGGGAGAGCAGGTTCCATAACATCTCCATTAACGTTGATCAAATGAAAGTTATTTCTAATGAGCTGCTTGTTTTTGTCCCTGTAACCACACCATTGGTAATTTTACTGCGATCGCGCCTATTTTCCTAGACAATAACTCAATTCGTCCAACCACTATCTAATTGATGGTTAATTATTCGCTGGCATTTATAATTATTGACTGGATAAAATTATGTTAGTGTTTAAATTCCTTTACATTTAAAAAATTAACTTTAAAGAATAGTTGGAATTCCAGAATAATCTTGCTAATTACTGACTGCTTTATTACTATAGCAATCCTAAATCATTCGTGAACAACGAGATCCCCGACTTCTTAGAGAAGTCGGGGATCTGAGTCTTGTGATTTTCACAAAAGCGAAAGTTTACCTACCTTTAACAAGGGGCTTAAGCTCTTTGTTGTCTGGTTAATTGAGATGGTAGCTAGATTTAGACCGTGCTGTACTAGGCTTTATACCTGACTCTTGAGTTAAAAAGTTATACCTGATTAACTTGCAAACTACTGCAAGGGATCTCAACCATTGCAAAGAGTGATCAGCTTTTAGTTAAGTCAACTCAAAACTTGATTACTCCCATTCAATGGTTCCAGGCGGCTTAGAGGTGATGTCATAAACCACCCGATTCACCCCTTTCACCTCATTCACAATCCGAGTGGAAATCACTTCTAGGACATCGTAAGGGACTCTGGCCCAATCAGCAGTCATGCCATCTTCACTGGTAACAATCCGCAAAACAATCGGGTAAGCGTAAGTACGTTGATCCCCCATAACGCCAACACTACGAATTGGCAGCAATACAGCAAACGCTTGCCAGAAATCATGATACATGCCGCGTTGGTTAATTTCTTGCCGTACAATCAAATCGGCATCGCGCAAAATGTTTAACCGCTCAGATGTGACTTCCCCCAGGATGCGAATTGCCAAACCAGGCCCAGGAAAAGGTTGCCGTTGGACAATTTCTTCTGGTAAACCAATGGAACGCCCAACTTTGCGGACTTCATCTTTAAATAGTTTCCGCAGTGGTTCCACCAATTTAAATCTTAGGTCTTTGGGCAAACCGCCAACATTATGATGACTCTTAATTTTCACCGCTACCCGCTCACCAGTTTGGGGATCAACGTTGGTGTCAGCAGATTCGATCACATCTGGATAAAGAGTCCCTTGAGCCAGATAGTCAAAGTGACCGAGGCGCTTGGATGTTTCCTCAAACACACTGATAAATTCGTGTCCAATACGGCGGCGTTTTTCTTCAGGATCTGTGATATCAGTAATCCTAGCTAAAAAGCGATCGCGGGCATTAACATACTCTACAGGAATGTGAAACTGCTCTTGGAACAGCTTTACCAATCGCTCTGGCTCATACTTTCGCATAAAGCCTTGATCAATAAATACGCAAGTTAGTTGGTCGCCAATCGCTTTATATAGCAAGAAGGCCAGGGTAGAAGAATCCACTCCACCAGACAGCGCCAATAGCACGCGCTTCTGTCCAACTCTGGTGCGAATTTCTCGAATTGCGTCTTCGACAAAAGCCAATGTTGTCCAAGTCGGTTCGCAATCGCAGATATGATAGACAAAATTACGGATTAATGCTATACCGCCAATAGAATGCACCACCTCTGGATGGAACTGAACGCCGTAAAGTTTCCTTTCGTGGTTGGCAATCGCAGCACAGGGAGTATTTTCTGTATGTGCCAGCAATTCAAACCCTGATGGCATTTGGGTAACTGAGTCTCCATGACTCATCCACATGGTAGTACCATCTTCGACATTAGTGAGTAAATCTGTGGGATCATCAATATATAATGAAGCTTTGCCGTACTCAGCTCGATCGGCCTTTGCCACTTCCCCACCGAGTTGGTTCACCATCAGCTGCATCCCATAGCAAACACCCAAGACGGGTATTCCCAAATTCCAGATTTCTGAGTCACAATGGGGAGCGTTATCACCATAAACCGAACTTGGGCCACCTGAGAGGATGATTCCCTTAGGATTGAGTTGGCGCAAATGTTCAGAAGTAGTGCGATAGGACAAAACTTCAGAGTATACTTGAGTCTCGCGGATGCGACGGGCAATCAGCTCAGAATATTGAGAGCCAAAATCTAGAATTACAATCAATTGGCGATCAAGTCTCCCAAAATTTTCCAATGTTTGGGGCGCTTGTTCTGTTGGTAGAGTCACCGCTGTATTCA
This sequence comes from Nostoc sp. NOS(2021), assembly GCF_017115025.1. Taxonomy (GTDB): domain Bacteria; phylum Cyanobacteriota; class Cyanobacteriia; order Cyanobacteriales; family Nostocaceae; genus Nostoc. The sequence continues at coordinate 25,617 of NZ_JABXKM010000025.1, read as the reverse complement.
TGACGGGAGAGTTATATCTGTTAAGGATAAATAGATGCTTTGTGGTCTATGCTGATGCTATTATTCAGCCTGGGCAGGCTGATAATGGTATAAAGAGCCTTGACGAACGCGAGTTTATGTGCGTTTGTCTAGTCCCTGAGTCGGAGATGGTATTAAAACGATAAACTTATCCGAGAGTGGTTACTTAAAAGACTATTTATTTGGATTGTTTACGATTATTCATAATAAATTAACATAATTTTCCCATCAACAGACCAGCAGTTTTACTCTTCACGATAATTTTGCGATCGCGATCAAAGAGGATAGAGCCACAGACTGTTACTCCTGTGCTGCTTTCGCTATGGCTTTGGATGTATTCTTGAGAACGAACATCAATGGTTTCGGCGATCGCAGTGTAAACTTGATTTACCCAATCACTACCAGTTGCAGCATCTAGCGATCGTAAATGTGTTAGTGCGGCTTCGGCAGTCGCACTGTTAAACACAGCTTGGATATCCGGTGATTTTAAACCTGCGATCGCACAGTGCGCCGCCAAAATTTCCCGCCGTCCATCAGCCAAGTAGTGATGGGTGTGAAAAATCCCTCCAGCCAGTTTCATCAGCTTACCGTGATAGCCAAATAATAAGATTTCTTTCACACCCAGCACATCAGCTTCTACTAACATTGGGCCGAGCCAGTTAGCAGTTTTGACCAATTGCTCAGGATTAATCCCTAGTTTACGCGCCAAATCTAGGCCATTCTCGCCGATGCAGAATACTAAGCTCTCAAAACGACTGGCTTTATTTTGTAATTCAGCCCGAAAAACGGCAAGTTGATCTGGTGTACTTAAGGGTTGAGAAATGCCGGTTGTGCCTAAAAGGGAAAGTCCTTCAACCACACCAAAGGCAGAATTGGAGGTGCGAACAGCAAGCGATCGCCCTTCAGGTAGAATAATCGTCACCGTGATTTTTTCCCCAGGTGCTAGCATCCGTTGCAAATTCTCTTGCAACAGCCTTTGAGCGTAAGCATAAATAGCTGGCTTGTGATCAGCATTTAATTGCCTACCAATCCCTTCCCCACCTTTAATAATTACTGCCTCATCACCCTGTTCTCGCCATTCCACCAATGCCCAAATCGGTGTATCTTTAGTCAGGTCAAGATTATCACCAGGATCGCTGCGGGCGATCGCTAAAGCCATACTTTCAGATAGTCCTGCTACCTGTTCAATTGGGATTTCTGCGATTTGATCTGGTTCAATCAAATCTACAGACGCAAATTTTAGGGGTTGGCGATCGCGTAACCAATGTAAAGCTGCAAGAGCAGCAGCACAGGCAAAGACGGGAAGTGTGTATCCAGAACGGGACATTTTTTAAATTTAAAAGTCAAATAATTCTTCAAAATTGTACTTTTACAGGGAAGCAAGCGATCGCGCAGCGTCACGAAGTGAAGACAGTTTCAGAGGGCAATTTAGACCCTAACTGTAGCTTGCTTCCTTCAGGGTAACGACTGAGCTAATCGGATGGAGATAACCTTTGCATCTGAGCAGACCGGATTGGTAGGTTCCGGTGCAGCACCTTGTTTTGCCGTTGTTAGTTGGTGTGCTTCGCTACCTGTCAATGTACATGCGCCATGAATCGGCCATACGCTGCTCCAGCAATCTGAGATGAGCGCCAAACCCGACGAATGGATTATCTGACACCACATCGTAAAGCCCTTTGCCCCAGTCTGGAATATCTCTCTCCTCGTAACGAGCGATAAGAATCTGCAAGTCGAAAACTAAAATACCAGTGATACCAAGCCGACGATAAAGAGCATAAACGACTGCTGCAATGGCAGGCAACTGACCCACCGCAGTTCTGAAATTAATTTCGTATCTGAAGTTTTCAAAATCAAGTTCGCCCTCCTTCTCGAAACCCTCAACTTCACCAAACGAGAACTCCATGCTCAAGAATATGTCAAACCAATCGTTCCTGTCACCCAAATACGGAGCCAAAGAGCAACCCAGGCACTCGTTAATATCTTTAGCTGTTTGAGCCAAATCTTGCGGATAGTTGAAGAAGTAGCCTATCTTGTAGCTCATATTTCTTATTCTACCGGTTCCAGCCAAGCCGCGCGCGACGGCAGAACTATTGGAATACACAACCCATTTCTTCCAGATGTTTGATCAACTCCCGTCGTTTCACGATACCTCAAGTTCAGCCACTCTTCGGACATTAGGAATTGTCCCACTCGTTAATTCTTTGTAAATATCAGTTAAGTTCTCCTTCAATTCGTTTTCGGTTTCTGCCTGAGTCCAGTAGTCTGGATACTCCTGGAGATAGCCAAGCCACATCTCCTCATCTTGCCAGTAAACATATTTCTTGGTTGTCATAGGGTGAACGACTTATGAACTTCTCCAACTATGCCAACCATCTTATAACAACCGTATTATCGAATTTTTGCATCAGCAAGTAGTTTTAACATGCTTCCTGTGCTGTTTTGCGGGCAAGCAAGCGATCGCGTAAGCCTTGTGGGTCAAAATTCGCTTGATTTATTGCACGAATCTGTTGTGATTGCTGCCGTCTCTGTTGCAAGTAGGCAATCAAATGGCATGATTATTAAGGTTACGGTTGCAAATCCACCAAGGACTTGCGGCCTGACGACCAAACTCACCGAATGCAGATCGCCTTTATAACTTAACCAAGTATATTGGTACGTTTTAATGCAGCGACTTCTTAGAGGCTGGCGATCGGCACATTATAAGTACATTCATTCCCCTGGAAATATAGTTATCAAATCGCTCACGCAATAGGTCTGGAACTCCGACTGGTGCAACTTCTTGAAACCCTGCTTGTTGATAGAACGATCGCAGATGCTGCCACGGAATACAGTAACAGACTTGATCGACAAGTTGCTCAGTACATGCCTGAAGTAGCCTTGTACCAATGCCTTGCTGCTGAAACTTAGCTAGAACCTGCATCCCTCGAAGCACAAAGAACCCAGCATGTGGACACAAACGCACTGCACCAACAATTTTTTCCTCTAATTGAGCAATGAGTATCAAATCTTCCTCGCTCAGACCACCTCCATAACCACACTGACTATAAAAAACTTTAATTGCTTCAGTATTGTGCGGCTTTGCTTGGATAATTTTCACCATATTGCTCCCACTTCTATGTTTTGGCCGTGAGGATCATCTAGAAGCAGTTTCACAGGGATACCACAAATAACTTCTTCTCACGATCAGCACCAAAAGCAAGACACGCTTTGATGTCTTCGGAAGTTAATTCAGAAAAATCCTCTAGGATTTATGCTTCAGTCATTCCACCAGCAAGATACTCCAAAATATCATAAATAGTGATTCGCATTCCCCGGATACAGGGTTTCCCGCTGCGTTTTCCAGGTTCAATCGTAATAATGTCGTGGTAATTCATAAAAAGGAACTTTTGAATATTTAGACCCAACTGTAGCTTGCTTCCTTGAACGTACAACCAACGGACTGCAACTGTCCGCTCCATTTAATTTGTTATGCAGCCGCTTACTAAAAGCTAGGATAGTTCCGATCACCTTCAAACATCGATTCTAGCTCCTCAACTGTTGCAAGAATTGCCTCTATATCTCCATCTGAGGCCAACTGCTTAATTTCCTTGAGACGTTCTAACACTCCTGCTTTCCCATCTGGAAGCAATGCATTGAACTGATACCAATTGTAGAGGTGATAGAGCAGGTGATACGTAACACGATATCTAGTTCATGACTAGGTTCACGTAGAAATAACTCTAAATCAACTAACCAGTCTATTGCGGCTCCAATCCCATCAACGTAAGTGTGAAAAACAGCAGTTTTCAGCATCTCCTCTGGTGCATAGGGATAAGCTTGGCGGAATACCTGTTTTGCCTCATTGCTCAGGTTGCTACGTTGTAGCAAAGTTTGTACGATTTCCCAACGTTGTTCTCGACTCAATTGTTTTGGCGTGTTCGCATCCTCTGACTGTTGCATCTAAGCCCATCCAATAAAGCTAACAGTGTAACCAGTCTGTCTTAGCTGCGATCGCCTGACCAACACCTCCAGCCAACTTAGTGCTAATTGCTGACTAGTCGCCAGAATTAACCGGCCTTTGATATTCTACTAGCTTGAATCTCACGAATTTTTTCGGCACAGACCATTTTGATCCAATCTTGACGACTGATCTTTTGCAGTTGGCACTCTGCATCAATACTTTTCAGTAATTCCAGTGGAAAGGCAATATTGATTTGTTGCTTTGCTTGAAAATGACCTGTGAAATGCTCAGAGACATCCGCCCCTGAATGAGCTTGTTGAGCAATTTCCTCGATATCTTTAATTTCAGTAGACTCGCTGCTCATAGGTTCTACGCTCCTATTTCGTTGATTTCCAGGCTGTGACAACCCAAATGTAATCTCCTACTTTATCGGCTCGATATTCAACAATGAATGTTGTCAATTGTCCATCCGCAAAACCGATAATTCGATATTGTTCTGGTAGCTCAGAACGTTGGTCTTCGAGATAGGGAGTGTAGAGCAAATCATTCAACTGACCAAAGTCAATGTCACGTTCTGCTAAAACTCGCTGTCGTTTTGCTTCATCCCACCGAATACGCATCAAATAGGTGAAATAGCTACAGGAAACTACTTTTATCCTTTTTATGCTATCCCATTTTTCCGTAAACCTGAACTGCTGTTTGATGCCCTAACCCAAGACTCAATGCTACTTAGATATCTCAACTCGCAGATAACCTGTCGCTACGCCCCAACAGAGGGATTCGCGGGCTGGGGGTGCTTCTGATTTAGAATTGCTATATTACTCAGGGATAAGTGGACTTGATGGATCTAAAGAAGTTGTAAAAACAAAATAGATGACCCCAGCTCCGAGAATCATCACAGCGAGACTGAACAGCAACACCCAGCGGTCTGTTGGTTCATAAGTATCTTCTTCGATATCACGACGGACAGCGAAATAGTGCACCGTTGAGAGCCACACCGTGATTAAACCCACCAGCGAGAAGACTAAACCTAACTTCCAGCCGGTGCCGGGACGGGGTATCAAAGGTACTTGGAAAGCACGCAAACGCACGATGACCACACCAAAACCTAAAAGAGCGATCCCTGTCCGCATCCAAGCGAGGTAGGTACGCTCATTTGCCAAGTGATCTCGGACTCTGGACGGATTCAGTCGTCCTGCCTTTTTTTTATCTTTATCTTCTTCTGTAGGTTTCAATTTTAACTGCATCAATAACACCCTTATCCCCAAAGCGGCTCTTTTCAAAAAAATGCGGAGGTAATAGCAAATCTCTTTCCAGATGACTTGCACCCAGCGCAATAGTTGCGCTAATGAAATATACCTGTTGTGATTGTACATTTTTTTCAAAATTTATTTTAATGCAGATATCTAAATAAAACAAGCCTGGCCGAGTAATTCGTAATTCGTAATTGATGGTACAGAGCAACTGTAAGTAATAAGGGGTCTTAACAATTCAAAATTCAAAATTCAAAATTCAAAATTCAAGACATTCTCAGACGGGGATTTAAACCCCGACTGAAACTGGCGCTACCTGTAGAGTTAGGGGTCTTAAACCCTTTGATTTACGATAAAAAAAACAGCCAAGATTCAGAGAGGTTTTTCACCAGTGGTTGTCCTGTTTTTCCTCTGATTTTGGCTGTTAGCTTATTTAAATTCAGAACAATCATTCAAAAATAGACTATGCAGTTCTATTTCAAGACTGATTGCTAGGCGCATTAGGAACTCGTGTATCTATGAGAGCCTGCGATATATCTGGGATAAACCAGTTAGCCTTTTTGCTGTTAATAACTTTCACAGTCGGAACATTCAATTCAATCCCAGCATTATCTGGATTGGTCTTAATCACTAGCTGAGTTCCATCAAGTATCTTGATAGCAGCCGCTCCTGTCAATTCTTGACCTTGCCCATTCGGACTAGAAGTAAAATTTGCTACCTTGACATCATTCGGTAGATAGATGCCATCACAATCCCAGTTATTTTTAGTGGACTGACCATTAGCTAGAAAATACAGACCATTGTCGTATACAGCATCTTCATTGTCTTCATCATTTGGTCTTTTGCCGTATACTGCTATGGTATTACCTGTTTGGTTGTCGCATTGACCCCAGTTGATTCCCGTCTCTAAAGCATATTTTTGCAGTGTTAATTCCTCGGTTCTCTTTTGAATTTCTTCTGGTGTGAGACCTTCAACTTGAGTTTGGGCATCTTTTGTCTGAGAGAGTTCGTTAAGAGCTTTAGTGACTTCGATGTAATCAGGGTTTTTGCTAAATTTTGGTCTGTCAGCAAATGAAGGTTGAGCAAAGGCAAGATTAACAAAAATCATCAAGACAATTAGCAGAGATTTCCAGATTTTCATGATTTGAGTCCTGTTTATGGATAAGAGATTTTGGAGTTTGGAATTCATTTTGACCAAAAATTTCAGGATGTACATCTTCTTAAAGACTTAATTATTTTGCTCTTTAGGCGATGGCTGAGTATTCATATTTAAAATCAATGAAAAAAGATAACTAGAAACTACAGATACAAGAGTAAAAGTAATATTTTCCATGACTATAAACACACCCAGACCAATCAAGATACAAGGCACAAAAGTGTTGCCATTTTCAGTTAAAAAGTCTGCGATCGCAGGTAAGTAGGTTAACTTGTAAGCGGTATAACACCAGACACCAACTAGCGTAAAGAATACACCTAGTATCACCAGCAGACTATCTAATTCCGAGTTGGCAAACAGGGGCACGTAGACGCTGATATTATCACTACCATTTGCAAAGGCGATCGCAGCTACATTGCATGTTTGCGGAGAGAGAAAACTGGTAAGTATAGAAGGACAAGACGGCTCAGTTTCTTCTTCGGCTTCCTCTGGTGAATCCTCTTCGCGTTTTAGTAAACTACTCACACCAATGATTATTGGCATTAAGCCAAGTAGTCTAATCCAGTCCTGCGGTATAATTAGTCCACCGAAGAAACCGGGAAGGCTAGCAATGATCAATGCAGCAAAACCGAGATACTGACCAGCAAGGATGTGACGACTGCGGAACGTTTTATTTATTTGTGAAAAAAGCAACGTCAGAATGACAATATCATCGATGTTGGTGGCAGTGAATGCGGTAATCCCTGTGGTAATTGCAGTTACTAAATCGTTCATTTTTGGATGTCCTTATTTTCATGCTTGGGCATGGGGCATTGGGCACTTGTACTGAGCGTTTCCGTTGGCGCAACCTCTGGTAGAGAAGTTGGGCATTGGATACTCCCCTTGCCCCCTCATCCCCTGCTCTCTACTTGGCCGTTTGAGTCCGTGCTGAAGCCTTGATTTATACTTTAGTCAAACTAACCGATAGAATCAAATGCTTTTGTTTGTCAGAATGATAAATGAAAGTGATTAAAATTTTGACAACAAGTTGTAGGGATACCATAAATGGCAGGAATGACGCTTGAGCAGCTAAAAATCTTTCAGGCTGTGGCGCAGCACTTACACTTTACTCGCGCAGCAGAGGAGCTTTATATTACCCAACCTGCCGTCAGCGCAGCAATCCACAACTTAGAGCAAGAATACGGAGTGAAACTATTCCATCGGATTGGTCGCCATATCGAGATTGCTGAGGCGGGTAAATTACTGCAAGTGGAAGCGCAGAAAATTCTCGATCAAGTTTCCTTGACTGAAAGGGGATTGCGAGAATTGAACAATCTGCAACGGGGTGAATTAAAATTAGGGTCGAGTCTGACAATTGGTAACTATTGGCTACCAAGTAAGATTAGTGAGTTTAAGAGCCGATATCCCGGTATCCAGATTGACTGTAGCCTTGCCAATACAGAAGAGATTTGTGTCGGAACAGCTACAGGACAGTTTGATTTGGGTTTGGTGGAAGGAGATGTGAAGCCAGCGCTTCAGAATACTCTGGAGTACGAAATAGTGGGGAGCGATCGCTTGCAAATTGTCGTAGGTCAAAAACACCCTTGGTTTGAGTGGGGAGAAATTGACTTAAGCCAATTGACTCAAACCCTTTGGGTGATGCGAGAACCAGGTTCTGGAACCCAGCAAAGGTTTGAGGAAGCCTTACAAAATTGGGGAATCAATCTCAGTGAACTGAATGTAATTTTAGTATTCAACAGTGGGGAGATGACAAAAGCAGCGATCGAAGATGGTGTCGGTGCAATTGGAATTTCTGAGTTGATGGTAAAAAAAGAAATACAGCTGGGAACTCTGCGGGCAATTCGAGTTATTGATAACAGAGAGGGCAACGGTGCGATGCCGAAGGCGGGCTACGTCTACGCAGAAATAGTTCGACCTTTTTTCAAACTCAAACATCGTCAGCGTTTTCAAACTGCTCTTTCCAAAGTCTTTGAACAAATGTTGATATCGTCTATGTTAGATGGCTCACATCAACATGTATCAAAATTAGTTATTTAAAGCAATACCTTGTCCTTTAGGACACGCTACGCGAACGCCAATTTAATCAGAAAGAATCAAGGCGTCAGTCGTACAGTATTCATGCTGAATTCTGTACGACTAGCGGATAAATTGAAAAATGCTGTAATAATATCAAATCCGCTTGCAGACGAGTCCCCAATCCCCTTCAGACCTTCCGCATATTTCTACTGATGGGGTCAAAACCTCTAGAAAACCGCGTGCTTTCATCGTAGTAAGCGCCAGTCAGATTCGCTCCATACAACTTGGCATAGTTGAGTTTGGCTCCCCGGAGATTTGCTTCATTCAGTTTGACACCGCTCAAATTAGCTCTGGTCAAGTTTGCTTTGGCTAAGTTAGCTCTACTCAAATCTGCTCCCCAGAGTTTAGCTTTAGCTAGGTTAGCTCCACTCAAGTCAGATCCCCATAAATTGATTCCAGGCAAATAGGCTCCAATCAGCTTGTCGCTACTCAAGTTGACGGCTGGAAAATATCTTTCCCCGGCGGCAAAACGCCTTTTTAATTCCTCAGCATTCATGCGTCGCGTTGACCTTCCTTAGCAATACAGAAGTTATTTGTTCCCATTCCTGGCTTAGTTCTCCTGAAAACTCTGGCTGACCACTGCGTTGATACCAGAAACGGGCATTGTTAAAATCGCCTTCTTTGCGGTGCAGGTAAGCATGAACCCAGGCACTATCGGCATCGCTGGCATTTGCAACTATTTCATGAGCTTTGCTCCAATCACCTTTGTTGTCATACCACATTGCTTGCAGCCCTTTTGGCAGTGTCTGAGGACATGGGCACTGCTTTTCGATCAATCGCAGGAATTCCTCTGTATTCACGATCGCCACCCAACAAGAATCAAACTTCTATTTCTATTTTAACCGCCATAGTAGAGGTTGTTTATTTAATATCTGCAATCACTCCAAATTTACTCGGACGCACAGAGCTAATAGAGCAATTTATTCCTTTTAATATTCGGGCAGGCGGTCATTGTTTTGCAGCAATTAGTGGATTTATTTTATTAACTCTTACAGCTAATTTATGACGACGCCAGCGAGTAGCTGGGCAACCGTACTGTTCAAATTGCTGAATAAGCTATTTTTAGTCAGCTTTAACTGTAAAATAACCTGGACATGAGATTCTATTTAATTATTTCCTTACAGAAAGAGTCATGGTCTTTAAAACAGCAACCGAACACCTGATCGCCCTAAAAAGTGTCAGCAAATCTTATCAGCAGCCTAACGGCCAGCAGATTGTCATCCTGGAAAATATCAATCTAGAGTTGCGTCCGGGGGAGATAGTCGCGTTGCTAGGGCCTTCCGGTTCAGGGAAATCTACTTTAATGCGGATAATTGCTGGGTTAATCCCCCCCAGTCAAGGTGAAGTTCTATATCAGAATCGTCCCCTAGTTGGTTTAAATCCTGGGGTAGCAATTGTTTTTCAAAGTTTTGCCCTTTATCCTTGGTTAACTGTACTAGAGAATGTGGAACTGGGTTTAAAGGCCAAAGGAGATCCCCCAGACTCTCGACGGCAAAAAGCGCTACGGATGATTGATATTATTGGTTTGGATGGGTTTGAAAATGCCTATCCCAAAGAGCTTTCTGGGGGAATGCGTCAGCGAGTCGGATTTGCGAGGGCTTTGGCTGTAGAACCAGAACTGTTATGTATGGATGAGCCGTTTTCGGCCTTGGATGTGCTAACAGCAGAAAACTTGCGGTTTGAATTATTAGATTTGTGGTTGGAACGTCGGATACCGACACAAGCCATTTTAATTGTCACCCACGGCATTGAGGAAGCGGTAATTATGGCGGATCGGATTATTGTACTAGGACGCAATCCGGGGAGAATCCGTGCTGACTTACCTGTGACTTTACCCCACTACCGCGATCGCAAACACCCAAGTTTTCAAGCCCTGGTAGATCAGGTTTATACAATCATCACGAACCCAGAACTAGAAAAAATTCAGCCCCCAGCTACTACCTCTGTACAACCTGCAACACCACTAGCAAAATATCAGTCTTTGCCCGCCGTGCGAATTGGTTCTATTGCCGGTCTTTTGGAACTTTTAGAAGATCGTCAGGAAAAAGACCTATATCGGCTTGCCCAAGAATTGCAACTAGAAGTGGATGATATTTTACCAATTGTGGAAGCGGCAAAATTAATGGATTTTGTAGAACTTGCAGAAGGCGATATTAGCCTGAAGCCAGTCGGGCAACAATTTATCAATGGTGGTATTGACGATCGCAAACAACTTATGCGATCGCAACTCTTAACTCATATTCGCTTAGTACAGCAAATTTACCGTCTTCTAGAAGCGAAAAATAATCAACGCATTCCAGAAGAACTGGTTTTAGATATCCTAGAAAGTCACTTTAGCCCACAAGAAGCCGAGCGACAATTAAAAACCGTCGTTGACTGGGGTCGTTACGCCGAGATATACAGCTACGATGAGCCATCGGGACAAATCTTTTTAGAGCAACCTGTTGTAGTAAATCCGGTAAGTTAGCACATATGTGCCAATTTACCGAATTTACCATGAATGGCTTTCTGAATTTTGAATTTTGAATTTTTTATGACTCGACCCCTAACTCCTGCTAATAAAACTCTGGGACGTAGCAATTGGACTTGGCAAGATGGATTGCTGATTCTGGTGATTTTCTCCTTAATTGTGGCAATTATTAGAACTGCTTCCCAATTTAGCGGTACTTTTCAACCAGAACTGACAATTTCTACAAACATCAATGCTTTACCAGGATATACAGCCCAAACCCTGATCCGCATGGGGCTTGCTTACTTTTTATCCTTAATTTTCACCCTATTGTATGCCTCTGCTGCTTATCGCTCCCGAATTGCAGAACGGATTTTAATTCCGATGTTGGATATTCTGCAATCGATTCCAGTATTGTCTTTTTTACCAGGTGTAGTACTGGCTTTGATTTCTCTATTTCCGGGTCAGAGAATTGGTGTAGAACTAGCAGCCATTCTGCTGATTTTTACTGGTATGACTTGGAATATGACTTTTAGTTTTTACCAGTCTCTCCAAGGTATTCCGCAAGAATTAATAGAAGCATCGCGGGTTTATCGGCTTAATCCCTGGCAACGCTTTTGGACATTGGAGTTACCATCTGGTGTGATTGGTTTGGTGTGGAACAGTGTAATGTCGGTGGCTGGAGGTTGGTTTTTTTTAATTGCTATTGAGTCATTTACCTTGGGGAATAAAGATTTTCGCTTGCCTGGGTTAGGCTCTTTTTTAGGCACAGCAGCCAATAAGGGGGACTTTAAAGCTATATTCTGGGGCTTGGCGGTGCTGATTGCGATCATTGTGGCAACTGATTTTTTTGTGTGGCGACCCCTGATTGCTTGGGCAGAAAAATTTAAGTTTGAGATGGTTGAAACTGAAAATGCACCTCAATCATGGGTATTGGATATTATCAGGCGATCGCCTACTTTACGCGCAATTAGCGATCGCGTTTTTCAGCCATTACAAACAGCCATAGACGACGGTTTAATTCGGTCGTTTCCCGTGCGTTCTGTACCTGTGAATGCCAAAGGCAGCCTCAACTTGCCGAGTTTTTTAAATTGGATATTTGTTAGCGGCTTCACCTTAATTGTCTTGTGGGGTACTTGGGAAGCCGTACTGCTGTTACGGACTTTAGGCTGGACTGATTGGCTACAGGTAATCAAAGGTGCTGCGTTGACGGCGTTACGGGTAATCATTGCTTTGATATTATCCCTGTTGTGGACTGTACCCGTAGGAGTTACAATTGGTCGCAATCGGCGGCTGGCTCAAGTATTGCAACCATTAGTACAAATCGTTGCTTCTGTACCAGCAACAGCTTTATTTCCAGTGCTGCTGCTGGCTTTAACCCGTATCGCTGGCGGTTTGCAGATTGGTGCGATCGCTCTGATGATGTTAGGAACAATGTGGTATATCCTATTCAATGTCATAGCTGGGGCCCAGTCGATACCCTCAGACCTGATCGAAGCAGCTTCGGTGTATAAACTGTCCCCTTTGCAACGCTGGCAAACCCTAATTTTACCTGCAATCTTTCCCTACCTAATTACAGGAATTATTACCGCCGTTGGCGGCGCTTGGAATGCCAGTATTGTCAGTGAGTACGTTACATTTCAAGGGCGGGTAATTAGTACTCCTGGATTGGGGACAACAATTTCTCATGCCACAGCTACAGGTAATTTCCCTCTGCTGTTAGCTTCGACAGTGGTCATGTCTTTATTGGTTGTGTTGACCAATCGTTTGATTTGGCGACCTCTTTACAATCTCGCTCAAGAGAAATATCAATTATTGGTTTAAGAGGATGTTTGTAAAGCCCTGGCGATTTGAAATCGCCTGCCAGTTACTCATGGGGGAAACCCCCATAAGCGACTGGCGTGCTGTTTCTAACCGCCCTTTTAACCTGAAGTTGAGACCAATGCAAAGCTTTGCGCCCTTACCAATCATCTCTGTCACATCTACTTGACAGGAATAAGTTCAAACTCGAAAGTACTGATCAAACGGTCATTAATATATACTTGTATTCTATGCTTACCAACCGGATCGCCAGAAGCGATCGTCCAAAAATTCTCAATCACACCCTCTGGAGCCGACTGTGTGCGCCGTGTCACAGATGTAGTGCCGTCTGCTGATATTGAGAAATCTTCACCGTTATCTGTACCCCAAGTTTCTGGAGGTTTTGGTAAATGCAAGACTTCGCGCCATTTCACTTCACCTTGGTAGTCTTTGAGTTTTATCCGCCATCCGTAGGCGCTTCCTTCCTGAAGTGGCACTCTTGTTGTCTGGAAAATGGTAATCTTACCTTTGGAGTCAACTCTCTTCAGCCCGAACTCGGTATTACTAACAGTAATCTGTTTTGTATTCGTTGGCGCAGGAGATGATATAGCATTTTCTACCAAAACAGAAGTAGCGTTGATTGGCTCAGAACCTATGCCAGATATTAGCCAAGAAGAAGCTAGCACAGCAGCAGTAGCCCAAATTCTCATTAGTATCGTTTTCCTATCAGACTTTTGGTACTTATTCAAGTAATCTGACATGTTTTCCGGGTCAACGTTACCTATGGTTGGACAAGGGACTGACAAGAAATAAATTATCTATCTTGTGGGGTGGGCAGCGTTCGACTGAGCGCTCACGCCGAAGTCCTGCCCGCCCTAAATATGGAACGGGTGTTCGCGTAGCGGCACGTAGTGCGGACACCCATCCCACAAGAAAATTTGGGATGTTTTTTTTTCGTAAATCAAAAGGTTTAAGATCCCTAGCTCTACAGTTAGCGCGGAGTCGGAGTCACTCCGCCTCCGATCAGTTTCAGTCGGGGTTTAAATAAGAGTCTGAAAATGTCTAAAATGTTTGAATTTTGAATTTTGAATTTTGAATTGTTAATTGTCAGTCCCCAAAGACGAAATTGCTTTGAGGAATCTGACGGATTTAACCGATAGCCTATCGGATGTAAGGCAAACCATTGCGCCGTTTCTCCATCGGCGATGGGCGGTAATTCATGGCTTTGGACTCGGACTTGCGTAGGCGTAGCCCGCACTTCGACCCTTCTCGACCAGACGCTTCGCGTAGCGTCTCGTCGAGAGTGTCATTTACGAATTACGAATTATTTTAACCTTCCCCTCAAACTTTGACCCATCTTGATGAGATGAAAATTTTTCACTACTGTGATAACTTCTTCGCCATTTTTCGAGATGATCTATAGATATTGATTTAGATATGACATTCACACCATTTCCTCGCCAAGCAACTTCTGGATCTGTTGTGAAAACCCCGCACTCTAATTGATCTAGCCTCATATTCCAATATTCACTAAATCGGCCTTTTAAAGTAATAACTTGCTCAAATACCTTGTTTCTATGTTTATTTCTTCTTTTTCTTTCTGTCGCTCCTGTTGCTTCTGTATCAATAAACTTAGTTTCAATTAAAAACAGACTACCTTTAAAGGTCAGGAAGACAAAATCACACTTCCCTAAATCTGTATAATCTGAAATTGGAGATTTTTCAAATAACAGCAATTCAGCGCACGAGGGAAACAAGTCTTTAATATTCAGAAATAAATAAGCTTGCAAGAGAAGTTCCTTATCATAAGGAAACAAGATCACTCCTTCAAAAAATTTTTGAATGTCCTCCTGAGTTTGGGGTTGAATTTTTTTACAGTATGAAACAAATTTATGTAGCTCGTTTACGATCATTAAGTTCCTAACTCCTTCCCCCGGTCGCAGCCTCAAGGGTATTAGCATAAAAAGATACCACTCCCTCAAGGAAATTATCATCCGCGTAAGTAACTAAAAAAACGATTAATATCCTGAATACTTAAGGCAATTTACTGATGACAGTTGAGTAAAACTAATTTTTAAGCTGCTTTTCAGTATTGGTAGATTTTTCACTCCTGGCGTCAGCTACCAGTCAGCGATTTTATATGAGCAGTAAAACTGGCGTTTTGCAAAGCTTGAACAGTTATTCTAGAATTTTGTACGCAAAATTGCCAACCTAAGCGAACAAATTTATGAGAATTTTCAGTTTTGATAATTCCGATTATTGGCATTTTTGCCTTTTCTTTGTCTCCTGACTGTTCTTGCAAAATTGTTTTCAAGTGATGTAGGTAATCGATATTACCTGCTTGCTGGGGATTTAACTCCACCATCACCATTTGTACTGTTTCCACTGGTTCTGCATCTTCAAGGATAAATTGAGTTTGCTCGTCGCGTCGATCGACTTTTCCCCAAATAATCAATCTGGTATCAACTACGAGTAGGGAACTAATGCGTTCATAGGTTTTAGGAAAGACTACAGCTTCTGATTGTGTAGTTAGGTCTTCTATTTGCAAAATTGCCATCTGATCGCCTTTTTTAGTAGCCACTTTTTTGACGTTATTCAACATGACAACTGCACAAAGCCTTATTTCTTCCCTTTGTTCTCCCAGTTGCGAAAGGTTAATTGGAGTCAAAAATGGTGCTATTTGCCGTAAGGATTTCAGTGGATGATCTGATACATAAAATCCTAATAATTCTTTCTCCTTCTGCAACTTTTCCTGTGCGGTAAAATCCATTACAGGTTTAGATTTGGGAGCAGTTTCAAAGGCATTACTTGCTCTTTTGTTCTGAGTCGAAGAAAATCCGTCGCCTAATAAATCCAAGAGATTCCCTTGACCACTGGCTCTATCTTTAGCGCGAGATTGTGCCCAATCATATACTAGTTCTGAGTCGTTAATTAATTGTTGGCGGTTGGGTTCAATTTTGTCAAAGGCTCCACAGTAAATCAGCGATTCTAGAGTCCGGCGGTTAACAGCACGTAAATCCACGCGATCGCAAAAATCAGCGAGTGATTTAAACTCTCCTGTCTCATTTCTCGCCGACAAAATACAAGCGATCGCATTCTGTCCCACGTTACGCACCGCCGAAAATCCAAACAGAATCTTTCCTGCTGTCGGCGTAAAATCAACACCAGAACGATTAATATCTGGCGGATCTATGGAAATAGCCATATTCGTACAGTTAGTAATATATCTCTGTACTTTATCGGTGTCGCCACTGTTAGCCGTTAACAGTGCCGCCATATATTCCAATGGGTAATTAGCTTTTAAATATGCTGTTTGATAGGTTACATAACCATAGGCAGTCGAATGGGATTTATTGAAACAATTGGAAGCTATTAAGCCATTTTTAATCGCAAAATTATGGTCACGCTCAACCCCAATGTCATAGACATTTTGTTTACCTAAATATTTGCGTGTGGCTATTTTGATCATCCTAACCTACCCCCGAAAAAATTTTGCGAAATAAATTAATTAGTTGATAAAATGATGACAATTGTAGTTGTATTAATACCTATAATACATAATTATATCACTAGAAAACACTGCTATACCCTTACACAAAATTAGCCAAAATATATTAAACCTTTGGTAAACTATTAGATAGGCAGTTAATAGCCCCATAATTGCTGTTTTTATAAATGATTAAACACATTTCAATACATATTAATCCGCTTAGTCAGATGCCTGGGGAGTGGGGAAGAGGCAGGGTAGCTCTTAACTTTTCCCTTCTGCACCCCGCCCCTCTGCCTCTTTCCAATGCCCAATGCGTCAGTTACTATCGTTGAAAAGCAACTCGGTATAAGAGGGTGTGGGTAGGTGAAAGTGGCGCTGATCGTAATTTTGGCGGTGGTTGTGGGATTGTTTGTGGTAGTCGAGATCGGACTGCGATCGCTCTTTGGCTTTGGTAATCCCCTGATTTACATTGGCGATGAGCAGATTGGTTATTTATTGGCTCCTAACCAGCGTAGCCGTCGTTTTGGTAATCGCATTGAAATTAACCAGTATTCGATGCGAGGTAGTCCGATAAATAAGACGCCTGCACCTTCTGGGCTACGAGTTTTACTGTTAGGTGATTCTATTGCTAATGGTGGCTGGTGGACAGATCAGACTAATACAATATCCAGCCTGATGATACGTTCTCTGGCATCATCCACTAATAGTAATTACCAGGAAGTAGAAGTGTTGAATGCTTCAGCTAACTCTTGGGGGCCAAGGAACGAGTTAGCTTATTTACAGAAGTTTAGCAATTTTAACGCGCAAGCGGTAGTGTTATTAATTAATACCGATGATTTGTTTGCTACTCCTCCCACTTCTTTACCGGTAGGACGCGATCGCAACTATCCCGATAGTAAACCTCCCCTAGCATTAGTGGAAGTGTGGCAACGCTATATCGTCAAACAAAAGCCAATTCCCGAAATGAACGCAGTGCATAATGAAGCAGGCGATCGCGTTGGGATTAATCTGGAGGCGATCGGTAAAATTCAAGCCCTGACTCGCCAAACCAACAGCCAATTTCTGCTAGTCATGACTCCCTTACTCCGAGAAATTGGTGAACCAGGCCCCCGCGATTACGAAATTAAAGCTCGCCAGCGCTTGAACGATTTTACCAAAGCACAGCAAATTAACTATATAGACTTTTTACCGATATTCAATTCAACTACCAACCCGCAAGCTTTGTATCACGATCACATTCACCTCAACTTGCAAGGTAATAAATTTGTCAGTGAAGTTATGGAGCGATCGCTTTTGGAAATACTGGGGGAGGCGTCACTTCCTCACTAATGACATGAACCACTAATTTTTCTTAACTGAACATGCCTCAAGCGATTGTATGACACTCAGTAGCTGCTCAGGCGTATATGGCTTAGTTATATAGGCGTCAGCACTTTGCTTCTTTGCCCACAAGCGGTGAATTGCCTGATTTTTGCTACGACAAATTACAATAGGCACTTTTTGATTAGTGGGATTTTTTTTGATGAAGCGACACAATTCAAATCCACTCATTCCCGGCATTTCTACATCAGTAACAATCGCATCTGGCTTTGATTCTAAGATTATTTCTAGAGCTTCTTTCGCACTATTCGCCTTAATAACATTGTAACCTCTATCGCTGAGATAATGACTAATTAATTTGAATTCACTCAGACAATCTTCTATAACCAGAATGGTAGCGATCCAGGTAATACTCAACCTTAAATCTCCCAAAAAATATGTTGGTTAAGTGGAGTTATTGATTATATTAGGAAATTAAACAATATGTTGAAAGATGACTTTTAGTAAATCCCCTTGTGTAAAAGGCTTAGTTAAATAGCCGGATGCTCCAACCATCTTAGCTTTAGCTCTATCTAGAAATCCTACTTTTCCTGACACCATAATCACAGGTGTATTTTTAAAATGTGAGTGTTTACGCAGCAAGGTGCAGAGTTCATATCCGTCTAAATTAGGCATCGAAATATCTAACAAAATTATGTCAGGTTTTGTGCGAACAATCTGCATTAAAGCTTTCAAAGAATCGGTGACTCCGACAACAGAAAATGTTTGCTCATCTAAATAACTTTTAATCGTATTCAATACTGCAGGACTGTCATCAATACAAAAGATTGTGTAGATTTTTTTGTCAACAGGCGGTTGGCTGATTCGCTGACCCCTATGATCATTAGTATTAATAGAATAAGCTGGTGGTTTATAGCCGTTTGTTCTAGGCAACTTTGGTGTAGTTTTGGCTTGAGGTTGTAGCTCATTTATTTTGAACAATTGTGAGGGGTGCGATTGAGAAGTTGGCGATGTTTGACGATAAACTGCTTCTCTACCAGAGGCTTCTCTTTGAGAGACGCTAACGCGAACGCTTCGGGGCGTTTGACATCGTTCAACTAATAAGCGGAGATTTAGATGACAAAACTTTGGCATATCATCCAGAAAGCTTTCAGGAATAAATTCATAACTCCCCTCTTCTAAGTTCAGAAATGACTCCAGAACTTCTAGCGCCAATTGCTCTATCAGTATCGCCGCTTGAGAGGGACTGATATATTTCTGATTGACTAACCAGCAAATAGCCAGATAGTCTGGGTTCGGTATTGCCTGATTTTCAATACCAGTTTCAAATATCGCCCGCAACTGTTCTTTGATTCCGCCAGGAAGAGTAGAAATTTGCTGACTCAAGCGTTGCAAATTCCTGTAAAGCGGCTCAAACATTTTCTCTGAGTAGCAGGCATAAATTAGTTTACCCTCGTCCATATATATTGACCAAGAGCCTGACGTGCTAAACACCTGCAAACAACCAGTAACCGACTTACCAGTGATTTTTTTCAACAGAGATAAGGGTTGGAGCTTTTGGAAAAATCTGTATCTACTAATCGGAAGTGTCTTCATTGGAATGGCTCTGGAATAAAATTAACATTTGTTTGCAGGCAAAATTAGTGAATTACCTTTTCGGAATTCACCGCGACTTTGTTGGAAGCACTGTCAGATAAATATAGCGGTCACATTTGAGTTAGTACAGAGATTCCACACCCCCCAACTCCTAATTCGCCAATCTCTGTTAAGCTATAATGCACGAGTTACAACTAAACCAATTCATGCTATTTCCCAATAGCAAAATCGCCCGACTAGTTGCCAGGATATAGTATTTCAAAAATTAGATTGGTTTTCTGTATCTTTCGCTAATCTAGCCAATCTAACAGTAACTCAAGTGCAACGCACAGACCATTGGCTCTCGCCCATCAGTCTCAAATGCATCACTGTTATCCGTATTTTGCAGCCGAAGATTGTACATACTTTAGTTCTCTTGCAAAAGTCTTTTTGCCTCTAATGCTAAAGTCTGGAGCGACCAAAATCTACTGTAACGTAGACGTAAATGGCTCTCCCTCAAGGCTTTTAGTCCGCGCTGACGAACTATGTTTTTTTAGCCATGACTAAAGTCGTTAGGTACTTTTCCAAGAAGTTTATTCTTGAGGTGAACTTCATCAAGAGAAAAAGTATTATTAAAAACTAAGCATTCAAAAAGTTCAATGTCTTACTTAGGTTTGTGATTGTAGAGCAACTCTTAGTGTTGGGATTGGGCAAAATTATCACTTGCACAACAAGAATGGTAAATCTCCGAGCCAGGGCTGATAATTGCCGCCATGATGGTGTGTGGTGAGATGCACAGGCGACCAGATCAGCAGAAGGGAATCTCTTCATAAGTACTAGAAACGGGTTCTAATGTTGTGTGGGGCTAAATAGTCACCCTGCACAATTTGGAGTGACAAATTCAAGAACTTACAGCGAAATTCTTGATTGGTAGTACATACCTGCAAAATAGCTATTTTCAGCTAGATGGTAGATAACAAGTAACGTACTCACTAAAATTCAGGTTACTATAATTTTCAAAAAAAGTTAGCAGAAATATATAAACTTCATGATAAATCAGTAAAGTAAACATGAAAACTAATTAATATCATCTTCCAGACAATTGTCATAAATATTTATTTGTTCGGATGTCCGGAAAGGTTGAAAATGTACAGTAAAAGATAATTTTTGATGCTTATTAAATTACACTTATAAATGAGTGAATCATTTTATGGTAGCAATTTGCCCGAAAAATCTCAAGTTTTAAAAGTCACAAATATAAATACAAAATTGTATGCGTAGGCGTAGCCCGTCGTAGATATCGCATTCATTAACCCATAAGGTATATGTAGCAAAAAGACGCAAATAATTTCTTTGCGTCTTGGGCGTGAGATTTATAAGTGGACATTCTCACCGTTATATTTCTCCATCTACTTAAACTTGCTCCCGCCAGCACCAGCTTAAAAGTGTGCCACATGCCACCAGCTTAACTACTTCCAGTAGCCAATAACCGCCGTGCAGTAAATTCATTGTCGATGGAATAGCAGCAGCAGCTTCAAATAGGTTAAGTTGAACTCCTATGGCGCACATCTGCGGAGTTAAGAAATAGGTGTCAAGCATAGCTATAGTTAGCAGCAGCCCAGATAAAACAATACTGCCAATACGCCAGTGATATTGGGTTTTGCCCAAGGCTAGCGCCCCAGTCAATACTACAGCAGCAGATAATAATTCCATACGATTGAAGTTCCAAAAAATCGTATAGCCTGCTGTCGTAAAACCAGCTTGGTTCATCATTCCAGAAAGATAAAGGCTAGGCATAATTACCCAGTCTAAAACTAGACTAGCACTGAGCCAAAAGCCCAAAGTCAATATGATCGCAGTTTGCCAAATTGGTCGTTTGAATTCAAGGTTAGAAATAGCAGTCATATAAATAATTGCGTGTGTTGTATTTCTTAGTGTCTAACTTAACCAGCAGTTTGACAAGAAATATCAACTAACCTTTACAAAGCGATCGCTCTTACTCCCCTGCCTTTTTCCAAGGAAGTTTGACTGTAAATCGACTGCCTTTCCCTAACTGACTTTCGGCATGGACAGTCCCACCGTGCAACTCTACAATTCTTTGCACCATCACTAATCCTAAACCAGTGCCTACAGAACGTCGGGTAGAGGAATTTTCAACCTGCATAAAAGGTTGAAATAATTTGAAAAGGTCATCGGAAAGCATACCAATACCCGTATCTACTACGCTGAAAAAGATATATTCATTTATGGAATTTGGCTGGACTTCAATCCAGACTTTGCCTCCTTCTTTAGTAAACTTGATAGCGTTAGTCAACAGGTTGATAAATACTTGGCGGATGCGGCGTTCATCGACTTGGATGGGTTCGAGTTCTTCAGGTATTTGTACACTCAGGTGGATATTTTTCTGGAACGCCAGATGTTTGACAAAACTCAGGCTGGAGTCACATAATCCCCGAATCGAAGTAGCAGCTAATTGCAGTTCTATTTTGCTGGATTCGATGTCGGTAAGGTCAAGGATCTGGTTAATCAATTCTAGTAGGTTCTTACCGCTGGATTCGAGCATATTTAGGGACTGGCGCTGTTCTTCACTCACAGGGCCGTACACTTCATCTTGGAGTGACTCTGTGATTCCAAGAATGGAGTTTAAGGGAGTCCTCAGTTCATGGCTGATGTTTTTTAAAAAGGTGCTTTTGGCATGATTTGCCACTTCAGCAACTTCTTTAGCCTCACGCAGAGCGGATTCTGCCCGTTTGCGATCGCATACTTCTAAAGTTAGGGCGACAAATTCCGCGATGGAACTAACGAAGTTTTGCTCACTCAGTTCCCATATCCGGGGAATACCAATCTGCTCATACAATACTGTTCCCACTACTTCGCCCCCAACCCAAATCGATGTATCAATTAGGGATACAATGTTATTTGGTTCTAATAGTTCATTCCATAATTCTTGTACCCGTGGATCGGTGCGAGTGTCGGTGACGGTGATGGTATGGGCAGATGCCAAAGCTCTAAAGTAGATCGGATAATCTGCAAGGTTGCGTTCTATATCTGCCGAATGTCTTTGTTTGCTACGTTCATAGAGATTTATACATTGTAGTTTGGTGCGTTGGCGCAGCCCGCCGTAGGCATCGCTATTGAATAACCACACACCCACTCGCTCTACTTCTAAGGCATTCGCTGCTTTTTCTGTAATGACTTTGAATGCTGTTTCCAGATTTCCTTCAAAAACCGCTTTGTGATTTGCCAGTTCTGCCAGTACTCGACTATGCTGGCCCAGTCTTCGCTCACTGTTGATGCGTTCTTGAATCTCTTGCTGTAATTCTTGAGTTCGCTGCTTAACTTGCAGTTCTAACTGTTCATTTTTGGTAGTCAGTGCAATAAAGGTTTTGCGTAACTGCTGCGCCATCTCATTGAAAGATTCACCCAGCACCTCTAGTTCTTTAATGCCGTGTACTTTCACCACCGAGTCTTCGCCATTGGTAAAATCGGTTAAATCTTTTGCCGCCGTGCTGAAGTACAGAATTGGCTGAGTTATCCAACGGGCGGTGAGAATCCCCAATATAATAGCTAGTCCCAATGCTCCCAGACAGAGAAAAATTCTGGTTTGAGTGTTGCGATTAATCTGTCCCATAAAGTCTGTTTCTGGGACAGCTACCACAATCAACCAGTTGACATTTGGTTCGCCTTGTAACGGTCTAACTTCTAAAAATTGTCGTTTGCCGTCAAAGGAGAAATCTAATTGCTGTAAACTTTGAATTTGGTCAAAGTTACTAAATTTAGTTGTTAAATATTTAGCGGTTGCTTGAGTAAAGGAATTCCCGCTCTGGGAAGCTGCCAACCTAATCGGTTTACCATTTTGTAAGCGGAATGGTTCTTCGGTTGTGGAACTTGCGACTAATAGCCCCGATCGCTCGATAATAAAAATTTGCCCAGACTTGCCAACTTTGATATTTTGCAGCAAATCCCCAATTTGTGATATGTGAGTTAGAGTGCTGTTGACTCCCAGTAACTCACCTTGCGAGTTATAGATGGGTTGAGATGCACTAATGAGCAGTGTTGGTTCAGTGAGGGGTGTAAAAATCTGACTAAAGCTGAATTTTTTGGCGCTAACTGCTGTTTGATAATCAGGACGCGATCGCGCATCATAGTTTCTGATTACCTCTGGTAGTTGGGTACGTTGACCTTGAGGGTCAATTCTATACGTGTAGAGGTCGTACCCAGTTGACTTTCCGGCTTTTCTGAGTAAAAATTGGCGATCATTGAGCTTCTCCACCGCTAGGTATTCTTGCTGTTCATTGCTTGCCGTTAAGGCGATGCCTGCGGCGGGCTGCGCCAACGCATCTGGAAAAATCTTTAACTGCTCTATTAAGTATGATTCCCAGGTTGCAAGATTCTCTATCTTCAGCAACCCCATATCAATGATATTTTGATTACTGTGTAGTACCTGACGCGGGGTTGATAGATAAGTCTGTAAATTCTGCTCGACTCGATTGGCAACTTCACGACGCAATTCGCTAGCTACTTCATTGACTGCTTTTTGCCCGTTGCTGATTGATAAATATGCAGTCAATCCCACAGCTAGGAAGATTTGTAGCACAAACAACGCTACCAGGATGCGACTTAGAGGTACGCCTTTAAACAGGGAAAAAACACCACCTTGCCCAGTATTTTTGTTCATCTGCCCACTCCCCCTGCTTCCCCTTCCTGTCCTCTAATACTGAGTACAACACCTAGAGTTCGCTGTCCTGTGGGCTTATGCATAGTTTGTACTCGGTCGGGTCAAGTGCCAATATAGCACTTCTGGCAAAAGAACAAAACGTTAGTTAACTAACAGACAACATTCAAACTGTCACCCTACTCGTCAGACAAAGAGTGGCAAGAATAAGCCCAAGGGAACAGGGAATAGGGAATAGGGAATAGGGAATAGGGAACAAGGGATAGATCGGTACTGAGTCTTGTTCAAAAATCAAATAGGAGTCCTATAGTAGTTTACCGCCTGTGAAAAATTTTGATTACAATGCAGATGTCCACTAGGCGGCGTGCTGTCTATCCACGTAAATCCAGAAGATACGCGATGAGTAATCAATTAAAAGACTACAATCCTAGCGGTGTAGGTGAAGTAAACGGCAACCTCTTAGGTTTGCCCTGCGATTATGAGTCTGCAAACTTGATTGTCTTTGGTGTGCCGTGGGAAGTCACCGTTTCCTATGGTGCTGGCACTGCTAATGGCCCACAGCGAATTCTCGATGCTTCGACTCAACTGGAGTTGTTCGATTTTGATCACCCTGATGGTTGGAAGCAGGGAATTTTCATGGTGGAAATTCCCCAGGATATTGTAGAGAAGAACACATATTATCGCGCCTTGGCAGCAAAAATTATTGAGCGATTAGCCCAAGGGAAAGAACTCTCAGATACACCAGATTTAACACCTGTGCTGACAGAAATTAATCAGGCTGGTGAACAGGTGAATCAATGGCTGTTTGAAAATTGTCAGCAAGCAATTAATAATGGTAAGCGAGTTGCAGTCATTGGGGGAGATCACAGTTCGCCTTTAGGTTATTTCCAAGCATTAGCGGCTAACTATGCAAACTATGGCATTTTGCACATTGATGCCCACGCAGATTTACGCGATGCCTATGAGGGATTCGAGTTTTCCCATGCGTCTATTATGTTTAATGCGATGAAAATACCGCAAATTTCCAAGCTGGTGCAGGTGGGTTTGCGTGATATTAGTCATGATGAAGTGCAAATGATTGACCAATCTAGCGATCGCATTATTGCTTATTATGACCCAGCCATTAAGCAAAAGCTTTACTCTGGAATAACTTGGATTGATTTATGCCGAGAAATTATCAGTTATTTACCTGAGTATGTTTACATTAGCTTTGATGCAGATGGTCTAGATCCAAAACTCTGTCCGAGTACAGGTACTCCAGTTCCAGGTGGGTTGGAATTAGAGCAAACTTTTTGTCTGTTCCGAGAATTGGTCAATAGTGGGAGAAAAATTATTGGCTTTGATATCTGCGAAGTCGGTGATGGGGAGTGGGATGGTAATGTCGGGGCGCGGGTAGTTTACAAGCTGGCAAACTTGATGGATTTGTCTCAGCTTCGTAATTCGTAATTCGTAATTGGAACACGAATTTTCGAGTTCAAAGCCTCATCATTGGAGTTCTGAACTCGAAGGTTGCACCTTTGAACACAAATTATCGACTAAAAACGGCGTAGACGTAGCCCCTTGGAGATATCGTTCGACCTCTAAACCTCACTAATATAGCGCTTCTCGCTTGGGTGCAGCACAGTTTTGACCTCTCTCCTACCAGGAGAGAGGCTTTGAGTCTTACTCCCCAACGCTAGTAGGGGAGCCAGTGGGCGGCTTTGCCGACTTGTCCCTTGCGCGTCTCCCCTTCTCCCAAAGCTATCCATTAGTCACATCTTTCTTTACAATCTTATAACCCTTGTTTTACAGGCATCTTGAACACTGAGGTGTCATATCATGTCCGCTTGATTACTTACTAAACCCCAAGAACCCCACCCCGCCAA
>NZ_JABXKM010000148.1 GCF_017115025.1 Nostoc sp. NOS(2021) | reverse complement strand
CACGCACGGTTTTGAAGACCAACGTGGTTGGTGACAACCTCGTTGAGTTTAATAGATCAGCATGGACAAGATCCAACAGTAGCAGCATCTAGGGCGGTACGGAATGCGATCGCTCATAATGCTTTACCTGGTGTTTGGGAAGTTGCTGGCTTGAGTCACCCCAATGAAATGATTATAGAGGTTCAAGTAGCAGTGCCATATCCCGAACAAGTCAGAGAAGAAGAGGTACTAGCTGTACTACCATTTGGTCGGAAAACCCTCACCGTAGAATCTGGGGGGATGGTAGTTCAAGGGCGGGCTATTCCCGAACTCAACGATAAAAATGACGAAATGTTGATTGCGATCGCTGCTGTTACAGTTCTGGTTGAAAATGAGTAGCTGAAGTTGATACCAATTACCTCTGTCACTAGTGCAAACTTAAACTTTCAGCTAGTTTTTAACTATATTTTGTATTTTCCAAGTTTTGCAGAAAATCGTGACTTTAAGAAAAAAATCGTGACTTTAAGAAAAAAATCGTGACTTTAAGAAAAAAATCACGACTTTAAGAAAAAAATCACGACTTTAAGGAAAAAATCACGATTTTAAGGAAAAAATCACGATTTTAAGGAAAAAGTCGTGATTTTAAGGAAAAAATTGTGACTTTAACAGAAAAATTGTGATTTTAAGGAAAAAATCCTGATTTTAATACCGATAGCTTCTGCGTTCGGGGTGGCACTTACTAATGCGATGATAATTATTTTGGAAGTGTTTTGGTTGCAAGATTAGCAGCTAGAATAGTTAGTTGGCTATGTAGGGTGTATTTCCAAAATTAAATATGATTCCTATATCTCTGGGACTAAGAATTTAGAACTTACGCACTTTACAGATTGACCATCATGTGAATGGTAGGCTTTTTAAGCTAAAAGTCTTGCCCTGCCTCGTTCCTGGGCTGCCGCCTGGGAATGCGATCAACTAGGCTCTGCCTCCCGTCAAACCAGGAGGCAGAGCCGGACACAAGAGCATTACAAGGCTAGAGCCTTGTAACGAGACGTAATTCACAGTTAGTTGTCTCTGTCAATGCGTAAGTCCTAGAATTTGCTAATCCAAAGGTATAAAATCAGAGAAACCTGGAGAAAACCATGTCATTAGAAACAGAGACACTACAGGCGACACCACCAACCTCTACCTTTGAAACACCAGAGGAGAAGCAAGAATTTAACTGGAGGCAATGCTGGTATCCCGTTATCTTCGTACAAGACTTGCCTGCCAACCGCCCTTATAGCTTTTCGTTGTACGATGAACCCTTGGTTTTGTTCAAAGACCAAAATGGACAATTTATCTGTTTGACAGATCGTTGTCCTCACCGTACAGCCAAACTTTCCGAAGGACAAATTATTGACGGCAAAATTGAGTGCTTATATCACGGTTGGCAGTTTGGCAGTGATGGTCAATGTTTGCACATTCCCCAATTACAAGCAGATGCGAAAATTCCAGTCAATGCTTGCGTGCCATCTTTTAAGGTTGTGGAACGCCAAGGTATGATTTGGGTGTGGGCTGGCGAAAAAGAAACTGCTATTGATGAAATTATCCCAATTCTGCCAGATTTAGACAAGCCAGGATTCGTGTGTGCAGACTTTATATTGGATCTGCCTTATGACCAAACATATCTAGTCGAGAATGTCATAGATCCTGCTCATGTTGCTATTAGCCATGATGGCACTAGGGGTGGAGGTAATCGGAAAAATGCCCAACCGCTAGAAATGGAACTGCTAGAGAGTTCGGTTCAGGGAATCCGAGGCAGGTGGCGGGGAACTAACAAATCAAATGAAGCCTGGAAGTATATTGATTTTGTTAGTCCAAGTCTTGTGCTGAATACTGCTTATATTGAAGAACGAGGTTGGACATTTGGACTAGCTTTGTATTCGATTCCTTTAGGCAAAGGGCGATGCCGTCTTTTAGCTAGAGGTTATCGTAATTTCATGACTTGGGGAGTCAAGCTGAGACCCCGCTGGCTTGATCACTTAAATACGAACAAAATATTGGAGCAGGATTTGCCCCTGATTGCGGGACAACAGTCAGAAATTGAACGCTTGGAAACAAGTCTCAAAGAACTATATTTGCCATTGAAAACATCTGACACATTAGTGATTGAGTACCGCAAGTGGCTAGATAAATTTGGGTCATCTTTGCCTTTTTATCAAGGTTATTCCACATGGAAAAATGTTGAGAATGCCGAGTTGAATCCCAAGCCAATTTTGCTAGACAGATTCTCGCGACACATACTTATTTGTAATTCCTGCAATCGAGCTTATCAAGTTACAAATAGGGTCAAACAAAGTTGTATAGGGGTAGCGATCGCTCTAGCTGCTGTAGCAATACTTACAGATGATTCTAGAATCAAAATAGCAGCGATATCGGTTTCTATGCTAGCAGTTGTAATGTCCGCTATGGCACATACGCTCAAAACTAACTTTGAGCGTTCTTACACTCGTCACTAAAATAGGAACTGGGGATTGGGGATTGGAGGCTGGAATCAGAATTATTCCCCACGCTTAATCCCTAATCCATAATTTTAGTGATGATCAAGTTAGCCGCTCTACGCTAAAGTAAAAATATTGGGATAAAAATCTCTGGCAGTAAGTTCAATACACCACTAATCTTTACCACTGCGGCGATCATGTCTCAAGAGTATAACGAATCACTCCAAATTCAGGAGATCACCAAACTTAAACCGAAACACTTTGCTGATTTAGTCAGATCAGCACAATTGATTTTCGACCCCACAGCTGGAGTTTCGGGAAAAAATATCAAAGTTGACTGGGAAGAATTTGGAATTCCCCATGATGTAGCAGAGAATCTCAAATCACTTGGTCAGCAATACCAATATGCATCTCCTCACATCCCTGTTGAAGTCATTTGGAGTAAATTAACTCCAAAGACTCGTATTTGGTTCGTTGAGAATAAAGATAGGTTGTGGCAGCTTGAAGAAGCTTTCCCAGCCCTTGACGAAGATTAAACGGCTAAACCATTGAAAGGAATACAAATTATTTGTCGGGGCACAATTGCGGTTGTGCCCCTATCCTCTCTCTATAGGCATTTTTGTTTGAATGCAACACGCGGTAAATTTAGACTTAGTTATAGCAACGGACAAGAAAGTTAGGACATTAACTGATGATAAAACCTATATACAAACAGACTTTCAACCCAGTCCCCAGTAAAGAGTCCCCAGTCCCCTGCTATATCTAGGGCGATCGCATTAGCTTGAGTACATCAGTTAAATTAATAAAAAAGCTTGTATAGATGAATCAAAGTGTAAGTGTTGCTGCCAACCTGGAAGAACACACTCATGAAAATCCTGTTGTTACCAAACAACAGCTATTTGCCAAGCAACTAATTGTCCTTGTCTGGGAAATGCTTCTAGCATTACCTCTGGGTTTACTCCTGGCAAAGTTCCAAATTGGTAGGATTGCCTGGATATTTGGCGGGATTGCCGCTGGTACAGTAGTTCTTCAAGGATGTCGAATTTTTTATCAATATTCCCCCCAACCTAACCGCACTGCTAGAAAAGTCGGAATGGCACTTGTAGGTTTAACTGTCGGCGCTTCCAATGCCCACGCTAATCTAGCTAGTGTTGCTTCTAATATTCCTATTTTTATTTTTCTCACCTTGTTTATGCTGCTGAGTGGAAGCTGTATCGGCTACATTTACTCCCGCATCAGCAAAACTAACTTAATGACAGCAATGCTGGCGACAGTTCCCGGTGGTGTAGGAATTATGGCAGCGATCGCCGCCGATTACAATAAAAATGTGAGCTTGGTTGCCCTAGTTCAGGCGATTCGCGTCACCTCAGTAGTTGTTCTAATTCCCTTCATCGCTAGGACATCAGTTGGTAATTACTCTCCCCAAACACTCCCAATCAACGGTGCTTGGCTAAATCTCGATCCATCTCAACTAGGATTACTCTTGTTAGTACTGCTAATCACTGGATTAGTAGTTTATCCAGCTATATTATTTAAAATTCCCGCTGGCGATTTCTTTGGTGCATTGTTGATTGGTATCGGGTTTAATCCTTTACTACATTGGCTACCTTTTGTGGGTGATATTAGCTTTAGTCCGCCGCCAATAATAAACTTATTGGGTCAAATGCTCCTGGGAATTACTATTGGTGAATATTGGGGAGACAAACCCAACTTTAAAAAGCGGACTGTCGGCTATGCCTTGATGTCTGTGGCGATGACTCTTGCAGCCGGAGCGATCGTTGCTATACTTGCGATGCAATTAACCTCTTGGGATTGGTTAACCTGTCTCTTAGTCACAGCACCAGGAGGATCAGCAGAAATGATCTTGGTTTCCCTGGCATTAAATCATAATGTTGAAATTGTTACAACTGGTCATTTAGTGCGACTAATTGCGATTAATAGTTCCCTACCACTTTGGGTGTTTTTGTTTCGCCGTTTGGATGAGCAACTTTCTGAACCAGTTTAATGGATGAAGGAATTGGGCATTGGGCATTGGGCATTGGGCAAAGAGTAGGGTTTTTATGCTTGTTCACAAGTAAGTTGAAAAACATCTAAATTGCATAATCAAATTAAATCAAAAACTCATTAATGAGTATCAAAGACTTTAGGACGAATGGCACTAAAGCTTGTGTCGCCTCGTCGCCTCGTTCCCAGTCTTAAGACTGGGAATGTATTACCAGAGGCTCTGCCTCTCGTAAAGCCCTTGGATGCTCCGCCTCCCAAGATGGGTTCCCAGCCTTGACGCTGGGAACCCGTCAGGGCAAGGGTTATATCTTAACTTAGTGCCATTCGACTCTAGGACTAGCCCTTTCAAGGTGACAAACGAAGATACGTTGTTTCAGTGCTATTATCCTGAGTTCTCTGCTCAGATTTTGGGCTTTTTGAAGGTTGAAATAACCAATCTTGGTTCCGAATTTCACCACCTTGAAAGAGCTAACTCTACGACTTATGCATTGACAGAATAACAAAATAGTGGATTGATCAACATGGGTCGTCTACAAATAGGTGTCGGACAATCAGAGAAATTACTCGTGTGTTTGCACCTGTTTCGGACGACTCTATCAAACTCAACCACCACAACACTTATAACCATGAAAAAACTAGAAGGAAAAATCGCAGTCGTTACGGGTGCATCCAAAGGCATTGGTGCCGCGATCGCCAAACATCTGGCAGCCGAAGGGGCATCTGTGGTCGTCAACTACGCCTCTAGCAAAGAAGGAGCCGATCGTGTAGTTGATGAGATTGTCAGCGATGGCGGGAAGGCGATCGCGGTTCAGGCAAATGTTGCCCAAAAAGCAGAGATCGAACGTCTGTTTGAAAAGACACAGCAAGTATTCGGTAAGCTCGATATCCTGGTCAACAATGCTGGCATCTATGAAAATTTCCCACTCGAAGACATCACGGAGGAGCATTTCCACAAGCAGTTTGATCTGAATGTGCTGGGATTAATCCTTACCTCACAACAAGGAGCAAAGCATTTCGGCGCGACGGGCGGCAGCATTATCAATATCAGTTCGGTTGTCAGCACCCTCACACCTCCAAATAGCTCGGTCTATAGCGCTACTAAAGCGGCGGTCGATGCCGTCACGAAGTCGCTAGCCAAAGAACTGGGTTCACGCAACATCCGCGTCAACTCCATCAATCCTGGCATGATAGAAACGGAGGGTACGCACACAGCAGGAATGATCGAGAGCGATTTCCGCAAACAGATTGAAGCGCAAACCCCGCTGGGTCGCATCGGACAGCCGCAGGACATCGCACCTGTCGCCGTTTTCCTCGCGTCCTCTGATTCAGCCTGGATCACTGGCGAAGCACTGTACGTCACAGGTGGTCTTCGTTGATTGCTATCAGAAACTGTTTCTGTCACCTTCAGATTTGCAGCCGTCCTGGGTGAATTCTCAGGGTAAAGCAAGGGATTGGCAGGGTGGTTTCATACAAGCAGAGAAAAACCAAAACTGGGTTTCAAAGCCTCTCCCCCACGGGGGGAGAGGAATGGAAGCGGGGTAAAAATCTATGCTACAAAACAAGAAATCAAGACTTATGTATTTTTCTTTTTTCGTATGAAACCACACTGGGGTAAAGCAAGGGATTGGGGGGATCTTCCGGGGCAAAATATCACTAACACCAAGCGTATTGGGGTAGAAGGGAGATAAAACTCCCTAACTCCTAAAGATGCAACTTAAATACTGATCGCTTATTCTTTTGTTATCCAAATACTAAGGATGCTTGAGATGGTTGCCCAAATCCAAGAACTTGAAGCCCAGCACTGGGTTAAAACTCGTTCTTCCCTCGACCCTAGCGAATCTACTTTCCTGATTTGGAAAGGTAAAATTTACGCCTTTATCCCCGGTGAGAAAAGACAACTCCTGTTTAAGATGCTGGGATTGAGCGTTAGCCGATGTATTCCCACAGCAGAAGGTAGCTGGGATTTTACTTCTAGGGAACTGACTTACTATCTCAACCCAAAAACAGATGAGGTTTTGTCCAAATGGGAGAATCCTTGGACAGGCGAGACAGTTCCGGTGATTCACGTTGCCAATAATCCTGTGCAGGGAACGTTTGAGGGAAATTTCCCCGCCCAAGTAGATGGTGACAGCACAACCTTCGTTTTTGATATATTTCCCTATTACCCCAATCCCTTAGCAAATGATTCCAAATTTGCCGAATATAGCCCAAATCCAATTTATCAGGCAGCCGAATTGTTTAAATTAACAGTGCCAACCGCAGATTTATTCAACCCAGCACTTAAATCAGTTTCTGAACTCAAACTGAGTTGGGATAGAATTGGTCAATGGCTTCCCTGGATGAAAATGAGCGATCGCCCCGGTCAACTGATCTACAGTGCTATTGGCAGCAAAATCAATGGTTTAACAGAACTGCCCCCACTGCTGCAAGACGAAATTAATAACCGTATTCCTCTATATAAACAAGCCCCAAAAGCATTGATAGATGGGGAAGATATGACTTCCTGGTTATACTTCCAAAAACACTTTGAGGCTTACTTGGCTGGTGAAATCTTCCCGCTTCCCCAAGCAGAAGAGTGAGGAGTGAGGAGTCAATACGGTTCGGTTAAGCTCAAAAAATAAAAATGTGTAGGTTGTGGTTGAGGAACGAAACCCAACAGGTTGCAGGGTTTGTTGGTTTTTACTTCCCTACAGGACGCTACGCGAACGTTTAACCCAACCTACTATATATATAAACAAACGTGAGTTCGAGAAACCTTTCTCTGCTTTGAACTTTTGTTCAAGTCTGTTCCTCTCCGCATAGAAGAGGGACAGGTTTTGCGTAGTAAAACCAGGGAGAGGTCTTTTTATTAGGCTGATTAGACTCTTTTAGCAGATACTGAAACTCAATTTTCATTCTTCTCCCCTCAACTTTCGCTTTCGGTCAATGAACTCCCAAGTGGCTTCGAGGAACTCTCCATTGGGCAAAATAATACCAACGCCAATGAAATCGCCCAGTTCAAGCTCCCCGATAGCCCCAGTCAAATCAACGTCAAACAGCCCTCCGACATCAAGCATGTTCCAAGTGGCCCCTTCCAAGTTGACGTTTCTCATATTGCAGTGCTGGAACTCGGCATTACTCATTTCGGCACCTCGGAAAGTAGCCCCTTCCAGATCAACGGAGACAAGGTAAGTTTCTTGCAAAAAAGCACCATCCAAATTGACTCCTCTCCAGTTGGCCTCATTAGAAACAACATAAGTCAAATCAGTTTTGGACAAGTTAGCCCCTTCCAAGTTAACTCGGTCAAGTCGAGCATGTCTCAATTTGGCTTCGGACAAATTAGCCCTACTGAGGTTAGCCTCACTCAAATAAACTTCATTCAAGTTAACTCCAGGCAAATTAATTCCACTCAAATCCATCCGCTCCAGGTTAACCCTTCTAAAATCTCTCTCCCCAGCAGCATACTGTTGAAGCAATTCCTCGACAGTTATTCTCATACCTCAACTCCTGTCTCCTTCAATCAAATTTCGCCTCTTAACCTGAACAATCAAATAGATGTAAACCTAAGCGTTGGGAAAGTTCTTCACACACCTTTACCCCCCGCACACTATTACCACGCACATCCAGCAGGGGCGAAAAAACTCCAATGCCCATCTTATTGGGTACAACAGCGATAATCCCGCCACAAATTCCGCTTTTCGCCGGAATCCCAATTTTATAAGCCCATTCACCTGCAAAGTTGTACATTCCACAGGTATACATCACACTCAAAATATCTTTGATGTAACGCTTATCTACCGCCCGTTCTTTTGTAATCGGGTTAATACCTCTGTTAGCAAGAGTAGCCGCCATCACCGCTAAATCCTGGCAATTCACCATCACAGCACACTGCTGAAAATAAAGATCCAGCGACTCTTCAATATTCCGGTCAATCATGCCAAAGTTAAGCATCAGATGCGCCATTGCGCGGTTGCGATGCCCTGTACTCCGTTCTGAGGTAAAAACTGAAATGTCAACGAACACGTCGCGGCCAATATATCGCTGGAACATATCCAGCATTCGGTTGAGGCGTTCGGTGGGGCCGGAACCTTTAATTAAACTGGTGGTTGCGATCGCACCTGCATTTACCATTGGATTATAAGGTCGCTTCGATTGCTCATCCAAAATAATCGCGTTGAATGCATCCCCCGTCGGTTCCACGCCAACTCTAGTTAAAACGTAATCCAGTCCATGATCTTCTAAGGCAAGTCCATAAGCAAACACCTTGGAAATTGACTGAATGGTAAACATCTGCTCCCAGTCCCCAACTTTGTAAACCTGACCATCTACTGTCACAATGCAAATGCTGAACAAGTCCGGGTTTACCTTTGCCAGTTCGGGAATGTATTTCGCTACTGCACCCTCCCGCACTGACTTGTACTGCGAATGCAACTCGTTGAGAAAAGCTAATAATGGCGATGGATTTATTTCTAAATCTCCTTGATGTGCTTGGTTTGTCATCAGGCTGATAGCATTTCCCGAAATACCCACTATATATAATAGGGGTCTACAGATGCACATCCCTACAGTTGCAAAGATTTTGCAAAAGACAGCTTGCTCTAAAAAATCATCTTTGAGCAATTACTTAGGGTAAAAAATAGCGGAGGTGTTTTTTAATACATTTATATTTTTATCTCCAAGCGATCGCGAAGATTTGCTAATTTTTTCATCATTAATCACAAAAAATATTAAGTTGGGTATTGTTCTTTATTTTATACTCAGTAACACTGTTGTGGTAAGTTACATATATCACTCTTTTCAGTCTAGTCATGGAGAATAAAGGTCATGATTAATCTAAGTAGAAAAAACTTTGAAAAAAGATTTTAAACTCAAACTAATTTGCATAATTATCTCAGATGTAACTCATATCACGACTTATTCATAGGGAAATCTAAATATTTAATTAAATAAGTGATTTTAAGTATTTATGCCGATGCCATTTAATTAAAGTTATATTATCTTTTTAGAGAAAATAGCCACAATAGATGTTATCTAGAATACACGAGTAGTTGCGGGCCTTTAGAACTGATGTCAATAGGGTATCGTCACATTGGTGTGCAATCAGCGTAAAGTTTTTTTAAGAAATTTTTGACTTGCCGAAAAAAGCGTTACATAGCCAAAGTCCGCATTTGAGAAAGGTTTCGCCCTTAAAATTGGAATTAGAATTTGATCAGGTGGCCTAAAATTACGCTAAAACCCTGATCCCCAAGCCAAAAGGTTCATGTTAGTCTGTTGCAGTTATAAATAACA
This sequence comes from Nostoc sp. NOS(2021), assembly GCF_017115025.1. Lineage (GTDB taxonomy): Bacteria > Cyanobacteriota > Cyanobacteriia > Cyanobacteriales > Nostocaceae > Nostoc. The sequence continues at coordinate 21,326 of NZ_JABXKM010000148.1, read as the reverse complement.
AAGTGAACGCGGAACGAGTTCGAGTTTTTCAGGAGGGAAATCACTTTCACAAAGTGACAAATCCCACAAATCATAAAACTTAAGTTCTACAGTCGCTTTAAAAACGAACGCATGAATCAAAGACATTTTTGGACTATTGTTGCCCTGTTTATGACTGTTTTGGGAATACCCACAGTCGGTTGCACTCAAACCACCAAGGGAAATGCGCTGGCTTCCCAAAAATCACCCGCCCCTGATGTTGTGAAGGTGGGAGAGTATCAATCAACAGCAGCAAAGCAAACCTTGGATGCTGTGATTACAGAAATTCATCCTCACAACATCGGAGGACGTAAGGCGGCAACCCTTTTTATCAAAAATATTCCCGTTCTCACCTTTTTGAGTTCCGTATCAAATACGAGTTCTGAAACTAAAAAAGTTGGTACAATTGGAAATTCTGGGGGCATACAATCGTATGCCCTTATTGCTAGCAATTCACTAAAAGCAGTGAATACTGGGAACGTAACAGATGTGAGTAACCAGATTAGCTCTGTTGACAATGACCCAGTTCAGATAGCTAGTGTCATAGCAGCTAAGATCAACCAGTTGAATCGGGAAAATGTTGACGGGAGTAAAATTACCGTAAGTTGGAAAGCAGGGGGAAAATCTACTGCCAATCAAACGCAAAATAAAAGCGCCCCCCTCCAGCAAGATGGCGATCGCTATACAATCAAAATTAATGGCGAAGAACTGGTCGAAATCAACGAAGGTACGCGATTAGCAGGTACTACCAACAATCTAGCGCAAGATGCATTGCAAGCAACCAATCGCCTGCGGAGACTACTAGGCAATGCATCTCCCTTAAAAGAAATTACGAATTTACCAGTATCAATACCCAAATTGCCCCAACAGGTTTCCATTGGCGGAGTGCGAATCTCTTTCAGAGGCATGGCTTCCTATTACGGCTATGATGGTTCTTGCAATCGTACTGCTAGCGGTCAGAGGTTCAATCCAGAAGGCATGACTGCCGCCCATCGTAGCTTACCCTTTGGTACACAAGTTCGTGTAACCAACACCCGCAATGGTCGTTCGGTAGTGGTGCGGATTAATGACCGGGGCCCATTCATTCGGGGTCGAGTCATAGACCTATCTGCTGGCGCGGCTCGGATTTTGGGAATGATGAGCAGTGGAGTGGCACCAGTGCATATTGAAGTCTTAAAGTAATTATTAGGGAGTAGGGAATAGGGAATAGGGAATAGGGAATAGGGAATAGGGAATAGGGAATAAACTTAATCACTACTACCCACTGCCCACTGCCCACTGCCTACTGCCCATAACTGAATTCCCCTAGCTCAATCCTCTGTTCCCTCTATTTCAGATTTGACACTCCCACGGCTACGAAAACACGGGATTAGCTCGTTTTTGTAGCCGTGGGATTCTTGGTTCAGACAGCAACCGTAAACCTTCGTATCCTACAGTTCGTTGCCAACTGATGCAGGCAGTGCCTAACCGAATACCCGTAGTACACTACGTAATATCAAGCCAGTTTACGAAAGACCTAGAGGGCATCTATCCCCAAGCTTTGAGGTACTTTGCCGAGAGTGTCTTAAAAGCGTGTTCCTCTCTTTTCCCCATGTTTCGGCGTGCCCCGCCGTACATTGTTTACAAAGTGTGTTCTTTTCTAGGTTCACGCGCAATTAGTTAGATAGCGACTAGGTTTTTAAAGAGGACTTTCCCTACCCTCTTAGCATTATTATTTCCTAGCCAGTCGCTTGGGGTCTCCCCAGAGTTTTCATTGTCGCGTGCTAGCGGTTACTCTACCTGTACTATGCTGGTTAATGTAGCCCTAAATGTAGCCCTATGTCAAGACAAAAGATTTTGAAAATCAGAGTTTCTGATTATGAGTATGACCAGTTAAAGCAAGAATCGGACCTTCAGGGAGTTCCTATGTCTGACTTGGTTAGAAAATATATTTCTAACCTACCCAAGCCAAAGGCAGACTGCACCTAAAGGTGCTATGCATTCATCCCAAGACTGAAACCACTGGGTTTTCTGCTTTCGACACTATAAACTAACGGGGGAGGGATCGATAAGAATTAGGGGTATTTTTGTGCGCCTGCTGACAACAGTCGCAGCTTTACGCTGCTATTTAACTAAACGCTGCTCAGAAAACCAGTTGATTCCAGTTACTGAGGATCTGAAACTAGATGAGATGACTGGCTGGTATCAGACGGCAGTTGGTCTGGTGCCAACGATGGGAAATTTGCATCAAGGTCATTTAAGCTTGATTCAACGGGCGCGGCAAGAAAATTCTACGGTGATTGTGAGTATTTTCATCAATCCCCTGCAATTTGCTCCCAATGAGGATTATCAACGCTACCCCCGCACTTTAGAGCAAGACCAACAACTTTGCGAACAAGCTGGGGTAGATGCCATTTTTGCACCGACTCCTGAAGAAATGGCAGTTCCCCAGAAAAGTATACAAGAATCAAAGGTTACACAAGTTATCCCCCCATCTGCTATGATAACAGGCTTGTGTGGTCGTTCTCGGCTAGGTCACTTTCAGGGTGTCGCTACGATTGTGACCAAACTTTTCAACTTGGTACAGCCTGATCGTGCCTACTTTGGTCAAAAGGATGGTCAGCAACTGGCAATTATTAAACGCTTAGTAGCTGACTTAAATTTGCCAGTGGAGATTGTTGGTTGTCCAACAGTAAGGGAAGCTTCGGGTCTTGCCTTCAGTTCTCGTAATCAATATTTGACGGCAACGGCAAAAGAGCAGGTAGCGGTGTTATATCGTGGCTTGCGACAGGCTGAAGCTGCGTTTCGTGTTGGGGAACGCAATAGCAACAAGTTGATAGCAGTGGTACAGCAAGAAGTGGCAATGGTCAGCACGGTCTCAGTGGAATATATTGAATTGGTTGAACCGACTACGTTGATGTCTTTAGAAAAAGTTGAGGAGGAAGGAATGTTGGCGATCGCAGCTCGTCTTGGTGCTACACGTTTGATTGACAATACCATATTGCGCGATCGTCAACCCATTATCGCCATTGATGGCCCAGCTGGTGCTGGAAAATCTACAGTGGCGCGTCAAGTGGCAGCAAGCCTGAGTTTAGTGTATTTAGATACAGGAGCGATGTACCGGGCTGTCACTTGGTTAGTACTGCAAAAGGGGATTGCTATTGATGATGAGTGTGCGATCGCGGAATTAACTAACCAGTGTAAAATTGAACTTACTCCTACCCAGGATTTACAATCGAGCGTGCGGGTTTGGATTAACGGTACTGATATTACGCAGGCAATTCGCACGATTGAGGTAACATCTCAAGTATCGGCGATCGCGGCACAAAGCGCTGTCCGGCAAGCACTGGTTAAACAACAGCAAAACTGGGGTAAAAGAGGTGGTTTAGTAGCTGAAGGCCGGGATATCGGTACTCATGTATTCCCCGATGCCGAAGTTAAAATCTTCTTAACCGCTTCTGTAACTGAACGCGCCCGTCGTCGCCAGCAAGACTTTAACAAACAAGGTCAACCCAAAGTGAGTTTAGAGCAGCTGGAACGGGACATTGCCGAACGTGACTGGAAAGATAGTACACGCAAAGTTTCTCCTTTACAAAAAGCAGCGGATGCGATCGAAGTTCAAACCGATGGTTTAGACGTGTCTGAAGTCACGGCACAAATCGTTAACTATTACCAGCAGCGTTTATCTCAGTGGTAATCATCACAATTTGCTGTTAGTTCTTTAGTTCCAAAGAGTGGTGGGTGAGTGATTATTCACCTACCATTCTCAAAACAAAACTGCATTTAAAAACAAAATAGATAATTTAACTATTGGCTATCTTCATTAAAAATCAAGCCTTGTACTAGACATATTATAGCAATCCGATTTGATTCCTGAATCACTCGTAGAGTAAGGGAACGGGGAACAGGGAACAGGGAATAAAGATATACTGAGTTTTTTCAAAAATAAAATAGGATTCCTATAGATTATTTAAGTATTAAATCATCTCGCTTTCGACTGATTTATGACATCGCAATTAATCATACTAAAGATAGAAGTATGAAAGCTTTAATTGCTAAATGCTAATTAATTATCGGTCTCTGGCTATGAGATATAGCAGTTGCCAGGTAGCGGTTGACATCAGCTAATCAGAAAACACTGACACCAAGAGACTTTCAACCCTGTTAAGAGTTCCCTATTAAGAGTTCCCTATTCCCTGTTATATTAGCCATTTTTATTTATAGTCATGAATTCATAGCGATTTGACTTATCACAAAAGTACTTTGTTTTCATCTTCACTTGATCTTCACTTTAGTAGTAGAATGACGATGTTAAGTTTCATGTTTCATCATTAAAGGCATAAAACTGCCAGAAACAAAAGCTGTTAATTTCCTAAGCTTCTGCAATAGTTTAAGACTGAAAACCGATAAAGAGAGGATTACACACAATGGCATTTGTACAAGAACCACTACCCTTTGAGAAGGATGCTTTAGAGCAATATGGTATGAAAGCTGAGACTTTTGAGTATCACTATGGCAAGCATCACAAAGCTTATGTAGATAAACTGAACGAACTCACTAAAGGTACTGAACTTGCCGATAAGTCTCTGGAAGAGGTGATCAAAATTTCCTTCAAAGACTCCTCTAAGGCGGTGATCTTTAACAACGCTGCTCAAGTTTGGAACCACACCTTCTTTTGGAATTCCTTGAAACCCAAAGGTGGCGGCCCCACTGGTGAACTCGCAGCCAAGATTAATAAAGATTTTGGTAGCTTAGAGAAATTCAACGAAGAGTTCACTAACGCTGCCACAACTCAATTCGGGAGCGGATGGTCTTGGTTGATTGATGATGGTGGTACGCTGAAGGTGATTAAGACACCAAATGCAGAAAATCCACTAGCTCATGGCCAGAAGGCACTCTTAACTTTGGATGTTTGGGAACACGCCTACTACATTGACTACAGAAATGCCCGTCCAGCGTTCATCAAGAATTTCCTAGAAAATTTGGTGAACTGGGACTTTGTTGCTGAAAACTTGGCTAAAGCTTAATCAATTGCCAGTTTTGAACTGGGTGCGATGCCTTTTGACAAGCTGCTTTGCGTCTATGTGGTTTGTGCCAGACATGTAAGTGGGCAAGAATAAATCAAACTATGTTACGCAATGTAAATTTAATTAAATTGGCTCGTAGTAAGCGGCTCTAACCCGATTTTAAGGGCTAGAGCCGCTTACTACAAACCTTTAATTATTCACGCCCACTTACTTATGTAAAGTACAAATAATCAGTTAATTAACCAATCTTGTACGCAGTCACGACTAGTATTGTGGCTGTTTTTGGTTAGCTGGACATATAAGAGATGGGAGAGAAAATTTTACCTTGTCCCCCTCAACTGCCTCCTATATCTTAAAAGTAGTGACATTAAAATCAAAATATAAATATATGGATAGCAAAGAACTGGCGCAATACATCGAAGCAACGAATAGCATTACCAAACCTTGGGTATTGGTACAACTGCGCCTCAAGAAATTGCAAGAGCGTCGAGCCACCCTTACAAACGATGTCTACACCAAAGAGTTAGAAGATATATACCAAGACTTGATGAATTTGGGGGAATGGTGGCGTGGTATTGAAGATGAGGTATTTTAAAGTTATGAGTTATGAGTTATGAGTTATGAGTTTTCTTAACTCCTAACTCCTCACTTTTAACTTAAAACGCAACCTGATGGCTCAAGCTCTCGATCAAGTCGATTACGATACTCTCGATGCCGCAAAACGACGCTTCATCGATGCCGCAAAACGCACACTTGGCTTTGCAAGCGCTTATGGCACCGTGCCCGCGTCGGGTCTGGGAGCAAGCGCTAACGCTTTTAGCTTCAACCTCGCTCCGTTTGTGGAGGCGGGGGCTAAAGAACTTTCTATGACACTTGTCCCAGAAGGACTGGGCACCGCAGACGATACCCGACCTGACGACCTCTGTGAAGAGGAACTTCGACGATTCTGGTGGAACATCGGTATCAAGATTATCTCGTGTCTTACGAACGACGCGGCAACTTCTGGTATGCAGACTATACTTCTCGGTCTCTATCTGCCGTCTAGTACTCCTGAAACAATCTTTACCCCCGCTTTTCTTGATGGGTTTCTGGATGGAGTCGTTGAGGGGTGCAAACAAGTGGGGTGCGTATATCTTTCAGGGGAAACTCCTCAACTAAAAACTAAGATGATTCCAGGCCGGCTCGACATTGCCGGCTCAGTTTTTGGGGTCATGCCGGCTGGTGTCGCTCCCATTGATAGCTCGCGTCTGGATGCCGGAAATACCATTGTTCTTGTTGAGAGTTCGGGCCCCCATGAAAACGGCTTTACCCCACTGCGAAAGCTCGCCGAGTCGCTCCCTGAAGGCTACAGAACAAAACTTCCGAGTGGGCAGGAGTTATGGTCAGCGATGAATGCTGCGTCGTATCTTTACACGCCGCTTGTGCAGGCGGTGCTTGGCGAGGGAATTCGTCCCACCGCAATGGAGAACATCACTGGACATGGATGGCAAAAGCTGATGCGGTCGGCGAAGCCGCTTCGGTACGTCATCGAAAGGATGCTCCCAGTACCGGAGATATTTACGTTTGTCGAGGGTCATCTTGAGGGCGGGGCAGCGACGATGCTTTCCGTATTCAATTACGGTGCAGGATTTGCATTCTATACAGAGTCGGAGCAGGATGCAGAGAAAATCGTTCTGCTGGCAAGAGAACAGGAGCTAATGGCTGTGATTGCCGGAAGGGTTGAAGCGTCCCTTAGCCGCGAGGTGGTGGTAGAACCGCTTGGAGTCACCTTGAAGGGAGATTCTTTTGGGATTGCGCGAGGGGTATAATGCAGCCCAAGCGTAGGCATAGCCCGTCGTAGACATCGCCAGTTTTCTGGGAGCTATTGTAGACTCACAGGATATTCTTACTTATGCGATGCCTGCGGCGGGCTACGCCTACGCACAAGTCATTACTGATGAGATCAAACTAGTGAAATTATTGAGATAAATAATAATTTTTACACACAACATCGAGTTGCATTTACGGCTTATTAGAGATAATTCCTCTACTAAGCCTTTAGTATCTAAGTCATTTCTCACAGATACTGTAGGCGTATTTATGAAATTTTTCATGCAATATTTATTACTACTTAAAATTAAAGTAGTCCAAAACACGCATGACTACTGAGGTTAAGATTTGCTAACGTAGTCTTAACATATTGAAAAATTTGCTGAAAAAGCTGAGAAAGTAGCAGCCAACACTAATTTTTAGTGCTGGGTCTTTCTCATCTTTAAATGTGGCGTTTTAGTGTGTTAAGAATTATATTTTTGTTCCGAGGGGGTTATGGTTGTAAATTTGGCCCGGACTACTGCTTCTGCAGAACTTTTGAAGCAAGTATTTTATAACATTGATGCACATAGTTGTCCAAGGTTATTCAACTTTCATATGCACACTGTCTACTCGGATGGGAGGTTGCAGCCGAGTGCATTGATGGAGCAGGCGATCGCTATTGGGCTAAAAGGGTTAGCCATCACCGATCATCATGGTATTATCGGCTATCAAGCATCACTTGCCTGGTTAGAAGACTGGAAGTGGAGTAATTCTGGTGCAAGCACTCCTCACCTGTGGAGTGGCGTGGAAATCAATGCCAACCTTTTGGGTATAGAAGTTCACATTTTGGCTTACGCTTTTGAAACAGAACACCCTAGTATAAAACCCTATCTGCAAAGAAGGGCGACTACAGGGCAAGAATATCAGGCAAGTAACGTGATTGCCGCTATTCATGAAGCTGGGGGATTGGCAATTTTGGCTCATCCAGCTCGTTACAAGCGATCGCATTTCGACTTAATTCCAGCTGCGGCCCAAAAGGGTATCGATGGCGTGGAAACTTTCTACGCCTACAATAACCCTAACCCCTGGCAACCCAGCACCTTGGAATCAGAACAAGTGCAAAAGTTAGCTGATGAATACTTTCTTTTCAATACCTGTGGTACTGATACCCACGGTTTGAGCCTGCTACAACGCTTGTAAAGATGAATCGAATCAATTTTTTTCAACTCTCCTGGTTCAATCTGCCAGGAGGTTATTCTATTTTGGATTTTCGATTAGTCAAGCCTGATATCAACCCAGATTCCGCAGGTTAGTTTGAAAATCATGGTATTTTCTGCTAACTAAATAAAGAAACTTCGGACTTACTTACTTGGTTTTATTAGAGTTAACTTCAAGAGCTTGAGAAGCTATCTTGATTGTCTCTTTGGCAGCTTTTTCCTTACGTTGACTGTAGCGGTCTGTGAGATAATCAACTTTGTCACGCAATAGCAAGGTAAACTTGTAAAGTTCTTCCATAACATCGACGACGCGATCGCGGTAGGGCGAATCCTTCATAGTGCCGTCTTCGTTAAACTCCTGATATGCTTTGGCCACTGAGGATAGTTTTAAGCCATTCTCAGTTTATGAGAATGGCCACCAAGGAAAAAAATGTTTAGCAACCTTGTTAAGAAGTTTAATAACAATAGTGTTATTTACAAAATAACCAATGGTTTCTCCAATCTTTTGACCCCAGTCTTCTTCTATATATTTTCCTCCATCTCCTTCAGATCCCTCAACAATAACTGTTTTGGCTTCCTCCTTAGCTTTCTCTGAACGATTTTCATTTAGTACAGTATTCGTAAATTCACCGAATTCTTTAAAAAAACCACTTTTCGCTTCCTCCTTAGCTTTCTCTGAACGATTTTCATTTAGTACAGAATTCACAAACGTTAACTTTTTATCTTTAGGGATTGCATAGGTAATTGTTTCCACAAGTGTTACCACGTTATATTTTTTACCACAGGAGACTGGGATAACGTTTTTGGTATCAAGACCAAACTTTTTAGCAACATCCTTTATCTTGGCATCAATATTTTTTTGCTGTTCACACCCAGGAATACTGTTGTTTGAATCCCATTCACCCATCGGTTCAACTTTCTCAACCTGGTTCAGCACAATGATAAAAGGCTTACCTTGTACCAAGTGAGGCTTGACGACATTATGATAAAACTCTTCATCAGTACTAAAAGCTCTGTCATCTGCTTTTAGAACCCACAAAACTACGTCTAATTCTGGTAACTGTTCAGAATATAAAGTCTTATATTCCATATCTCGCTCTTGATTCTCACCTACACCAGGAAAATCAACTAGTTTGATATTTCCTGAACCCACACCTACTGGATATTCCTGATGTTCTCGTGTACGACTCTCAACGTGATCGATAGGTGCAACGTCTTTTCCAAAAAGAGCGTTGCAGAGGCTTGATTTACCTACACCTGTCTTACCAAGAATGCCTATTTTGGGCTGATAATCAAACGTTTTTAAAATAAAATTTTTTATTTTTGTTGCTACTCCTGGCTGTAGTTTGTAAAGGTGATCGAATTGGTCTAATACATTTTCTGGTATATTCATCATGAAGAACATCATCTTAGGAAGGACTAGCTGTATTATTCCCAAAAAATCTATTTCATGATCACAAAACATATATTTAGATGAAGGTGCTATTAGGAGCCATCAAATTTTATTGAAGTATTTCTTTATGGTAAAGTCTAAATTATCGGTTAAACAATACCTTTTACCAAAAAGAAAGGTAGGTCTAACTTTTATCGAAATAGCCCAAGACAAACTCTTGCTTGACTGTTTATAAATTATGAATTTTTAAAGGTTTATTTGTGATGTTAATGACGAATTTTTGATCTTCATCTAATTGTTCTGCGAGGGGGTCGGCAAAAGCTGGAAATGCCTATTGTATCGTTGACCCGGCCGATGTCCTGCTGTCTAAGGGTTTCAGGGTTTTTGTGTGTATGTAATATGGTTGAATTTTGCTGTAGGTATATACCCCCTCGCAAATGGCATCTGGACATCAGGCTGCGTAAGGGTTTAAATAAGAGGGGGTCGCTTCTCTTCGGAGAAGTGGAATTAATGGAAACAACATCGTCAATTTTGGCGGCGCTGGCATCGGGCGACAGTCGCTTCTCTTCGGAGAAGTGGAATTAATGGAAACTCGCCTTGCGGGCCTTCTTCGGCGCCGCCTCGACCGTCTCGTCGCTTCTCTTGGGAGAAGTGGAATTAATGGAAACTCAGCTTGTCGGACCATTCCGGCTTCAACCGCCTTGCGTCGCTTCTCTTCGGAGAAGTGGAATTAATGGAAACTTAAAACATTCTTCTGAGAATATTAACCATTTATTAAGTCGCTTCTCTTCGGAGAAGTGGAATTAATGGAAACGCATCTTACTACCATCTGGTAAAAATTGATTAAGTTGTACATTACCAGGTCGCTTCTCTTCGGAGAAGTGGAATTAATGCAAACTCAGAAGAATTTCTCTGAAGTGCGCCAATAGTTCTCTACTTATAGTCGATTCTTAGTTGGAATCACAATCATCGAGAAATAGGGTACTTCGGCTGGGTCAACTTCATCTAGGGGTACGATGCGTTGCTGTGACGTTGATGCCCGCTCAATATATCTTGCCCGTGATGCTAGCCCTAATTTATGCAGGATATCTCGTACTTTGGTAAAATGACGACCGAGCTTCATAATTGCGGCTGCATCGGTCATTAGCAGATGTGTAGTCAGTTCTTCTGCTGGCAATGGGGCGGGTAGGACGGTGAGGATATCGGTGTAGTAGGTGAAAGGTACACCCAAGGCTACCGGACAAGCCATCAGTGAGGAAACTCCGGGGACAACTTCTGTTTGGTATTGGTCAGATAACCGCGTGAACAGGTACATGAACGAGCCATAGAAAAATGGATCACCCTCGCACAGCACCACGACATCTCGACCCGCTGCTAAATGGTCAGCAATTGGTTGAATTTCTTGGTCATAAATAGACTTTGCCTTTTCTGGCTCCAAAGCGCGGGGGAGGTGAAATAGCACCTCAATTTGATTGCCAGGAAGATACTGCGCCACGATCGCTCTAGCGATACTTGCTTTATCTGTGGCTGATTGATAGGCAACCACGGGAGCCGCACGCAATAGCCGCAGCGCCTTCAGAGTCAATAGTTCGGGATCGCCTGGGCCGACACCAATTCCATAGAGACGACCTTTGGTTTTCATATTCATTCTTCCTCCGTTGCCAGGGCGTTAACTGCTGCTGCCGCGATCGCACTCCCACCGCGCCGACCGTATAATGTCAAAAATGCTACATCTCTGCTGTCTGTTGCCAGTGCTGCTTTCGATTCTGCTGCACCGACAAACCCCACTGGAAAACCTAAAATTATAGCAGGCTTAGGCGCTCCTTCATCAAGCATTTCTAACAGTCGGAACAGTACTGTAGGCGCATTGCCAATTGCGATTACTGCCCCTTCGAGGTGCGATCGCCATAATTCTAAAGCTGCCGCCGACCTTGTAGTACCCAGACGCAGGGCCATTTCTGGCACTTCCGGCTGATTGAGGGTACAGATAACTTGATTGTTTGCAGACAACCGCCGCCTGGTGACGCCTTCGGCAACCATCCGGCAATCGCACAGAATTGGCGCTCCTGCTGCCAGTGCTGCCCTGGCAGATTGCACTGCTGTTGGTGAATATCCCAAGTCAGTGACAATATCCGTCATCCCACAGGCATGAATGAGACGCACAGCAACTTTTGCTACATCTGGTGGCAGCGCATCTAGGTTCGCTTCTGACCGGATGATTGCAAAAGAATTACGGTAAATTTCGTTGGCATCTCGGATGTAATCGGACATTCAATTTTGGATTTTAGATTTTAGATTGACGTATAAAAATCAAAAGGCTTAGATTGCCGACTTCTCTAAAAAGTTGGGAATCTTGTTATTCACGAATGATTGAGGAATTATATTAAATAATTGCTGTAATTGAGTCAGTGCATATCCATTAGCAAATTCCCCAAAGGACTCATCAGAATTTAGGCGTTGAATTTTATATACATATAGCATCCGCTCTATTAATGCAGGTAGTTCGGCAAAAGTTACATATTGATATATTTCACGTCCGAATTTCTGCTTGCTGTCACCAACATAAACGTGATAGCCCTCCACAGTTCCATTGTCAGCCTCAATGCTGACACCAAGGAGAGTAATATCACTCTTGCCATGCTGGGCGCAAGATTTTTCGCAGCCGCTAAAGTGGATATTAACTGGGTAATCAAGAGTAAGGCGAGTTTCAAGATACTCTGCTAATGCCAACGCATGACTTTTGGTGTCCGTGGCAGAAGCGGTGCAACCTTTTGTTCCAGAACAGGCAACTAATGCACCCTTGATGTTGGTTGCAGAGGTATCTAATCCTAAGAAAGCAATTTCTCGCTGGACATCAGCAATCGATTGCTGAGGAATATCTGTAAGGAGTAAATTTTGCCAAGGAGTTAACCTAAGAGTGCCGCTACCGTATTTTGCTGCTAAATCTGCTAAACCCCGCATTTGTCTACTTTCCAGTCGTCCAAGGGGCAAGACGACACCAAGGTAAAATAAGCCTTGCTGACGTTGTGGGTGGATGCCAATATGCTGATATTTTCCCTCTGACTGCTCCCCCTTCCCTTGCAGGGAGGGGGGCTGGGGGGTTAGGTCTTTTCTTGTTTCAGTGTATAAAACAGAAAAAGGTAGACGCTGCTCAACTTCCTGGAGATAATTTTCACAACCCAAAGTATTCAATAACTCTAAGAGACGTAGCCGACCCTGACTCGTAGTATTACTATGAACTAGATAGACATCCGCCAAAGCTGCCAAGATGGGCAAACATTCCTCTGGTGGTAACAAAATTCTCATATCGCTAGGCGGTTGACCTTTCTCGCCTACACTGAGAAAAAGGCGAAAGTAAACATTACCGTCAACTAAAACAGCAGCAAAGGCGATATCATTCAAGCGATCGCACACCCGAATTATCCCACCACCATCAAAGCAAACGCTAAATTTTGCCGACAGTCCCGAAAGCGCCGGATGTGCAGCAATATAATCATCCCAACCTTGCACAAAAGGGCGAGTGTCGATTAATTCTTGGGGGTCGATACCAGCAGTTGGGCTGGTCATAATATTGCGGATGTGGTCTACAACAGGATTGCGAGAACCCAATCCCATATCCTGTAGATGCTTCAGAACCTCAGCATTTATCCCCGTGTGGATTTCACGAACTTGCAGGTTGCCTCGATTAGTCACATCCACATAGCCGCCACCGTGCTGTTCTGCTATATCTGCGATCGCACGGCACTGCTGACTACTAATAATCCCACCTGGTATTCTAATGCGAGATAATATCCCATCTGCGGCGGGTGTAGCATAAAACAAGCCAGGACAAGTGGCAAATCCAGAAAGCAAACTTGGAACTCCTTCCCCGTGCAGCGCAGGGAGTAGACGGTGAGTGTGTCTTGAGAGTTGGCATTCTGACTTGGGTGATCCCATCACAGCTGCGGCACAGTCCCGGAATTTCACCGGAGTTTCCCAACTCCAAGCTTTAGTAATTTAGCACGATAAGGCAGTCAGAAAATTTAATACTTCATATTTTGAATCAACCTATCCACCGATCGCCGCCAAACTTTGGGAGAAGAAGCGATCGCCAGACATTATAATTTTATAATTGAGCTATTCAAAAACATAATTTTGAGCCAATTTTTGCTTTGCTAAAGTCTTCAATTGCTTCAGTATATTTTCCTTTTTGAGCTTTATCCATACCCAGCTTGTAGAAACTTTCAGCATTGGATGGAGTGAAATCAATTTTGGTGAATGAAATCGGTATTGAAATTCTTATTGCTCACTATCCTCCTTATACATCTAAGTACAACCCAATTGAGCATCTGATGAGAAATACTAGCCGCTTCCAGATAAGATCAAGAAAAACTGGTGCCGCAGCTACGCCCGTCGTAGACATCGCTGGTGAGAAGTATTCATCTTTCTTCAAAGTTAAGCATCGTTGCCCATTGATTGATTTGACTGCCGTTGATATTTATTCGCTCACACAGGTGATAATCTTCAACATCTGGTTGCCCCCTTTTTGAAATTCGTAAGAAACAGGCTGAACCTTGACATCAAATCCGTGACTGGAAAACGTTTGGATCACTGGCTCAATATAGGGTGATACTTCACAATCAAGTTTCAACAAGGGAAAAATCCTCACCTCTGGAGAGATTCTCAGGAGTTCATGAATAGATGCGATGTGAAAATCGAGTGATAGCTGCTCAGAGTAAAGAAAGAGGAAATGGGAACACACACATAACCCAAATTGATTGTTAGCTAGTTCTAGATTTGGTACAGATAGCGGCAAATAGCGCCCTGCTTTTCTACCAGCTTCATAGTCCAACAAAAATTTCTCCATCGCTGCCAGACGGGCATAACCAAGTTCATCTACATTACGAAAGTTCTTCCAAATGTAGCGGTTTGAATTTTGTTTAGTCTGCTTGATGACTGGCTCGTAAGTTTCTAGAACTCGTTGTTTGATTTGTTCAGCAGAAAACTGATAGAGAGGATCAATAGACACAACTGAATGTCCGAGTTCTGTCATTTCAGCATTGAAGCTGGCAGGCCCATCACCACACCCAAGAATTGTCATGTTCAGGTCTGCATCTGATAAGGCAAACATCAGCTTGTACTCTTCAAGAGTTCTACCCCAAGGGACAACCTCATTTAATTTCATAGGTAATTATAATTCCCGTAAATTGCCAACCTACTAGGGTGTTTAGTTATGGAGTTGAGCTTATTTAAGTCAAGGAAAAGGCTGATCATAATTAATGCCCTCATCTTCATCACCTTCATTAACATTATCGGTTTATTTTTGCTTTGAACTGAGCGTAAAACTCTTGGGGAGCCTCATCGAAATACTTAAATAGAGCAGGGCAGAGCCATCCTTCTCGATCTAAATCTGTACTGTAATACCAGTTACCTCCATATTCTTCACGCCGCCAGTCAAACTTGAGTTGATAGCCAGGAAAGGGAGATGCAGAAAATACCAAACTGAACCCTGACTCTGCATCTGAAATGTGTGCCACCATTCTTTCAATAATTTCGTCCGCTCCTGCCACGAAAGGCTCTCGAACTAGACCTACATTGTCATCGTCAAACACCCACATCTCGCCGAACTTATAGGGATGAATAACCATGATTGAGTTCATAAAGTTTACTAGCAGTTAATACCGTTTCACTTTAATAATGATACAAATACGTTGGTAGGGGTACAGCAATGTTCCCTATGAGAAATCTATATAGCAATCCTAAATTTCTAGGCAGGGCTATTTCGTTCTAGACAGAAAACGCCCAGAACTGAAGTTCAGCGGCTCATAGCTAAAGTCCGTTTTAACGGACTATAACCTTTTCTTAGTCGTCTTTAGACGAATGAGTGCTATTAGACTGGTGAATTCATTCTGAGGCGGACTTAATGAGAATGAAATAGCCCTGATTTCCAGGCTTTGTGTAACTAACATTAAAAAAGACAGGCAAGATGCCTGTCCTACAAGTAATGATTTAGCAAAGAATTTAGAAATTCATCTCAGCAGCTTGAACTTTTTCAACCTGCTTCTTCTTCAGCACCAGCATAACTTGAGCTAACATCACAAGAGCGATGAACGCAATCAACCATTTGACTCTAGAGGGGTCTTGCAATACTATTTCTGCATCTTTTTGACCGAATCCACCGACGACGTTCGGGTTGTTGGTCAAAGCATCACCAGTTTTAACTGTTTGGCCTTCGGAAACAATTAGTTCTGGCCCTAAAGGAATCGTATCAACGACAACATCACCAGATTCGGGTTGAATGTTGACTAGATATTTAACGTTGCCGTCTCCGTCTTCCTCTTTGGCAATCTTGGTAATTGTGCCAGTAGCGGAAGCGTTGTAAACAGTGTTGTTGCTCTTTTCGCCAGTGGGATATACTTGTCCGCGTCCCCGATTACCACCTACGTGAACTGAATATTTACCGAAGTGGATGTTTTTGTCGGTTGCGGGGTTGGGAGAAAGAACTGGGAAGACGATTTCCTGATACTGTTCACCGGGTAAAGGCCCGACGATGACGATATTTTCTTTGTCTTCGCTGTAGGGTTGGAAGGAAGTGTCGCCAACTTCTTCTTTAAGTTCCTCGGAAAGACGGTCTTCAGGAGCAATCTTAAAGCCTTCAGGTAGCATCAGTACTGCACCGACGTTCAAGCCAACCTTGGAACCGTCAGCACCAACTTGCTGGGCGCCCAGATCGTAAGGGATTTTCACCACAGCTTTGAATACAGTGTCAGGTAGTACCGATTGGGGAACTTCCACTTCTGTAACCTTGGCGGCTAGGTGACAGTTGGCACAAACAATCCGCCCGGTTGGTTCGCGGGGGGTTTCGGGATAGGTTTGCTGTGCCCAAAAGGGATAGGCGGCAGCGGATTGGGGAAGGGCTAGATCGCTGGTGAAGTAAAATGTCACGGTAGCGATCGCTATGAGCAATGTTTTGACGATCGCTCTAGCACTGCGAGTTAACCTCGCTGTTATGAAAACATTTCTCATCTCTAATAAGGGCGACGATTGAATTAGTCATTAGTCATTAGTCATTAGTCATTAGTCATTAAGCCCTGAACAAAGGACAAATGACTAAGGACTAAGGACAAAATTATTAACCCCACCAAGGTGCATCACCGGTGCGGAAGTCGGTTTCAGTCCAAGGGGTCAAAACGATTTTGTCGTCGTTTACTTTGGTATGGGCTAAAGCCAAAGACAGAGGTGCTGGGCCCCGAACAACCTTACCAGTTTCGTCATACTGGGAACCATGACAAGGACACTTAAATTTGTTCTCAGCAATGTTCCAAGGGACTACACAACCTAAGTGGGTGCAGATGGCGTTAATGCCATAATCTTTGATCGCCTCTTTGCTTTCTACCACAATATAGGTGGGATCTCCCTTTAGTCCTTGGACTAGGTTGCGATCGCCTTCATTCCGGTTTTCGAGAAATTTACTGACGCTAACATCGTTACCTAGCTCGTCTTTTGCCGTTGCACCCCCACCGGCACCAGCAGTTACTGGTGGAATAAAGTACTTGACAACGGGATACAATGCACCCAGAGCCACTCCAGTGACAGTCCCAAAAGTGAGCAGATTCATGAACTGACGACGCCCCATATCGGGCACGTCTGCTGATTCAGAAAATTGAGCCATAATCTACGCGCTCTTTGTGTATTTTGTTAAGCATTTTGACAACAGTACTAGTACTTGAGCAACTCTTGTCTAAGTCGAAATGCTAGCGCTCACAACGATGCCATACTTCTCTGTTCCAAGATATATTTAGCATCTTTTCTGTTAGCATTACATTTCTTTATATCCTTATCATACTGGAGTCACGGAACTTAACATCATAACTAAATGTAAAATCTGATTGAGAAAAGCTATGACAGGACAGGAATTACGTCAGATGTTGCTTGATAAATGGGGATATTCTTACGATGTGCAGTTCCGGCGGGCACAGGGAAAGATATTTTTGCAAGTAATGTGGAAATATCTGGAGCAAGTTTCTTTTCCCTTGAGCGAGGCGGAGTACCAAGAGCATCTCGATAGTATTGCCAATTATCTTCATGCCTTGGGTGGGTCAACACAAGTACAAATATTTATTGCCCAAACACGCGATCGCCCCCGACTCGGCAAAGCTGTCAGCATTCCTCTAGATTTGGGCGATCGCACTTCGGAATGGATATTATGACCTGCTATAGGAATCCGATTTGATTCCTGAACTTACTTGCGTAGGGAGGGAATAGGGAACTCTTAACAGGAAAGAAGGGAATAGATGTGTACTGAGTTAAGTAGGTGGTTAGGAAAATTTACAAGTATGTCATTGTGAGTGAAACGGAGTGCAACGTTCGCGTAGCGTCTCGTAGAGAAGCAATCGCAAGGACTTTGATGGTTTTACATTTTGTTACATAGTTAGGTTAATTCGTGCCGACTTACTTATTTTAAAAATCAAATACGAGTCCTATATTGGCATTAACATTAATAAATTTCTGCATAATTACAGTGTTTTTTATCCAAAAATAGCGCATTGACATGAGCCGCCAACCATTGCTAGCTCCAAATCGTTCTTATACTTTTAATTAGGAGCAGTAACAACAGGTAATGTTTGGCAATTTGGTAGATTGTATCGACAGACACAGCATATTGAGCAAGCAATCAACCTTTATCGTGTTACCGAAGAGTGGGAAATAGTGGTTAGGATTTTACTGACTGCACTCATTAACTAAGTTGAAGCAATGCGAACGTCACGTCGCTTCGCTCCGAATTCAAAATTCAAAATTCAAAATTAACAATCCCCATAAATAAATTTAGGGGCTTGTATCCTTTTGTTCTTCGGTCACACAATGAGAGGATTTTATATTTTAAATTGACCCCAGCAATCAAGTCACTGGCTCTGTCGTTTAAATTCCCTTCTTCTCAGACCTTTTTAAATTTGGGATGCAAGAATCTTCAATCCCAAATCCAAAATTTAAAATCTAAAATTCGGTCATTTACCTGTGAGCTTCACCAGTCCAACACCGCCAAAATAAAGCCCTAAAACTGCTCCGGCTAACAGACTTTGAGTTAGGGGGTCAGTAGAAGGTGTCAGAACGGCTCCTAAAATCACTGCTCCCATAATCACGTAACGCCAACCAGAAACCATCTGTTTAGACGAGACAATGCTCAAATTACCGAGCAACACTTGAATGATCGGAATTTGAAATGCTAAACCAGTACTGAATAACAGTAGCAGCACAAATTCAAAATATTTATCAATTGACCAAAGTTGTTCGACTACATCTGCTCCGTAGCTGATGAAAAATTTCAACGCTGCGGGGATAAGGAGTAAATAGGCAAATACTAACCCCCCTGCAAATAGCACACTCGAACCCAAAACCACAGGCCCTAGTAAACGGCGTTCGCGGCGAGTCAGTCCTGGAACCACAAACTGGATAATCTGGTAAAGAATAAAAGGACTAGAAAGTATGATGCCAGTGTAAGCTGCGACTTTGAGGGAGACAAAGAAATATTCTCCGGGTGCAAGTTGGAGAAATTTTACTCCTTGTGCTGGAACCTCAAGTAACTGGACAATGGGCTTAACGGCAAAGAAACAGCCAATAATGCCCACCGCTACGGCAATCAGCGAATAGAAAATCCGTTGTCGCAACTCTTCTAGGTGGTCGAAAAGGGACATTTCGATTTCACCTGGTAACTCATCAAGAGGATCGGTGTCTGAGTTACCATATTCTTCTGGGTCGATGTTGGGAACGTTTACAGTATCTACGTCTTGTGAAGGCGTCACGTTGCTTCGCTCCGAATTCAAAATTCAAAATTCAAAATTAACAATCCCTTAAATTTATTTATGGGCTTGTATCGAATGGCACTAAGTTAAGATACAGTCCTTGCCCTAACTGGTTCCCAGCCTGGAGGCTGGGAACCCATCCTGGGGGGCTACCGCCTCCTCTTTCTTGACCAGAGGCAGCAGCCCTTTTGGAATACATTCCCAGTCTTAAGACTGGGAACGAGGTGACACAAGCCTTTGGGCTTTTCTTAGTGCCATTCGGGCTTGTATTCTTTTGTTTGTCGGTCATCGACCATTTTGGTGACTCAGCACTTTTAACTCAGCACTCTTCATTATTTTATCTGGGGAATGCAGCTACCAAGATATGTTTTTGGGTGCTGTGGGTTTTTTATCCTGTTTTTTGGGGTTGCATCTGCATAAGTTAGTAGGAAGCGATCTTGTAAGCAATGTCTAACCTAAAAAAAGGGTGGAACCGATAATTTAGAAATCATGTCTCTGCGGCTAGTAGCGCTGAGTAAATCGACACAACATCAGCATATAATACTCAGTTTTAAAAATCCGGTTCATCAAGGTGGCATCTATCTATACATAGCGCAATCGGAAATTTTTAGCTGAGGTTGGGTATGAACCGGACAATTTGCATTGCCCTGATGGCATTGCCTGTTTATTTATACAATGTTGAGCTAGCCAATAGTTGTAGTAGTGACGTGCCGATTGTTAAAAACCAGTTTCCCATAATAGCGACTCTAATTGCTTACAACACAAATACTCAGTCACACAATTTTCCGTGGCAAATATCGGCTAGAGATGACCAAACGGAAGATTGTCTTCGCGCTGGTACTTGCAAAGATTAATACTAATTTGTAATTACGGCAGTCCCATCATAAAAGAAAATTAATGGTTACAAAAAATCAACGTACAGTAGTGGTTACAGGAGCATCAACAGGAATTGGTCAGGCTTGTGCTTTGCTTTTAGACCAGTTGGGCTTCTCTGTTTTTGCTGGTGTGCGTCAAGATATTGATGCTCAAACACTTAAACAGAAAGGGTCACAAAGGCTGATTCCGATTTTTTTAGATGTTACTGACGCTGAATCGATCGCATCTGCGGTTGATAAGGTAACAAATGCAGTCGGTGGTACGGGGATTTTAGGTTTAGTGAATAATGCCGGAATTGCTGTTCCTGGGCCGTTGGAATTATTAGCGATCGCAGAATTTCAATACCAGATGCAGGTTAATGTTACCGGACAACTAGCAGTCACACAAGCATTTCTTGGTCTATTACGCCAGAGTCGGGGTCGAATTATCAATATGGGTTCCATTGCTGGTAGAAGCCCTGCCCCGTTCCTGGGAGCTTACAATGCGTCAAAGTTTGCTTTGGAAGCACTCACTGATGTCATGCGGATGGAGTTACGACCTTGGGGAATCTCGGTTTCAATTATTGAACCTGGTTCTATTGCTACTCCAATCTGGGAAAAGTCCCTAAGTCAATCTGAAATAGCACAGCAGGATTTACCACAATCGGCACAAAATCTTTACGGACAGGCGATGAATATTGTACGTAAGAAAATGCAGATTCTCGCATCTAAGGGAATTTCTGCGGATATTGTTGCTCAGGCTGTTGTCCATGCGCTCACTGCAAAACAACCTAAGACACGCTATCTTGTTGGACAAGATGCCAAAATTGGATCTGTGCTAAAGCATATTTTACCTGATAAGCTGCATGACCGGATAATTTTATACTCAATGGGGTTGTAGATTACTTTACGCCGTGTGCAACTTTTTTTCAAACCTAACCCCCCTTAATCCCTTACGCCAGATGCAACAAGTCTGAAATACTTGATTAACCAAGGTTTTACCCCACCCTAACCCTCCCCTTGGAAAGGGGAGGGAACTAGGTTTCGTGTTTCCCCCCTTAGAAAGGGGGGATTAAGGGGGGTAATTCGAGGTTTGAGAGAAAGTTAGACACCGCGTTCATTTTAAGAAAAAAATCATCTTTTTAAGAAAAAAATCATCATTTTAACAAAAAAGTCGTCTTTTTAAGAAAAAAGTCGTCTTTTTAAGAAAAAAGTCGTCTTTTTAAGAAAAAAATCATCATTTTAAGAAAAAAATCATCATTTTAAGG
>NZ_JABXKM010000179.1:40202-83513 GCF_017115025.1 Nostoc sp. NOS(2021) | reverse complement strand
TTATAGCAGTCGCCAAAGACGTTAGGACAAGTTGGCGGTAGATGCCTTCAACAGGATAGATTGTGAATTGATCTCTGTCCTAAGCTTCCTGTCCGTTGCTATACCTGAAAATAGCTGTAAGTTGACAACAATGACAGCTTAAGCTGCTACGGTAATTAGATAATTGTGATTTTATTAGCTGCTTTCGTAGCTTTTTCCCTAGCCTCTTGGACATTAACACCCTTCGCCAAAGCTACGCCCATTCGCCGATATGGATGAGCATTAGGTTTACCAAATAATCTAATATCTACATCTTTTTCTGACAAAGCATTGGCTACACCAGTAAAAGCAATAGAATCAGATTTTTCTGAGGCTAAAATTACCGCACTCGCTGATGCTCCTAGCTGTTCTATATGAGGAATTGGCAAATCTAAAATAGCTCGCAGATGTAGTTCAAATTCATTGAGATTTTGTGAGATTAATGTCACC
Organism: Nostoc sp. NOS(2021); assembly: GCF_017115025.1. GTDB lineage: Bacteria > Cyanobacteriota > Cyanobacteriia > Cyanobacteriales > Nostocaceae > Nostoc. The sequence goes on along the minus strand of NZ_JABXKM010000179.1, from coordinate 83,045 downwards.
ATTCCCGTATCGTGGGGTCTGGGAGAAAGTTCGGAGAAAATTACTTCATCTTTGGTAATGAAAAACTCAACGCCAAAAATTCCGGCTCCTCCTAAAGCATCAGTGACTTTTATGGCTATTTCTTGGGTTTTTAATATCTTATCTTCAGAAATTTCTGCGGGTTGCCACGATTCTTGATAATCGCCTCGTTCTTGACGATGACCAATAGGAGAACAGAAGATTGTCGGTGCATTCCACTGTTTAATAGTCAGTAAAGTTATCTCAATTTCAAAGTTAATAAATTCTTCTACAATGACCTTTTGACTGTCTCCTCTAGAATTAGCGATCGCATAATTCCAAGCCTTCTCAACTTCACTCTTATCCAGCACTACAGATTGACCTTTACCAGAGGATGACATCACAGGTTTAACAACATTACCAAACCCAATTTCATCAGAAATGGCAATCAATTCTTCTAGAGTTGTTGCATAACCATATTTAGCCGTTCTGATGCCCAATTCTTGATGTGCCAGTTCCCGAATTTTATCACGATTCATTGTATAGTTAGTGGCAGCCGCAGTTGGTATAACTGTAATCCCTCGCTGTTCAAATTCGATCAGTTTTTCTGTTCTGATTGCTTCAATTTCTGGTATAATAATATTTGGCTGATGTTTTGTCACTACAGCTTCTAAATCATCAGCACTGAGCATAGAAATCACTTCATAAGCATCAGCAACTTGCATCGCCGGAGCATTGGCGTAGCGGTCAACGGCAATCACATAATTACCAAGACGTTGAGCAGCGATCGCAAATTCTTTACCGAGTTCTCCTGAACCCAGCAACATCAATTTTTGGGGCAACTTAATACTCATTAACTTATCCAGAACAATCTCAATTTAATAATCTTATAATTTTTTGTGTTTTAATTACCATCTTCTCAAGAATTCAATCTAGCTCCGCGTTGTTGTAAATCTTCACGTTGCAGATGATTTAAACCAGTACCTATGCCAAGCTGACAGTTATCTACTAGAGTCTCTAACCAAATAGTCTCGTTAAGAGTTGCGCCTCGTAAATCTGCATTTCTCAAGTCAGCTTTCGTAAAATTTACAAATAATAGGTCTGCATTAACTAAACTACTACCTTGTAGATTTGCTTCTGATAAGTTTCCTCGAATGAAGTTTACACCATCTAAAGTTAAACCAGATAAATCTGCTCCGATAAGATTAGCAAACTTTAACTGACTTGGATACTTAAAAAACCGCATCATACAGATTATATTTGCTTCATTTAGTTGTATTTTGGTTAAAAAATCATAACGAGCTATGCCCAATTGCTTGAGAATTTGTAGACGCTGTGGGGGACTTTGTTCTAAAAACTCGATGGCTGTGTGGCGTAAGTCTTGAGTAGGGATATTTAACATTATTCTTAAATTTTAACGATGTTAGAACCCCGACTTCTTAAAGAAGTCGGGGTTCTAATTTAACGTCCTGCTAATAATGCTTTCGTAGCAGATTCGCCGGCTAATCTCACGCGCCTTGTCAACTGGAAGTTTAACAACGCTAGAACACTCAACTCAGCTAGGAGTGCCATAAAAATTGTTGTCACCCCAGAGTATTCTATAGCTGTCCAAGGAAAAGTTGAAAATAACCAGACAGTAGGATATTTCGATGGGGGGATGTCGAGAAATTGTAGAATCATCGGTGGTAGAAACATTGCTGTACCTAAAGTCCCAATTGCCCAGAAAGAACGCTTGGGAGTTTTTAGCAAAAGTATCAATTGGGCGATGGTAGCGTAAATCATCATTAAGCTGATAGACAAAGCTATAGCTAAAAGTACTTTAAACCTGTCAATATCGTTACTCAGCCAAGTTTGACCATCGTTTGCATCAAAAACAGATGTAAGTGAAACCCAAACTAGCCAGGGGATAGTAACAATTATCAGATTAATTGCGATCGCTACGAGTGCAGGGCTTTTTTCAGCCGAAATTAGATCCCGCCATAAGTTTTTGCGGCTAGAAACTCCCTGATGCCGATATCTTGCCCAATCCTGTACATCTTGACGGTGAGGGGAAAGAACCACAATTAAACTTAAAATCAACACCAAGTTGTACACTGCCACCAAAACGAGATTTTCTCCAACCCCTTCATCCCATCTTTCATTATTTAGACCAGTTTGTACAGTAAATCCCCACATCACCAACTGGCAAAATGCTACTAGTAAATAACTTTGTTCCTTGCTGATTATTGAGGCTTGAGGATTACGGAAGTAACGTTTAACAACTTGTAAAATACCGTAACTGCACAATCCTAAGTTTAATAAATGGAAGCCAACAACACTAACAACACTTGTCCCTAATGGTAAATAGAAAAACTGCCAGTTTTTCAGGGGAGAACCATTGGATAGATGAAATAAGTTAGGAAATAGATAATTTGTTACATCCCAAGGATTAAACAGTCTGAAGCAAGCATTTGAATTATTTAAACTGTTGCTATCATACGATGCCAGCACCATTGTTATGAACAAAAAAAGCAAAACTACACTACTACCTAAAAAACCTAACAAAGGCTGAAAACTGCTACTTGAACGACTAAATAAGCCCAATAGGAGTGCAGCACTGTAGAAGAAAATACAGCTACCAGCAAGAATTGCGTAGTAACTTAAAATGTAACTAAAGGCAATATCGGCAGAAAGTCCAGCCCACAAATGTAAAGGAACTGCTAGTAAGATGAACAGATAAATTAAACTCGGAACTCCTAGCAACTTGCCAGTCAATATACTTGTTTCTGATTGAGGACTTAGACGGATGAAATTCAGCGTACCACGAGTTTCTTCTTTGGCTAAATCGTTGATTAGCAAATAACTTCCTACAACTAATAGTGTAAATATAAAAATTACACTCAGCGTCAGAAATATATGTTCCCAATGTTCTTGCCACAATGTATAATCGGGAAAATCACGTAACTGATATGAAAAAACTACCAGTTGCAGTAGTAAGGATGTTGCAACTGCGATCGCAACATTAAAAAAATTCAAGCGTCCTTTGAGTTCCCGGAATAGTTGCGGATTCCAATCGCCGATTTTGTCTATTAAATTGAGCATCATAAGAAAAAATTCTCCAAAAATGGGGAGTGATATTTATTGACGTATCAAGATGCTTGTTTGTGACCTAATTTTAGGAAAATACTTTCTAAGTCTTCTTGTGTGCAGTGAAAATCAGTCAGAGGAATGCCTGCTTTGATGAGCGATCGCAATAACTCAGCACTATCTTCATCTTTGCCCGAAAAATTTACCCGCACACTGTTTTTTGCTGGTATTACCTCCCACTCTTCTACTAAAGGATGATGTTTTAGTTCAATCAAAAGTGTCTCTAGGTTGCCCAAAGTTGATAACACAATTTGTTGGTGTGAAAGACTTTGGTAAAGTTGCTGTAGGGAAGTATTTTCTACCAAGAAGCCAAGTTCCATAATTCCCACAGAAGTACAGAGTTCCGCTAAATCACTGAGAACGTGAGAAGAAATGATTACAGTCATCCCAGCTTCTCGTAAAGCCTTGATGATTTCACGAAATTGCATCCTAGCAATGGGGTCAAGCCCAGAAACAGGCTCATCTAGTAGTAGTAAAATCGGTTCGTGGATAATGGTTCGCGCTAAACTTAAGCGCTGTTTCATCCCCCGCGACAGAGTAGAAATCTGACTATGACGTTTATTACCAAGTTGGATTAGTTCTAAAACTTCATGTAGGCGTTGAGTGCGGCGTGGTTCTCGCAAACGATACAGACGCGCAAAATAATCAAGGTAGTCCCATACTGTCAGATCCTCGTATAGCGGGTAGTCATCGGGTAAGTAGCCTAGACGACGCTTGAGTTTGGGGTTACTCTTGTCACGTAGGAGGCGATCGCCATTAATATAAATCTCACCTGTAGTTGGTTCCTCAGCAGTCGCCAACATTCGGATAAGAGTTGTTTTACCCGCGCCATTCGGCCCAATCAATCCATATACTTCCCCCGCCTGAATTTCTAAATCAACATCATTAACAGCAACGTGCCGGTCAAATTGCTTAGTTAATCCACGAGTGCAAATTGCTAATTCTTTTACCATTGCTGCTGGGGTGCGGCTTGTGATTAACACTTAACCTAACCTTTTCTAAAGCTTTTGTCAGGCTGGTTTCAGAAATTGAAACTGAGTTTATCTAAAGTCGCTTTGCGTAATGGGCATTATTTACACCACATTTACACCATTTCATCAAAGCTTTAAATGATACCCAATTATTAAGTTTTGCTACGGGGGATACTAAAGCTAGAAATCTCTAGGTCTTCTCAGTTAATCAGGTAAAAATTGTATGGATTTTGAATCGATTATGAATATGCCTTTTATCTGGCAAAATATTGTTAGTGCGATCGAAGAAGGTAGAGAGTGGGGTCAAACGTTTCTAAACGATTCAAGCTGGGGCGGCGATAAAGAGCAAATGCTAAATCATGCTATATATGAATTAACACTTTGGTCTATGGGCAACGGAATTGCTAGTGGGGTTGTTGGGGTAGCCGGGATACCGTTTGAAATTGTTAGTACACTCTATGCCCAAGTAAAGCTGGCATCTACTCTTTTCACCATACATGAAATTGACACTTACAGCGAATCTGCACGACTACTAATTTTAGCTGCTGCGGCTGGAGTTGGTGTATCTGAACTGGCTAATCAATTAGGAACTCAGGTAGGAACTCAAGTAGGATCACAAGCTATTCAAAAAGCTTTGATGTCCATTCCTGGTAAAACTTTTGCTGAGATAAATAAAGCTTTAGGAATTAAGTTAATTTCCAAAGCAGGCGAGAAAACTTTAGTCAACGTAGCAAAAATAGTGCCTTTCATAGGGCCTCCGATAAATGGTACGATAAATGCTGTAATCATGAATGCTTGTGGACATTCGGTGATTGCCTTCATCAAGGTTTGGAAAAGGTTATAAATTCAGGTGGCATTTGTAGCGATTATAGGGGTTTGCAGTTGAGTCCAATACAGACCTAACCCCCAACCCCTTCTCTACAAAGGAAGGGGAGTAAGATTCAAAGCCTCTCTACTCGTAGGAGAGAAGTTTGGAGAGAGGTCAAAACTGTACTCCACACAAGCGAGAACCGCTATATCTGGATTTTCTAGTCTAGATAATCGTTACTATTTTGCTCATCTTGAAAGTGATAGCGGTAATCGATATATTTAATCTGATTATCTACAATAACAAAGGCTTCACTGACTTCCAGTAAATATCTAAGAGCGAAACGTATCCTAATGCGGAGATTATCTCTCTCTGTCGTTAAAATGACTATATTATATTGCTCAATATACGTGTTAGAGCAGTTGAGTAAAAGTTGCTCAATTTCATCTAAATAGGCTTGGATAACTTTACGCGACATCTCTGAGTTTGCTCTTTATATCTTGGTGTAGAGCTAGATAATGTTGGTAGTTTCCTGCCCATTCAACAAACACTTCATCGTCAGAAGTTTCGCCTTGACTATATTTGGCAAAAAAATCTTCTGAATTCATTTGGTACTTTATTTCATAGGTATTTAACTGTTTGGTAAGGGCAATCAACGCATCTAGTGGAGATGTATATTCGATAATTTGTTTACGCATTAATTTCTCCATTAAATTTCATTATGGCATTTGTAGCGATTATAGGGGTTTGCAGTTGAGTCCAATACAGACCTAACTTGCAACCTTTTCCCGATCTCACGTATAATCTCCACTACCCATCTCAAATTGCTGCATAAATCGCGCCATTCCAGCATGACCAAGGGTTTTAGTTAGCGCTTCTATTCCCAGTCGCCTCATCTCAGCTTGAGTAAGTTTAGTTACATCTAGCATTTTCATATTTGTAACTTTGGGCAGAACATCTGAACTTTCAACCTGCGAGATCCGCCTTTCTTGGATTCGGGCAAATATTTCCTCAATAGTAGGATTTCCCAATATTTCATCCCTATCTCGCGTGTAATCACCGCTTCCTAAATCGAATTGATGCATAAATAGCCCCATTCCTGCTGGGCCAAGAGCTAAACTCAGCGTATCTATTCCTAATTTCTGAATTTCAGTTTGAGTCAACTTACTAACATCGATCATTTGCAACCTCTCTGAGCCACTGAAGCGGGTTCTCTACTCTCACAGGACTTACGCAAACAATAGCCGAAAAGAATGATTTTCAGGTAGAGGCAATTCATGAATTGCCCCTACCGTGTATAGTTTTGCGTAAGTCCTATAAAAAAATCTGTTCTTGTGTCTGGTCATCAAAAGGGCGATTCAGACAACACACATCTAAATAAATTAAAAACTCCATCGGTACATTTTGCTGGGTATGATATTTGATCTGCAAGCATTTACCTAGTAATAACCAGCTATGACACAGAACTACCGCATTACTCTACTCCCCGGCGATGGCATTGGCCCTGAAATTATGGCAGTGGCGGTAGATGTGCTGAAAGTCGTAGGGAAGCAATTTGATATTAAGTTTGAATTCCAGGAAGCCCTCATCGGTGGTGCAGCAATTGACGCTACAGGCGAACCTCTACCATCTGCGACTCTAGATACTTGCCGTAACAGTGATGCTGTGTTACTCGCTGCGATTGGTGGCTATAAGTGGGATTCTCTGCCATCCAATTTACGCCCAGAAGCAGGTTTGTTAGGGCTACGTGCAGGTTTGGGATTATTTGCCAATTTGCGCCCAGCGAAAATTTTGCCCCAGCTAATCGATGCCTCGACTTTGAAACGCGAAATTGTGGAAGGCGTGGATATTATGGTGGTGCGTGAACTCACTGGCGGGATTTACTTCGGTAAACCCAAGGGGATTTTTGCTACAGAAACTGGTGAGAAACGCGGTGTAAATACAATGGTTTACACAGAGTCAGAAATTGAACGTATTGGGCGGGTGGCATTTGAGGCGGCTAGAAAACGGGGCGGAAAACTTTGTTCGGTGGATAAGGCGAACGTATTAGAAGTATCTCAGTTGTGGCGCGATCGCATCACTCAACTTTCACAAGAATATCCAGATATCGAACTCTCTCATTTATATGTAGATAATGCTGCTATGCAACTAGTACGCGCTCCCAAGCAGTTCGATACCATAGTTACAGGCAATTTGTTTGGTGATATTCTCTCTGATGCTGCTGCCATGCTCACGGGTAGTATTGGGATGTTACCCTCAGCTAGTTTGGGTGCTTCTGGCCCTGGTGTGTTTGAACCAGTTCATGGTTCCGCCCCAGATATTGCCGGACTTGATAAAGCAAATCCTCTAGCACAGGTTTTGAGTGCGGCGATGATGCTACGCTACGGTTTAGACCAGCCAAAAGCGGCAGACCATATTGAACAAGCCGTATTGCAAGTTTTAGAACAAGGCGATCGCACAGGGGATATAATTTCTCCAGGTAAAAATCTTTTAGGTTGTCGCGCTATGGGTGATGCACTGATTAGAGCGATTGAAGGAAAATAATTTAATAATTAATGCAACTTGGGCAATTTGGCAACCTTTGCTAGAAGTTTCGGGTAGACTAGAGGGAAATCTAGCAATCAAATAACAGTCGATAGTGTACGCATTACGACAAGGACAAGCAAATTTTACCGCCCCAAAGAACCAGCCGCCTTTGATTGATCCCGCCGTAATCAGAGCTGCTGGCCAGATATACTACACTCACTGTGAAGTACATCCCGAAATAGCTGGGCAACCTTCCGGTGTAGCAATTAATCGCATGAATCATCGAGGTAAGGTTATTTTTACTAACCAACCAGTTCTCTTACCTCAAGAATGTTTTGTGCCCTTGAGTCAAATTGAATCGCACATGTATTAGTCATTGGTCATTGGTCATTGGTCATTGGTCATTAGTCATTAGTCATTAGTTCTCGACAAAGGACAAAAGATAAACGACAAATGACTGTAGGGACAAATGACAAAGGACAAATGAGTGTATGGACATTTTGTTCGCCGTTCCGGCGAGTGTAATGGTCTTTGCTTTGGGTGCATCTATTGGTAGTTTTCTCAATGTTATTGTTTATCGGCTACCTGCTGGGTTGTCAATTCTTTGGCCGCCTTCTCGTTGTCCTAAATGCTTAAACCAGCTAAAAGCTTACGACAATGTACCAGTGTTCGGCTGGATTTCCTTAAGAGGGCGGTGTCGATATTGCAAAAGCAAAATTTCTGTCCGTTATCCTGTGGTAGAAGGGGTAACGGGCATAATTTTTTTACTGATTTTTTTGGTATTTCAAGTTTCGACTTTAACAATAGGCTATTGGGCTTTTTGCAGTTGGTTATTGGCGCTATCGCTTATCGACCTAGATACAATGACCCTACCCAATCGACTTACTCAGTCGGGTTTAGTGGTGGGGATTTTGTTTCAAATGGTGGTTGGTTTTTTACCAGAAGCTAGCTTTGTAGCATTGGTAAATCACCTGATGATGGCAATAGTGGGTGCAGTATTGGGTTTATGGCTGTTTGATGCGATCGCCCTATTGGGTTCAATTGCCTTTGGTAAAGCTGCAATGGGTGCCGGTGATGCCAAGTTAGCAGCCATGATGGGAGCCTGGTTAGGCTGGAAATATTTGTTCTTGGCTAGTTTTATTGCCTGTGCGCTGGGAGCATTAATTGGTAGCACTGTTATTATACGGCGATCGCGACAAAGGTTAGGACAAAAGATGCCTTTTGGCCCTTTTCTAGCTTTAGGATCTGTGATTACCCTGTTTAGCGGCGAAGCGATTTTGTCTAACTACCTGCGGTTATTTTTTCCAGCGTCTTAAACTTGAGTGGGGAGAAATCAATTCAAAATTCAAAATGACGCTCGCAGACTCGCTAACGCTGCGCTAACAAAATTCAAAATTCAAAATTGTTCGCGCAGCGTCTCGTAAAGAAGAAAAAGATTGAGCAGATGTAGCTTTAGCTTCCCATTGGGTGGGAGAAGGGGAAGAACTATTGATTATTGTCCCATGCCCCATGCCCAATGCCCCATGCCCAATGCCCAATGCCCAATGCCCAATGCCCAATGCCCTTTCATAAGAAATATTTATAATTCGTGACTGTAACCAGCATTACCCCATCTGCCCTTCATATTTTGATAATATTCAGCTTGTGACTTGTATTACCCTCTTAACGACGATTAACCGTTGGCAAGCATAACTAGTGCAACAGATGCTGATTGCTCATAACCTAGCAATACGAATAATTGATTTGGGTGGGAGGGAGAAAGCATCTTATTTGGAGGTTGGTATTCTCATGGCTTTAGTCAGTACGTCCGTATAATTAAGTCTGCCGAAAAAAAGAGCAAGAGACTTGTATTGGCATAAGTATTTTCGTTAAGCTGGCAACCAAAGATGAAAATTAAGGTCTGAATTGCTTAAAAGCGTAGTTTAACGTGTTTTCGACCTCATACCCACTTAAAATAAAATAAAAAATGGCTAACAACGAAGAATCACGCGGTTTAAAGTCTCTATTTGATTGGTTTGCAAATCGACGGAAATCAGGATCTACCAGCCTCGAACGCCAAGAACGTGAAATTGCTGATGGTCTGTGGCATAAATGTTCTAAGTGTAGTGTGTTGGCATATACAAAAGACCTGAAAGCCAATCAGATGGTTTGTGTCGAATGTGGTCATCACAATCGGGTAGACAGCGATGAGCGCATCCGTCAATTGATAGATCACAATACCTGGAAACCTCTGGACGAGCATTTGCGTCCAACCGATCCCCTAGAATTTCGCGATCGCAAACTCTACAGCGATCGCCTACGAGAAACACAAGATAAAATTGGCTTAATAGACGCAGTTAAAACTGGTTTAGGTCAAGTCAATGGCTTGCCTATTGCCCTTGGGGTTATGGATTTCCGTTTCATGGGTGGTAGCATGGGTTCGGTCGTGGGAGAAAAACTCACCCGCATGATTGAGCAAGCCACTCAACGGCGGTATCCTGTAGTTATCGTCTGCGCCTCCGGTGGTGCGAGGATGCAAGAAGGAATGCTCTCCCTGATGCAGATGGCGAAAATTTCCGCAGCTCTACAGCGCCATAAAGACGCTCGACTATTGTATATTCCCGTTTTGACCAATCCGACAACGGGCGGCGTTACCGCAAGTTTTGCGATGTTGGGCGATATCATTTTGGCAGAACCCAAGGCAACTATTGGTTTTGCCGGTCGGCGAGTGATTGAGCAAACCCTACGGGAAAAACTACCCGATAATTTTCAGACTGCTGAAGATTTGCTCCAGCACGGTTTTGTTGATGATATCGTACCCCGTACCCAATTAAAGAACACCCTAGCCCAGCTGATTGCCCTACACCAGCCTGTATTAACAACACCTCATATGGTGCTGTGGGAAACAATGTCTTTGACTTCTACCGCCGCAGAATAAACAAAAGTTATGAGTGAGGAGTGAGGAGTTATGAGTGAAAAATTCATAACTCCTCACTCCTAACTTCTAACTCCTCACTTTTCAATCCCTCATCTTCTCCCTGGCTCTTGAAGAAACATGAGTGGAACAAGCGCTGCTAATCTGAAGAGACTAGATAAGGCAAATAACCCTAGTAAGCCTCCAGACTGAGAAAATTGCACGATGAAGCTGCCTATAGTTGCGCCTAAAGCACCACTCGCTCCAGCAACGGCAGCTGCGATCGCAAAATAGATAGACTGATTTTTAATTGGTGCAATGCCCAATTGTATATTGTTGCTGCACAAGTCAATCGCCGCCCAAGTACCTCCAAGAAAGATGTGTAACAGTGGGAACCACAACCAGATGTCAAGGCGATTAACACTAATCCCCAACCACAGTAATGGTGTGAGTGCAACCAAAATCCCAATACAGATGAGGATGGGACGATTGCCTATCTTGTCTGCTAATTTTCCCCACAGGATAAGCATCAGCAAATTTGCCCCCGCCTGAAGGCTGTTGTAGATAGTCACGTAGCTGACATCCAAATCCAGCGTGTCCAGCATATAAAGGTTAAAAAAAGGAGCGCTGAGGTTAACAGCAAGCGTCCAGAAGCTGAAATACAGCAGAAATATCAAAAAGTTACTATTTTTCCAAATACTGTTAGTTAACTGGTCTTGTGGCGGATGAATTGATTGAAGTACTTCAGAAGATTCGTCTTTTACAACCTCTGGCTGAATCTCACTTGTTAGAGGTAACTTGCCATAATAAGTGTTTTGCGATCGCGGATTCATATCCACTTGGAAATATTGACACCCCAATCCGATAATCCCAAACACTATGCCTACCAGCAGAACCACCCCATAACCTTGTAGAGATCCCCCATACCAATGTGATACAATTAGACCCGCCATTGGCACGCAAACCAAATTAGTTAGACTAGCGGCACTATTGCGTGTGCCAAAATACCTGCCTCGCAATCGCCGGGGAACTATCATTGCCACCCAACTTAGCCACGATGCAGTTCCTAGTCCTCCCAAAAGATTGCTGAATAGAACAATCAAGAGTGTCAATATCACTAACTGGTGAGTATTAAACAATCCCCAGCTGACGCTGGCAATACCAATTACTAAAACCAGCCATAGCAGCCGACCAATTCCGTGTGTCCGAAGAGAATATTGAAATCGGCTGGTGCTGCGTTCAGACAAGTAAGCACCCAACGGCTGAATAAGATTGACCAACATAGGGATAGAGGACAGCATCCCAAATACCACTGGACTAGCACCCAATTCCACCAAGAAATTGCTGAGTAAAATCCCGCTAGTTCCAAGGGAGTAAACCGTTGCTAAGACAGAATCCGCAGTGGAGGCTTTTAAACTAGTGCGAATACTATCCTTGGGAATTCTAGAGGTTGGAGAAAGTGTTGTGGGTAGTGAGGCAATCTGGGCAATTTCCAGAGTCAGTGGCGCAGTTGTTTCAACCTGAACAGAATCCATAATCTATGTTTATGGGTGAAATACCCTAGAATAAATCCGGTTGCAGAGGAACTCAGTATGCTTTAATTAGCATTGCTGATAATTTTTCGTTATTTTAGCTTGCAAATCTCAACAGAAATTTCAGAGAAGTAAAATATCACTCCTTAGCAACAGAAGGTATAAGTAAGAAGAAAGAGACTCTTATCTATCTGTGAGCAAGAAAAGATTATTTAATTTTTTGGGATTGGTGATGGCGATCGCGATCGCGATTATTGCTTGTCAAAGTCTACAATTACCAAGTAAACCCTCAGCATCTACCGCAGTCACCATTAAACTCAGTGGTTGGGGAGGCTCTCCTGTTGAGCAAAAACTCTTGAGACAAGTACTGCAAGACTTTGAGGCACAACATCCAACTATTAAGGTCAAATATGAAGTAATCTCTGACCAATATATGGATGTAATTAAAACTCGTTTGGTTGGGGAAGCCGCGCCTGATGTTTTTTATCTGGATGCGCTGGAAGCTCCTTTCTTGATGAGTCAAAATGTCTTAGAACCGTTAGATGCTTACATCACCCCCAAATTTGACCTAGTAGACTTCGAGGATAACCTACTCAACAGCTTTAAATATCAAAACCAGATTTATGGACTTCCTAAAGACTATTCTACCCTTGCCCTGTTTTATAACAAAAAAGCCTTCGCCGCCGCAGGTTTGAGTAGTCCGCCAGCTACTTGGGATGAATTACGTAACTACTCGAAAAAATTGACAGGCAAAATTAACAGATACGGCTTTGGAGAAATTCCAGAATTGGCGCGTCAGGCTTATAAAATCAAAGCCTTTGGTGGACAACTCATCGATCAAAATGGTTATGCTACCTTTGCCAATGAGGCAAGTTTACAGGGTTTAGAGTTGGTAGTAGACCAGTATCAAAAAGACCGCTCCTCTGCCCAAAAATCTGATGTGGGGACAAACTCAGGTAGTGAAATGTTTGGTCAGAGTAAAGTGGCAATGGTGATTGAAGGTAACTGGGCAATTCCATATTTAACTGAAACCTTTCCTCAGCTAGAGTTTGCTACCGCGCAATTGCCTACTATTAATAATAAAAAAGGCACGATGGTTTTTACAGTTGCCTACGTGATGAATAAGCAAGCACAACACAAAGCCGAAGCTTGGGAGTTGATTTCCTATCTCACAGGTAAAGAAGGGATGCAGAAGTGGACAGGAACAGGGTTTGCTTTGCCAACACGTAAATCAGTGGCCAAGAATTTGGGCTATGACCAAGACCCGTTGCGATCGCCATTAGTGGCGGGAGTTAATTACGCTACACCGTGGCAGGTAGGTCAGTATCCATCTGCGATCGTGAATAACTTTGATAACCAGTTTGTCAGCGCCTTATTGGGGCAACAACCATTAAAGCAGGCGATCGCGCGAGGGCAGAATGATGCGAATCAGCAGATTAAGGCGATGGAGTAAGCAATCTTTCTTACCTTCACCAAATCACTTCTGAGTAGAAATTTGCGATCTCTTTATCCGTTGTAATTATTGCAGCTTGATTACTTCTGGCTAGTGCGACGACAACTCGATCTACTGGATCTCGATGACCCCATTCTAAATTGACACTTTCCATCCAAATATTTTCATCAATGGGTACAATCTGAACGGTACTAGATTTTTTCAGCGTTACTACGTACTCGTTAAGATTGACTCCTAAATCTAGTTTTTTATTTTTGATTTTGATCGCAATTTCCCATATAGACATGCAATACAGTTCAGTTAAGCATTTCTTTTTTCTCTCTGTGTTCTCTGCGCCTCTGCGGTTTGTTAAAAAAATTGACTTTCACAAGGAGTTTTAGCGTTAACTGAACCGTATTGTATAGACATGGACGGGACAAGACCATTTTTATCCCTTTCCATGTAGTTGCACGCTTCTTTGGCTTGTTCAGAAAGTCTCGCTGGATCTAAACTCCACCAGATTAGGGCACAAGTGTCAAGGACTATCTTCACAATTGTGCCCATTCTTCAGTGGTTGGTGTAGTTAAATCCTCAAAGTACTTCACTTTCCCGCGCATCTCCCCAAATAACTCTTCTGTTGAAGGTGCTTGTGCGTATTTGGAAATTTTCACAATTGGCTTACCGCGATCGGTAACTACAATTTCTTCTCCCTCTGACTCTACAAGTCGTAATAACTCAAGAAGTTGAGATTTGAGTTTACTTTTGGAAATTGATTTCATAATAACCGTAGTCATGACTATAGTCATATTCTAATAGGACATAGCATGAACTATTACTCAATATTTACTGGCTATGACCAAGATCCACTGCGATCGCCATTAGTGGTGGGAGTTAGTTCAGTATTCATCTGGGATCGTGAATAACTTTGATAACCAGTTTGTCAGCGCCTTACTTGGGCAACAACCATTAAAGCAGGCGATCGCGCCTAGTAATCGATGAGATAGCTCTAGTTAAAGGCAAGGGTAATTACTGCGTCGTATTAATAGATTTAGATACATCTAAATTAATAACTCTGTTAAGCGGACGCACGCAAGAGGTCGTGAAGGAAACTCTTGTAGGGTGGGGAACTCAGGTCTTAGAACAAATTGAGGAAGTGAGTATAGATTTGTGGGTTGGTTATAAAAATGTCGTGACAGAACTAATGCCTAATGCTCAATTGGTTGCAGATAGATTTCATGTGATGACACAGATAAATCGAGAACTGGATACACAAAGAAAACGAGAGAAGCGCCATTTATAAGAATCAATTAAACAAGCCAAATCATCACCTGAAAAAGCTTTCTACAAGACGCTATTGCTAGCAAGATCCCCGCAGGAGTAGGCGGACTCGCTTTCTCCTGCTCCGCAGGAGACGTTTCAGTTGCTTCGGTCAAGAGTCCAGAGTTTTTTGACCCTTGACTCTTGACCGAATGGCACTAAGTTAAGATACAGCCCTTACCCTAACTGGTTCCCAGCCTCTAGGCTCTTAACCCATCCTGGGGGGGCTGCCGCCTCCTCTTTCTTGACCAGAGGCAGCAGCCCTCTTTGGAATACATTCCCAGTCTTAAGACTGGGAATGAGGTGACACAAGCCTTTGGGCTTTTCTTAGTGCCATTCGACTCTTGACCTTGGACAACCTTTACGAAAAATCAAATGCGTTATGATTTACCTCCACCAGCTTCTTCCATTTTCTTGCGAAGACTAAGTGGTCTCATATCAGTCCAAACTTCTTTGATGTAATCTAGACATTCTTGTTTCAAACCACTTTTGCCAGCATCCTTCCAGCCGAGTGCGTTTTCTCTGTCAGCAGGCCAAATGGAATACTGTTCTTCATGATTGACTACAACTTTGTAAATTGTTGTGTCTTCTTTGTCGTCTTGGTACATAATTTGTCTCCTGCTATTTAATTGGCTATGCTTTCTAAGATTTGATAATCCAGTACTTCACTACAATAAGTTAGTAGTTGGTGTCTCTAACTGTCATTTAAGCAATAAAGTGCTTACTACTAACCCTCTTCTGTCACTTTCCGGGAAGGCGATCGCTAGAAGCCTTATGAGGCAATCAATGCAACCTATACTATTAGAAAAAAATGGGTCTTGTATTTGTTATTAAAAAAGAATCGCGCGATGCCTGCGGCGGGCTACGCCTACGCTTGCTATACAAAAGCTCTAGAATTCATAAATTGCAAATCTTTTCGGAGAGTGAGAGAAAAGGGCTAAGTAGGTGGGCGCTAAAAAATACAACTAGATTAAGAAATGTAAATTGCTTAAAAGCTTATATTCAAAGCGTTTCTGGTGCTTTACATAAGTTCATGTAGTTCGGTTTAATTGTGCCTACCTACTTAACTCGTTTAACCTGTCATAATCACACTTGGCAAACGACTAGTACTAACTGCCTGTAATTCCGAATACTCGCTTGAAGGCGAAAAGGAAACTACGTAATTAAGTTTGGGAAAGGGTTTCAGGCATTTCAAATCGGTGGCTTATTTACCCCGATGTCTACTAGTCCATGAACCTTAATAATTTGCACGGGGAAATCTCACGATTCCACTGGTTCAAGATGTCCCTTACCTTCTAAACTTGCCAGTTCAATATCTGCAATACATCGAACTTTCACGTAATTCAGTGTCAAGTTCCCAACCAGATGAACCCTCCCTGTTTGATGCTCAAAGTCAGCTTCTTGCAAATTAGATGCTTCTGGGTCGAGTCTGACACCTAAATTAGTACCTCCGCTAGTATTTGTGAATTTGATATGTACATACCCTCGGTCAATACTTTCTTTCAGTGCTGTAGCTGTTTTTTCGGGTCGTAAGCTTGCTTCAACAGAATGTTCACTTTCTGATAAACGTTGCACTAATTCATTCATACAGATGTCTTCCTCTTAAGAATCACTTTTGTTTTGATTTGTTGATGCTTGTACAAGTACAGGCTCGTAGACTGGAATCTCAAATGCTAAGGTCTTGTGGCAAAACTCCTTCCATTCGGGAGTTATCTTGTCAAAAATGATATTCTCATCTTTGAAAATCCCATCAGTCACTACGTAATTTTCTTGTAGGTAAAGAAAGTCATCATCAGTTAACTCTCTATTACTTTCGACTTCCTTACCCTCAACTGATTTGTTTTCTCTCCTTGTATTTTCAGCACACTCAGTCCACTGACTGAACTCACGTAATTTTTTCAAAGAGTAAGCTTTGCAATACTTTCCCATTGTTGCCATAGTAATACCTCAGTTCACATTCTTTTCGCTAGTGATGTTATCAGGCTATGTTTTAATATTTCAACAAAATTGGCAGAATTGGTCGTGCATCAATATTTTGTTCAATAACGATACCGCCACATCACAACACCGGTGATAGATAGAATGAGCGGTGCCAGTCCGACAAACACATAGAGAATACGTGTTGGTAATCCGCCAAAAGTACCATAATGCAGTGCTCCAAAGGAATCCCAAATTTTCTCACCTAGAGGTGCTTTTAACCCATTCTTCAGTCGCAAAATCTCACCTGTATACTGATCCAGATAAATCTGGCTGTAGCCGAACTTCCAGCTTTCCTGGGGTAGTTTTTTGCCCACTGCGATCGCATCTTCCGGTTTTATTGGTAGCAAAACGTAAGTTGTAACTTCATCTGGTAATGCCGCATCTGCTTTTTGCAGCAGTTGTGTTACATTAAGCGGCGATTTACCAGTAATGTTTTGGGAAACAAGGTTAGATGCATTGGGAGTAGAGGTGAGTGCATAAATTATAGATTGTGTGAAATCATAAAAATTCCAACAGAAGCCGGTGAAGCTAATTAATCCCAAAAAAACAGCTACTATAATCCCTGAGACTTTATGGATGTCAAAGTTGACTCGTCGTGGATGTGCATTCAATTTAATTTTGAAGCCAGAAATCAGCCTTTTCCATCCAGGCCAGAGAATAATTCCCGTAATGCAAAGGATGAATAGTAACAGCGCCACTACCCCCATTATTTGAATTCCAACATCGCCAGCAAAGAGTTGGTAGTGTAATTTCAGTGTGAGTGTCTTCAGCGTATTCTCCAAGACACGGCTTCCCATGATTGCACCTGTGTAGGGATTAACGTTGATTTCTGTTCGTTCACCTTCAGAAGAACGGAGCCAGATTCGGTAAGGAACATCTGGTTCTGGTAGTGTATAGATGCGCTCAACTTTGAGTTCTGGGTGGTTGCTGTAAGCTGTCTTAACGGTATTCAGCACTGACTCAATGGAAACTTGTTGTCCTTGAGGGATGACATGTCCGATTTGGCGAGCCAATAAGAAGTGGTCGATCTCATCCGCAAATACCAACAGGCTACCTGTTAAGCCAGCTATAACTAATAGCACTCCTATAGCTAAACCAATATAGCGATGTAAGGTAAATACTTTTTGGCGTAATTTAAATTGCTTGATCATAAATATGACGTAAATGCCCCGAAATTGCAATCACAACTCCCACGAAATCGTGCCCTGCACCGTGAACGGCTCGCCAGGATAAACACGCAAAAGGCTAGTAGCAGACTCAAAATAATCCACATTAAACAGATTTCTGAAATTAACCTGTGCGCGGAGCTGTCCTTGTTTATAGAAAATAGCAGCATCAGTACGTAAATAGCTCGGCAACTGAAAGTTATTCTCTAAATCTCCCTGCCGTTCGCCTACATAGAATAATCCCAAACCAAAGCCGAGTCCTTTGAGACTACCAGATTGAATTTCATACTTCGTCCACAAATTGAAACTATTTTTTGGGACATTGTTGAGGAGATTACCTGGTGTGTAAGTATTATCTTTGGTGATTGTGGCATCCGTGTAAGCATAACCTGCAATCACATTCAGACCTTTTAAGATTTCACCCCCAATGTTGAATTCGATACCACGGCTGCGCTGCTCACCTGTTTGAATCGAAAAATCTGGATGATTTGGGTCTTCAGTCAAGACATTGGAGCGAGTCAGATTATAGAAAGCAAGTGTTGTAGAAATTCTCTCATTCAAATCTGCCTTAACCCCGACTTCATACTGCGTAGCACGTTCTGGTTCAAAGGTGCTGCCATCAAAGCTAGTTCCAATCGATGGGGTAAACGAGCGACTGTAGCTGGCATAGAGTGAAATTGGCTGGATTGGTTGGTACACAATACCGAAACGAGGGCTAAAGGCATCTCCTGACTGGCTGCTTTCGGTGTTTGCTACCAAATCTCCATCGGTCTCTTTAAAGGCATCAAAGCGTACACCCAACAGCAACTTCAGATTCTCACTCAGCGCGATCTGATCTTGGATATAAATACCCAATGCATCTATTAGAGAGGAACCATTCTGATGACTCAAACTTGGGCCAAGGGATTGGTCATACACTGGGTTAAACAGGTCAATGGGTGCTGCATTACTATTATTAAATAAATATTCATAATCAAATCTACTCAGGTCAAATCCAAACAACAACTGATGCTTGATGGAGCCAGTTGAGAATTTGCCAATGATATCTGTTGCCAGATTGTAAGCCTGGTCATTAAACTGTCCTTGATTAAATATTCGATTTAGTCTTCGGTTATCAGGGTCGAGACTAGTAGGGAGGAACGCGCTGGTTTCAAAATGATAAAATATTGCCCGAAAAGCGTTTTTTAATGACCAGTTGTCACTGAATTTGTGTTCTAAGCTATATCCAATTCTACCAATGTCTTCATGAACATAATTGTCACTCCTGTCAGGTCCACTAAGATTCAGGTTGCGTGGTATTTCCCCATTTGGGTTAGGTAGTACAGTGCCGACGGCTGGTAGCCATAATCGATTGGTGTCTGCACTGATATACTCTCCTTCCAGAGTTAGCTTTGTTCGCTCACCAATTGCAAAACTCAAAACTGGCGCAATGAGTAGATTTTTACCATGAGCAAAATCGATAAAACTGCCTGCATCTTTATAAGACACATTCAGTCGATACAGCCCTGTTTTGTCATCGTTTAAAGGCCCAGACAGATCCACAGCGCCCCGATAATAGCTGTCACTTCCAACCGTTGCTTCAACCGCATAGTAAGGAGTGGCGAGGGGCTGCTTGGTAATCAAGTTGACTGTGCCACCAGGACTACCATTACCAAAGAGAGCTGAAGCCGGACCCTTGAGGACTTCCACTCGCTCTATATTGGAGAGTTCCAGTGAGCGTGTACCCACAGGATCTGCCAGACCATTCCTGAGGATAGTCCCACTATCAAAGCCCCGAATGGTAAATGAACTTTCTTCGCTATTGGCATCTGATCCAAATGTTGTAATCACACCGGGAACATTTCTCAAAGCATCGTTCAAGCGGGTGACTTGTTGGTCGCGGAGTACCTGTTGGGGTACAACTTGAATTGATTGCGGGATGTCGCGCAAGGGTGTATCGGTTTTGGTGGCAGTGGTCGCATCTGGTACACTGTATCCATCTTGTTCTCCTGTCACCACCAACTCAATTGGCTGATTATCCGGCCCTGATGGTTGCTTCGGCTGAGTTTGGTTTGTTGGCTGCTCTACTTGAGGTGTTGGTTGTGTTTTGGGTGGCTGCTGTGCAATAGATGCAGCAGTTGTCAACCCGAAAATCAAACCTTCATCACTGTCAAATAACTCGACTGTTGGTGAGCTTGCCTCACCGATCACCGTCACTCGGATTGTGTTAGCATCAGAATTTGTTACTGTTATTTCACTAACTCCCGCAAGTGGTTTTTCGGAACGGAATGTAAACCCGTCACCATTGGGTAAACGCAGCTGGGCATTGGGAATATCAGCAATAAAACTATTACCAGCACTGCGATTCTTAATTTGTAATTGTTCCCCTTTGGTAGTTTGTAGAATCACCTCCACACCTTTGGCGGTAGGATTTGCCTTCACTGCCGTTACTTGCACAACTTCACTTGAAGGTGTTGACGATTGAGAAAACAACTCCCTAACATTGGTGGCTGGGCGTTCAATCTCGCTCAGTCGCTTAATTGTTGTAATTACTGTTGGCTCATTTTGCTGCTCTTGTGCCCGTACAGATTGTGCCATCAACAATGGCACAAAACTCATCACCAACCATAGCCAAATATTAGACGACAACTCTTGAATCCTCACAATAATTCCCCACACTCCAGTAACCAAAACCCTCTTTGTTGAGAAGATTTCTGAATAAGCTTAAAATTGAGATTAGAGGAATTGGATGAGTTATGTCAACCCCAATACAGAACTAATCATCGCCAAACACACTTTTCTGGCAACAAACACTGACTGGGAAAAGATACCAAACTTACGTTTAAAAGCAACACTAAAGTGTATGGGATTGGAGTAACTAGTCATAATTGCCACTTCTAGCACTGTGCGATTTCCTTCTCTGAGCCAGCGTTTTGCTCGCTCCATAGCAAGTTGCAAAGGGTGAAGGCATTCACAGCCTGGTTCCAGTACATCATCGTAGTATTCGTAGTTACCAATCCCCAGATGCACTTGGGGATGCACTTCTATGCTTCGCGTATATCCTTTGCCCAGTTGTTTAGGTACTTGACAATAGGATTCAAATGGCTTTGACAAGTTTTGCTGGCTATTTTGTCTAGCTTCTGCCCAAAGCTCTCTTTCCTGTTCCAGCGTTAGGGTAATGGTCATAGCTGGCGATTGGTAGATGGTTATAGCTTGATAATATTAATTTTCAATAATCTTACCACGATTTATTCCTAACTATTGACCTAAGCAGAACTCAATATATTCGCTCGCCTCAAGCTTTTAAGCGCGTAGCGTCCAAAATCACTACTGAACTATTGTTTATATAATAAACTACATAATTAACCAAATTTTAAGTATAAATTCTGGCTTTTATCAAAAAAATATTTTACCATTCAGTCTTTTAAAATTCTGTCTAAAACGACTATTTTCTCCCTTTTATCCGAATATGATCTGATGTATATTTTGAACCTCGCAAGCGATGTCTACGACGGGCTACGCCTACGCTTAAATTCATACTTTTATTCTGCAACTCCCAAACTTGCATATACTAAAAGTAGTAAATTAGTCAAGTCTAATTGCAAATATAATTTAATAGTTATTGATAATAATTTTTTATAGCTTAGGGGTTGCTAAATGCAATAAATTCCTTCTATATTAGAAAAAATTGAGTGAGAAGGTGTTTTAAAAGTATTGTATGAAACACCAAAAGCCTCAGAATTATCCCCTCTAACCCCAAGGGAATCAGGGTTTCAAAGCCTATCTCATGCAACGAGAGAGAAATGTAAGTGAGGTTTTAGTATATATTTTGACTTTTCAAGCATCCTCTGAAAATTATTTGCAATATAATCTGAAAAAATCTCTGCGACTGACCAAGCAATAGCGCGATCCGATTATCCAAAAAATTCTTCCAACTGAATATTAAAAACCTTACCGTAAGCCACCAGTAGCTAAATGTCTAATTTGGTTAGCCCTATTTAAACGTTGTTTGCGTGTATCTAAATTGGCTGAGGCATAAAATGACTTTGATTGTCAATAACTTTCAAGAAATATCCTATCAATATGAGACGATAGTTGATATCCTGCGTTATCGCAGCTTAAAAACACCACACGCACAAGCATTTACCTTTCTTGAAGACGGAGAGACTCAGGAATCAACACTGACTTACCATGAGTTGGATCAGCGCAGTCGGGCTATAGCAGCTCAACTCCAAGCTCTTGGTTTAAGTGGGGAACGTGCCATTTTGTTTTATTCTCCAGGATTGGAGTACGTGACAGCATTTTTCGGTTGTTTATATGCCAAAGTAGTAGCTATCCCGGCTTATTTACCACATAATCAACGTAAAACATCCAGGATTCAGGCAATTATTACAGATGCACAAGCAGCAATTTGCTTGACGACAACAACCATCTTTTCAAAGATAGAGTCTTTACTTGTAAAAAAAACAGACCAGGGAAGTCTACGTTGGTTGACAACTGACAACTTGGCACAAGGAATAGAGGATTCTTGGCAACAACCTGTAATTGATGGACAAACGTTAGCTTTTTTGCAATATACATCTGGTTCTACAGGCACGCCTAAAGGTGTCATGCTCAGTCATGGCAACTTGTTGCATAATGCTGCGATGACTTACCAAATGATGGGACATTCGCCCAAGAGTCAGTTTATCTCTTGGCTTCCCGTCTACCATGATATGGGACTGATTGGTGGAATAC
The DNA here is from genome assembly GCF_017115025.1 of Nostoc sp. NOS(2021). Taxonomy (GTDB): domain Bacteria; phylum Cyanobacteriota; class Cyanobacteriia; order Cyanobacteriales; family Nostocaceae; genus Nostoc. Next base: position 60,581 of record NZ_JABXKM010000179.1, on the reverse strand, counting down.
TGCAACCCTTGTATGGTGGCTTTCCGTGTGTCTTAATGTCTCCAGCATCTTTTTTGCAACGTCCATATCGATGGCTACAGGCGATTTCTCGCTATCGGGGTACCACTAGTGGAGGTCCAAACTTTGCCTATGAACAGTGTATTCAAAGAATAACTCCTCAACAAAGGTCAACTCTTGACTTAAGTAGTTGGAGTGTGGCGTTTAACGGTGCTGAACCGATCAGACAGAAAACTCTAGAACGATTTGCAGCCACTTTTGCTGACTGTGGTTTTCGTCTTGAAGCTTTCTATCCTTGTTACGGCATGGCAGAAGCTACTTTGATGGTTTCCGGTGGAATCAAGAATGCTAAACCTGCTGCTAGAATAGTTGCAAAGGCTGCATTAGAGAAAAATTTAGTTGTTGAAGTAGCTAGGAGTAGTGATGATACTCAAACCTTCGTTGGTTGCGGTCAAACTTTACCACAACAAAAAATAGCGATCGCACATCCAGACACTCTTACCACCTGCCAACCTGACGAAGTTGGAGAAATCTGGGTATCAGGACTCAGTATTGGCCAGGGATATTGGAATCGTCCTGTTGAGACAGAGGAAACATTCTATGCTTACCTAAAAGACACAGGACACGGACCATTTCTACGCACCGGTGACCTGGGCTTTCTGCACAATGGAGAACTTTTCATCACAGGTCGAGCCAAAGATTTAATCATTATTCGAGGTCGCAATCTCTACCCACAAGACATCGAGTTAACTGTAGAACGTAGTCATTCATCATTACGTTCAGATAGTGGTGCTGCTTTCTCGCTTGAAATAGACAATGAAGAACGACTAGTCGTAGTTCAAGAGTTAGAGTTTCGGGCAAAACCAAATCTTGAGGAAGTCATTGCAGCGATTCGTCAGGCAGTAACAGAAGAACACGAAATACAAGCCTATGTAGTAGTACTAGTCAAACCAGGTACTATTCCCAAAACATCAAGTGGAAAGATTCGCCGTCGCGCTACAAAAGAATACTTTTTAACAGGTAAGCTAGATGTAGTAAGCAGTAGTATTCAGAAAAATATTGATATTGATGATAAAGAAAATAGGTTACAGCGTCAAGATATTTTAGCACTAACTCCAAGGGAATCTCAGCCGTTGTTGCAGTCATATCTTCAAGAAAAGATTGCACGTGTGCTTGCAATTCCAGCGACCCAAATTAGCTTTCAACAGCCATTAAGCTCTTTGGGACTCGATTCTATAAAAGTTTTTGAGCTAAAAAACCGAATTGAGGTTGATCTGGAAGTTGCTGTATCCATAGCTGATTTTTTTGAAGGCTTGAGCTTGCAAGCACTGGCAACTAAGATACTGGCTGAATTGACATCAGCGGCTTCTCAATTGTCAGTGTCACTCAATCCAATTCAAAAAATTACAAAGGAAGTTCAGCCTCTATCTTTTGCACAGCAGCGACTGTGGTTCATTAATCAGTTGGAACCAGGCAATCTGGCATACAACATTTCTCTGGCAATTAACCTCAAGGGCCAGCTAAAAGTCACGCTGCTAGAGCACAGCCTCAATGAAATTGTACGACGACATGAAACATTACGAACCACTTTTACCACAGTCAATGGTCAACCCGTTCAAGTCATAGCCCCCTCTTTGAAATTATCCATATCAGTGGTTGATTGTCAAAAAATTCCTGGAGCAAAACGCGAAACAGAGGTTCGGCGATTAGCAACTCAGCAGAGTCAACAATCTTTTGACTTGGCACAAGGACCACTTTTACGTGCTAGAGTTCTGTGTTTATCGCCACAAGAACATATACTTTTGCTTGTGATGCATCATATTATCTCGGATGCTTGGTCTGTCGAGATATTAATGCAGGAGATGGCATCAACATATAAAGCATTTTTAACTGAAAGTTTCTTGCCTCTACCCGATTTATCTATTCAATACAAAGACTTTGCGTACTGGCAGCGGCAAAGGCTTCAAGGAGAAGTCCTCCAAGCCCAACTTTCTTACTGGAAACAACAACTTGAAGATGCTCCGACTATTTTACAATTACCCACTGACCGACCACGACCAGCTATTCAAACCTCGCGAGGTTCCCATCAATCTATCGAGCTATCCAAAACCTTAAGTGAGCAACTGAAAGCGATCGCTCGGCAAGAGGGCGTCACTCAGTATATGTTGCTGCTAGCAGCATTCCAGACTTTTCTCTACCGCTACACAGGACAGGATGATATTCTTGTAGGCTCACCAGTTGCCAACCGTAACCACAACGAAATAAAAGGGTTAATTGGCTTTTTTGTCAATACCTTAGTATTACGCACTAGCCTTTCCGGCAACCCAAGTTTTCAACAGTTACTAAATCGTGTCCGAAAGGTAGCCTTAGAAGCCTACACACACCAAGATATACCTTTTGATCAGCTAGTAAGGGCATTGCAGCCAGAACGAAACGTCAGCTATACACCTGTGTTTCAAGTGATGTTCGATTTCCGAAATGCTCCACCATTGCCAGAAATGCCCAATCTAACTGTGAGCCAGTTCCAAGTAGAAAATGAAACGGCGCAGTTTGATTTGAGCCTGTCTGTAGAGATTACAGAGTCAGGAATGATGATGTCATTTGAGTACAATACAGACCTGTTTAATGGCACTACAATTGCTCAGATGCTAGAGCATTTTCAAAACTTGCTCTTTGGTATAGTTGCTAATCCTCAAGCTAGACTTTCGGACTTGCCACTCCTGACAGAAGCACAACAGCATCAATTGCTTGTGGAGTTTAACACTACAAGGGGGGATTTTGAAACCTTCACGACAGTGGGGTTGGGGGAAAACCCTGCAACACAGTGGCTCCCAAATCCCAAATCTCAAAGAGAGCAGTGCATTCATCAATTGTTTGAGGCACAGGTAGAGCGGACACCGGATGCGATCGCAGTAATTTTTCCAAATCAGCAGTATCTAACCTATCAAGAACTGAACCAACGTGCGAATCAACTAGCGCATCACTTGCAAAAACTAGGTGTAGGGCCAGAGGTACTTGTCGGTATCTGTGTGGAGCGATCGCTCTCAATGGTGGTAGGACTCTTAGCCATCCTGAAAGCGGGTGGAGCTTATGTTCCTCTAGATCCCACTTATCCTCAACAACGTCTGGCTTCAATGTTAATGGATGCCAAAGTACCAGTTATACTGACCTCTTCAGCACAGCTGGATATACTCCCCAAACATGAGTCACAAGTTGTGTGCCTGGATGCAGACTGGATGCTCATTGCCCAAGAAAGCCAGGAAAACCCGATTCATCAGACCAAAACTGAAAACCTGGCTTATCTGATTTATACTTCTGGCTCGACTGGAACCCCCAAAGGTGTGATGATCCAACATCAATCTTTGGTCAACTACACCGAAATTGCCTGTTTAGAGTTTGGACTGAAAGCGAGCGAGCGCGTCCTCCAATTTGCTTCTATCAGCTTTGATACCGCTGCCGAAGAAATTTTTCCATGTCTTGTTTGTGGTGCTGCTCTTGTGCTGCGTACAGATGACATGTTAAGTTCAACGTCTGAGTTCTTGCTGCAATGCCACAATTGGGGGATTACTGTCCTCGATTTGCCTACTGCCTTTTGGCATCAATTAGTTACTGAATTAGCAACAGCAAATTTGACACTTCCAGATTCCCTGCGGCTAGTAATAATTGGGGGCGAAACAGCCAAAACAAAGCACCTCGAAACTTGGCTACAGCACGTTGATCGGCAAGTACACCTTATCAACAGCTATGGTCCTACAGAAACAACAATTGTGGCGACGCTGTGTGAGTTATCAGCATCAACGGCTTGCGAAGTGCCAATTGGAAGAGCCATTGCCAACATCCAAACTTATGTACTTGACCCCTATCTACAACTCGTACCCATAGGAACTCCTGGAGAACTTTACATTGGAGGTGTTGGTGTCGCTCGGGGCTATCTCAACCGACCAGACTTAACAGCAGGAAAATTTATTCCTAACCCCTATAGTTCAAAACCTGGGGAGCGTCTTTATCAGACAGGCGACTTAGTTCGCTACCTAAGCGATGGCAACCTCGAATTTTTAGGACGCATAGATCATCAAGTTAAAATTCGAGGTTTTCGTATTGAATTAGGAGAAATAGAAGCCTTACTTAATCAACACCCAATAGTTCGACAAGCGGTAGTCATTGCTCATGATGATGGCTCAGACCATAAGCGCCTAGTTGCTTATATCGTTGGGCAAGGTCACCTTGAGACAGCAAAAGCACACGATCTCGTACCTCAACTTCGGGACTTTCTTAGAGAAAAGCTACCCAAATACATGGTGCCAACGGTTTTTATGTTCTTGGATACGCTCCCTTTAACCCTGAATGGCAAGGTCAATCATCGTGTCTTACCACCGCCAGAAGCTGACTTTACTGACAACGACTTATATGTAGCACCTCAAACAGAGCTAGAGCAGATCATTGCTAGTACTTGGCAAACAGTACTGGGTCTTAAGAAAGTTAGTATTAACGATAACTTTTTCGATTTAGGCGGTCATTCTTTACTGATATCTCAGGTAAACGCGCAACTGCGAGAACAACTGCAACGCGATATCTCAGTAGTAGAAATGTTTCAATATCCTAGTATCAGTTTGTTGGCAAAACATCTTAGTCAAGAACAGCAAGAACAACATTCCTTTAAAAAGATTCATAACCGCTCTGAAAAACAAAAATTGGCTCTAAACCGACAAAAGCAAACTCATAAGTCACGTAAATAAGTAAAAAAAACTCTCAGCAAAACTATGCAAACAGCAAACAAAATAAATCGGTATTGACAAAATTATGAGTATTTCAGAAATGCCAAACTCTATAGAAGGAATAGCTATTATCGGCATAGCAGGGGGTTTTCCTGGGGCCAAAAGTATCGATAAATTTTGGCAAAATATTCGAGATGGTGTAGAATCTATTGCTGTTTTTTCAGATGAAGAATTACTGTCGGAAGGTATAAAACCGACAGTAATCAATGACCCGAATTATGTAAAATCTAGAGCGGTAATACAAGATATAGATTTATTTGATGCTTCATTCTTTGCCTTGAATCCCAAAGAAGCAGAAATTACAGACCCGCAGCATCGTTTATTTTTAGAATATGCATGGGAAGCATTAGAAAATGCTGGCTATGACTCCCAACGTTGCGAAACTCGGATTGGAGTTTACGCCGGTTCTAGTTCAAATAATTATTTATCATTGGATTCAAATAGCGATGCCTGCGGCGGGCTGCGCCAACAAGTTGGATTAGCTAGCATTTTCCAAAAGGGAATTGGTAACGATAAAGATTTTCTGGCGACTCGCGTTTCCTATAAATTAAATCTGACAGGCCCAAGTCTAACGGTACAAACCGCTTGTTCTACTTCCTTAGTAGCTATTTCTTTAGCTTGTCAAAGTCTATTAAATTACCAATGCGATATGGCTTTAGCAGGTGGAGTATCTATTCATATTCCCCAAAAAACAGGGTATTTGTATGAAGAAGGGGGTATTTTATCACCTGATGGGCACTGTCGTGCCTTTGATGCCAAAGCCAAGGGAACAATTATTGGTAATGGACTGGGGATTGTAGTTTTGAAGCGGTTATCTGAGGCGATCGCTGATGGTGATAATATCTATGCTGTGATTAAAAGTAGTGCGATCAATAATGATGGTTCTGGTAAAGTTGGTTACACAGCACCCAGTGTTAACGGACAAGCAGATGTGATAGCAGAAGCACTTGCTTTAGCTGGGCTGGAACCTGAAACAATTAGCTATGTCGAAGCTCACGGTACAGGAACTGTCTTAGGCGATCCCATTGAAATTTCTGCTTTAACAAACGTGTTTCGTGAAAGTACCGATAAAAAAGGCTTCTGTGCAATCGGTTCAGTTAAAACAAACATTGGTCATCTAGATGCAGCAGCTGGGATTGCAGGACTGATTAAAACGGTTTTAGCCCTTAAACACAAGCAAATACCACCCAGCTTGAATTTTGAGCAACCTAATCCCCAAATTGATTTTGCCAATAGTCCTTTTTACGTTAATACAACGCTGACGGAATGGAAAGCCGGACTTACCCCTCGTCGGGCTGGAGTCAGTTCCTTAGGTATTGGTGGGACTAATGCTCATGTAATTCTGGAAGAAGCGCCAGCCTTAGCAGTTTCTAGTCCCTCTCGCCCTTGGCAGTTATTGGTACTTTCTGCCAAAACAGACTCCGCTTTGGAAACTGCAACAGAAAATCTGGTTCAATACCTCAAGCAACAGAGTGATATTACTCTGGCAGATGTGGCGCATACGTTGCAAGTCGGACGCAGGGAATTCAATCATCGTTGTGTATTGGTGTGTGAAGATATCGAAGATGCAACCAGCGCCTTGCAGGTGCGAGATCCTCAAAGAGTTTTCACTAACTTACTTGAAGTAGAAAATCGCCCCATCGCGTTTATGTTTCCAGGACAGGGCGCTCAGTATGTGGACATGGGCAAAGAACTTTACCAGACTGAGCCAATTTTTCGAGAACAAGTGGATTTGTGCTGTCAATTGCTCCAATCTCATATAGGATTGGATCTGCGATCGCTCATCTATCCGGGCGAGTCTGAGTCAGAAGCCGCAGCACAAAAACTGCAACAAACTGATATCACTCAGCCAGCACTATTTGTGATTGAATATGCTCTGGCTAAGTTGTGGATGTCATGGGGAATTACTCCAGGTGCAATGATTGGTCATAGCATCGGGGAATATGTAGCAGCTTGCCTTGCTGGTGTCATGTCACTTGAAGATGCTTTGGCGCTAGTGGCGGTGCGTGGACGGCTGATGCAACAACTACCATCTGGTGCTATGCTCTCCGTACCACTGCCAGAGGAAGAAGTTAAAGCTTTACTTGATGAAAAATTATCGCTTGCTGCCAGTAATGCTCCTGCCTTGTGTGTGGTTTCGGGAACCCATGATGCCATAGACACATTTCAGAACAAGCTCCAAGATATAGAGTGTCGTCGTTTACATACTTCCCACGCTTTTCATTCTGAGATGATGGAACCCATCTTGGAAGCATTCCAGAAAGAAATCAGTAGAGTCAAACTACATCCCCCAAAAATTCCCTTTATCTCCAACGTCACGGGAACCTGGATAACAGCAGAGCAAACTACAGATCCCAATTACTGGGCAACACATCTACGCTCCTGTGTCCGTTTTTCAGAAGGAATCTCTGCGTTGCTGCAAGAGCCAAATCGCATCCTGTTAGAAGTGGGACCAGGACGTACCTTGTGTGCATTTGCTCAAAAGCATTCAAATGCCGTAGGACTGTGTTCATTACGACATCCTAAGGAAAAACACTCAGACATAGCGTTCTTACTGAACACATTGGGTAAACTGTGGCTATCTGGAGTACAGATAGATTGGTCAAGATTTTATGCCGACGAGCACCGTCATCGTCTCCCTCTACCAACATATCCCTTCGAGCGCCAGCGTTATTGGATTGAAGCCCAAAAAGAGACAGCAACTATCAAGACAAGTGTCGAGGCGTTGTCTATCACCTCTTTACCAAGTAAAAAACAAGATATTGCCAACTGGTTCTACGTTCCATCATGGAAACGCTCTGTGCTACCCGAAAAACACAAGAGTGAAAAATCGGTTTTGTCTTGCACTCTTGTGTTTATTGATGAGTGCGGCTTAGGTGAAGAATTCATAAAACGACTCGAACTGGAAGGTCGGGATGCGATCGCCGTTAGCGTAGGATCAGAGTTTACAAAACTAAGCGACTCTAAGTATACCCTAAATCCTCAACAAAGGGATGACTACGACGCTTTGCTCAAGGAACTTCTAGAACAAGACAAGTTCCCAAACACGATTGTGCATTTATGGAATGTCACGCCTATTGATAACACAGAATTAAACCTAGCAGCAGTTGACAAAGCTGAAGATTTAGGATTTTACAGTCTGCTATTTCTCGCTCAGTCCCTTGGAAAACAAAACCTTACCAAGCAACTGCACATAGCAGTCATCTCCAACAAGATGCAGGAAGTAACGGGTGAAGAAGTGCTGTGTCCAGAAAAAGCAACTGTTATTGGGCCTGTTAAAGTCATTCCACAAGAATACCCTGACATCAGTTGTCGTAGCATTGATGTTGTAATTCCCTCAGAAGTAAGAAGTTGGCAAACTGAGAAACTCATAAACCAACTGTTGAACGAGTTAGAAGCTTCATCCTCTGATTCAGCGATCGCCTACCGAGGAAATCATCGCTGGGTACAACATTTTGAACCTGTCTACTTGAATCAAGCTACCGAAAAAACACCAAGATTAAGGAAAGAAGGAGTCTATTTAATCACAGGTGGATTTGGAGGAATTGGACTTACCCTGGCAGAGCATTTGGCAAAGACAGTACAAGCAAAACTTCTGCTTGTAGGACGTTCAGAATTTCCAGATCCAGACAAGTGGAGTGAGTGGCTAACTGATCACGACGAGCAAGACAGCACTAGCCGTAAAATTCTCAAAGTGCAGGAACTCGAACAACTGGGTGCAAAAGTTTTGGTAGTGAGTGCTGATGTCACAAATCTCGAACAAATGCATTGGGCGATTCAAAAAGCGCAGTCACACTTTGGCAACTTCAATGGTGTGATCCATGCTGCTGGAGTTCCCGGAGGTGGCGTGATTCAGCGAAAAACGCCGCAAATGACAGCAAGTATTCTAGCACCTAAAGTCAAAGGAACACTGGTTCTCAATAGTATTTTCCAGGGTGTTCAGCTAGATTTCTTTGTCCTGTGTTCTTCAATGACTGCCATCCAAGCGGAATTTGGACAGGTTGATTATGCTAGTGCCAATGCTTTTCTTGACGCTTTTGCTCACTATAAGACCAATCGAGATGGTATATTTACACTAGCGATCAACTGGTCTGCTTGGCAAGAAGTGGGTATGGCCGCAGAAGCAATTAAGCAATCTACCCAAACCCAAGATATTCCCAAACCTCAATTTCAAGCAGTGAACCATCCCTTATTTGAGCAATGCATAGTTGTTGCGGAAAACGGAGTTAGCTCTCAACAAACAGCGATCGCAACTTTTTCTGACTCATGGCATTCTGTTCCAGGTGGACTTAATCAAAAACCCACTACCTCTGTTAATGCGTATCAAAGACAACTACTTCAAGAAGGGTTATCACCAAAAGAAGGAGTAGAGGTATTTAGTAGGATTATCGGGAATACTCTTTCTCAGGTTTTGGTATCAACCTATGATTTTCGGATTCAGGTTAAGCCAGATTTCCTAGATAACTCACCTAATTTCCAAGACGCTACAAAAAAAGACAACTTCTCTAAACCAACACATCCAAGACCAGAACTGAGCAGTATCTATGTTGCTCCCACTAATGATATAGAGCGTAAGCTTGCTAATCTTTTTCAAGAGTTACTGGGTATTGAGCAGGTAGGCATCCATGACAGCTTCTTTGCTTTAGGGGGAGACTCCCTAATAGGAACTGTACTGATTTCTCAGCTACGCAAAAATTTTCAGATAGAAGTACCTGTTGATTCTCTGTTTGAGGCACCCACTGTAGGCGAGTTGGCTTTGGTTATTGAAGAAATTTTCATAGAAGAGTTAGAACGATTATCTCAGAACGTTCCTGAGTATGTGAATGTCAAAATTATGGATTAGGATACATTGCTAGTTTTCATTGTTTGATAGGGGGGATTATGGACAACAAAAAAGATGGAATTTTGAAACGACGGTCGAAGCTTTCACCCACTCAGCGAGAACTCCTCGAAAAGCGGCTGCGTGGTCAATTTGATTCTCAATTAGAAGTTATTGCCAGACGTTCTCAAATTAGTCCTACTCCTTTATCGTTTGCCCAACAACGCCTGTGGTTTCTCCATCAATTAGATCCCACTAGTACTGCTTACAATGTGTCTGGATTTCTACGCTTTACAGGTTCACTCAATGTAACAGCATTGGAGCACAGCCTGAATAAGATTGTGCAACGTCACGAATCCCTACGTACTACCTTCAAAATGATAGAGGGACAACCAGTTCAAGTGATTGCTCCATTTTTGAGTATTGTTTTGCCGACAGTAGACCTCCAGAAACTACCAAAGAATCAGCTTGAGCAAGAAATCCAACGATTAACCACTAAGGAAGCCCAAGTAGTTTTTAATTTGGCACAAGAACCTTTATTGCGACCTATCCTGCTGTATCTGAGCAAAACAGAATATTTAATGCAATTAACAACACATCACATTGCCATAGATGGCTGGTCAATTGGTGTGTTTGTTCGCGAATTGACAGCGCTGTACAAAGCCTTTTGTGCTGGATTACCTTCACCACTACCTGAACTCCCTATCCAGTATGCAGACTTTGCTCTCTGGCAAAGGCAATGGCTACAGGGAGAGAAACTAGAATCTCAAATTACTTATTGGAAGAAACATCTTGACAACCTTCCTTGTTTACAACTGCCTACTGATCGCCCCCGACAAGCAATTCAAACTTTTCGGGCTGCAAAACAATACCTTATGTTACCAAAAGCTTTATCAGAAGATATTAAAGCCTTGAGTCAACAAGAAGGTGTTACACTTTTTATGACATTGCTAGCTACATTTCAAACTCTATTACACTGGTACACTAGTCAGGACGATATTGTCGTAGGTACTGATATTGCCAACCGCAACCAAGCTGAAATAGAGGGATTAATTGGGTTCTTTGTCAACCAGTTGGTGTTGCGTACTAATTTGTCTGGAAATCCCTCCTTTCGAGAGTTACTTGGACGAGTACGTGAAGTAACTTTAGGAGCCTACACACATCAAGATTTGCCGTTTGAGAAAGTTGTAGATGCTTTGAAAATAGAGCGAAATCTAAATCGTATGCCACTATTCCAGGTTAAGTTTGTTTTTGATAATGTTGCTCTGCCACTTCTGGAGCTTACAAATTTAACAGCTAGTACTTTAAATCATCTGGATACAGAGGAAACAACACTTGATTTATTCTTAAGAATGGTAGATACGGAACAAGGGATAAAGGCTGATTTAGAGTACGATATAGATCTGTTTGACGCTAGTAGTATTATAAAGATATTGAAAAATTTTGAAACACTTTTAAATACTGTTGTCAAACAACCAGAGACACGATTGAATGAACTGGTTGACAACTTAGCAAAAGTGGAAAAACAACAAATGAGCGACATAAAAACCAAGCGAAAAAAAGAGTATTCTAACCTGTTGAAAGATGTTCAGCGTAAAGCTATTATGACCATAAATTAAAAATATGAAAAATATAGAAAATAAGCAATTTAAACTTCAAGGTTTAGGAAATATTACCAGAAAAGCAGTAAAATTGATACAAGGAGAACTAATAAAAATAGATTATCTGAAACATGGCGAAACACTTCCTGTAGTATTAAAGCCTGCCGTAGAAAATCTCGATTTAGTAAATTGGCTCAAGGATAACCAAGAATTTCTACAAACAAAGTTACTAAAACAAGGTGCTATATTATTGCGGGGCTTCAATTTAGACAGAGCAGGAATTTTTGAGCAAGTTTGCCTGACGCTATGCCCAAACTTGTTTAATGAAAATGGTGAACATATTCGTGAAGCTGTCAGTGCTAACGTTTATACTCCAGTTTTTTATCCAGCAGATAAAAAACTGTTGTGGCATAATGAAAATTCTTTCAACTATCGTTGGCCTAGTAAAATCTTTTTTGGCTGTGGTCAACCAGCAGAAGAAGGAGGAGAAACTCCTATTGTTGATAGTCGCAAAGTTTTTGAACTAATCGATCGCAAGATTCGGGAAAGATTTATTGAAAAGAAGGTTATGTATCTTCGCAACTACGACTATAGACTTGGACTAGACTGGTCAACTGTTTTTCAAACTCAAAATAAAGCAAAAGTAGAGGCTAATTGTAGAGAAGCTGGTATCGATTTTGAATGGAAAGATAATGGTAGATTGAGAACCCGTGCTGTACGACCTGCTGTGGTCAAGCATCCTCAAACTGGTGAACTGACTTGGTTTACCCAAGCTCAACATTGGCATACTTCATGCTTAGATATGGAAACGCGTGAGACTCTGTTGTCATCTTTCCAGGAAGAAGATTTACCCCGAAATTGCTACTACGGTGATGGTTCTCGTATTGAAGACTCTGTAATGGAAGAAATTTGTGGAGTATATCAAAAGCTAGAAATCAGCTTTCCTTGGCAAACTGGAGATTTATTAATATTAGATAACCTATTAACTGCTCATGGGCGTAATCCTTTTTTTGGGGAACGAAAGCTTTTTGTTGCGATGGGTGAAATGACAAGTTTTGACGAAATTTGAAACTGAGGTTGGTCAAAAAATGCAAGAACAAATTCAGGGTTTTTCACTATCTCCGCAACAAAAGCGTCTATGGCTGTTACAAAAAGATAGTCAAGCATATCAGGCTCATTGTGCGATTATTTTGGAAGGAAATCTGAAAAAAGAGGTTTTGAAAGAAGCGTTAAATCAAATAGTCAATCGCCATGAAATTCTCCGAACTACCTTTCATTGCATTAATGGGGTAAAAACTCCTATTCAGGTAATTAATGAATATACTTTTATCTCATTAAATGAAGCATATTTGGAAGATAAAGACGCTATAGAGTTTGAGATAGAGAAACTGTTTCAATCAGCGAGTCAGCAGAGTCTTGATTTGGATAAAGGATCACTGTTGTTGGCTACCTTAGTAACTCTGACACCACAAAAGCACTTATTAATCGTCAGTTTGCCTGCTTTATGTGCAGATGCGCCAACTCTAAATAATTTAGTTTGTGAACTCAGCAGATGCTATGCTGCTTGTTTAGAGCATGAGAAACTATCTGAACAACCTCTGCAATATGCAGATATCTCGGAATGGCAAAATGAATTATTGCAGACAGAGGAACTAAAAGCTGAATCAAATTACTGGAGAAAGTTCGATGTCTTCAATATTGGAGAATTGAAGCTTCCTTACTCAAATCAGCTAATTAACAACCCAGAATTTAAGCCCCAATCGCTTAGTTTGGATATTCCGCTAGATTTAGTAACTAAAATAGATGTGACACTAGCACAGCACAAAAACATTACAAGTTATGTCTTTTTTCTTACTTGCTGGCAGATATTGCTGTGCCAACTTACTGGCAAATCAGACATGATCATTGGTATGGCTAGTAATGGTCGTAACTATGAACAATTGCAAGAAACTCTCGGTCTGTTGGTTAAATATTTACCCTTTCAATGTAATCTTCAGAATAACTATAAATTTAGTGATCTGTTGAATATAGTTGCGGAAGCTACGGAAGAGATATTTGAATGCCAGGAAAGCTTTTCTTGGGAACAAAGTGTTAGTACGTTGAATGGCAATAGTCAACAGCAACCGTTCTTCCCATTCTGTTTTGAGTTTACGTCTCTCTCAGCCAGGTATTATGCAGACAGTATCTGTTTTTCAATTTATAAACAGTACGCCTGTGTGGATCAATTCCAGGTCAAACTATCCTGTGTTCGTCGTGATGACGATCGCATAGCTGCTGAATTTCACTATGATGCCAATGTCTACGTTGTTGAAGATATTCAACGGCTGGCAAGTCAATTTGAGACATTGTTAGCCAGTGTTGTAAAGAATATTGAAGGAGCGATCGCTTCTTTCGATATCCTCAGCCCTCTTGAGCGAGAGCAACTTTTAGTTGAATTCAACAACACAAAAACTGCTGCCCCACAACACCAATGCATACATCAGTGGTTTGAGTCACAGTGCGATCGCACCCCTGACAACATTGCTGTAGTTTGTGAAAACCAGCAACTAACCTACTCGGAGCTAAATGCACAGGCAAATCAACTGGCTCATTACTTACAAAAAATGGGCGTTGGTCCAGAAATTATGGTCGGGATTTGCACAGAGCGATCGCTCGATATGGTTGTGGGAGTGCTGGGTATTCTCAAAGCAGGTGGGGCTTATTTGCCATTAGATCCTATATATCCCAAAGAAAGGTTAACCTTCATTTTAGAAGAAAGCTGTACACCTGTACTGTTGACCCAACAAAAGTTGTTATCTATCCTTCCCGAATGTAGTGCTGAGTTATGTTGCCTGGATTATGACTGGGAGAAGATTGCCCTAGAAAGTACACAAAACCCTATCAGCAAGACAATTTCTGACAACCTAGCCTACGTTATTTATACTTCTGGTTCTACTGGTAAGCCCAAAGGAACATTAATTCCCCATCAAGGTTTAGTTAATTATCTAACATGGTGTACGCAAGCTTATGCAGTTGATCTGGGAGAGGGGGCTACCGTCCACTCAACGCTTGCTTTCGACCTCACTATTACTGGGCTGTTTTCCCCTTTGGTAGTAGGACGACGGGTAGAACTTATTCCAGAAGACCAAAGCATGGAGTGTTTAGGTAATGCCCTACGTAACGGCTCAAACTACAGCTTAGTCAAAATTACACCAGCTCAACTACAGCTACTCGAAAAGCATTTATCTTCATCAGAAGCTGCTGGTAAAACTAGAGCCTTAATTATTGGAGGAGAAAATCTGCTGGCCGAAAGTATCACTTTCTGGCAAAACTTTGCACCCAGCACAATCCTAGTGAATGAATATGGACCGACAGAGACAGTCGTGGGTTGTTGCATTTACCAAGTACCTAAAGGTGAGATGCTCTCAGGTTCTGTTCCGATTGGCCATGCGATCGCGAACACTGAGCTTTATGTACTCAACCAATACCATAAGCCTGTACCAATTGGAGTTCCAGGTGAACTCTACATCGGCGGTTTAGGTTTAGCCAGAGGTTATTTCAATCGCTTGGAACTAACAGCAGAAAAGTTTATCCCTAATCCCTTTAGTGAGCAACCAGGGGCACGTTTGTATAAAACGGGGGACTTAGTTTGCTATCGGTTAGACGGGAATCTGGAGTTTCTGGGGCGAATAGATAACCAGGTGAAAGTCAGAGGTTTCCGTATTGAGTTAGGAGAAATTGAGGGATTACTAAAACAACATCCAAGTGTGCGAGAGACAATAGTGATGGCGCGGGAGGATGTGCCTGGCGATCAGCGTTTGGTGGCTTATGTGGTTTCCAAATCGGATGCAACTCCTATTCCTAGTGAACTGCGGAGCTATCTCAAACAGCATTTGCCAGAATATATGCTGCCATCAGCCTTTGTACTAATGGATGCCCTGCCATTAACAACCAATGGCAAAGTAGATCGTCGGGCATTACCTGCTCCAGACCAAACACGCCCCGAACTTCAAGAAACTTTTGTAGCTCCTTGTACAGCAATTGAGGAGATACTAGCTGGAATTTGGGCGCAAATCCTCGGTCTAGAAGAAGTCGGTATCCATAACAACTTCTTTGAATTAGGCGGACACTCGCTTTTAGCGACTCAAGTGATTTCCCAAGTCCGAAAAGTTTTTCAGCAAGAGGTTTCTTTACGCCGCTTATTTGAACAACCAACAATAGCTGGGCTAGCCAAAGACATTGAACAAGCTACTAAAGCAGGCTTAGGACTGGAAACAGCAACAATTGAGCGAATTTCCCGCTCGCAAGAGTTACCCTTATCATTTGCCCAGCAACGGTTATGGTTCCTTGCCCAGTTCGAGCCAAACAGCCCCTTCTACAACATCCCTGCTGCTGTTCGCTTACAAGGGGAATTGAACTTAAAAGGACTACAACAAAGTTTCAAGGAAATTCTCCGCCGCCACGAAGCGTTGCGAACTAATTTCCAGACAAGAGAAGGGCAAGCTGTAGCAGTTATCTCATCAGCGACATCACTACTATTACCAGTATTTGATCTCAGTGAATTACCTTCAAATCAACAAGAAGCCGAAATCAGACAACTGGTAGACTTGGAAGCGCACCAACCCTTTGACCTCAACAGTGACCTGCTGTTGCGTGTAAAACTACTGCGTCTTAATGAACTTGAGCACATATTACTACTAACCATGCACCACATAGCCTCTGACGGTTGGTCGGTAGGCGTGCTGGTGCGTGAGGTGGCAACACTTTATCAAACCTGCTGCGAGCAGCAATCCTCAAGCTTAGCTGAACTACCAATCCAATATGTAGATTTCGCAGCTTGGCAAAGACAATGGCTACAAGCAGAAGTACTACAATCCCAGATATCTTACTGGAAGAAGCAGTTAGAGGGCGCACCAGCAATACTAGAGTTACCCACTGACCACCCGCGTCCTGCTGTTATCACCTTCCAAGGAGCAAGTTATTCATTTAACCTATCTTTGGAGTTATCACAAGCCTTGAATAAATTCAGCCAGCAACAGGGAAGTACTTTATTTATGACCCTACTGGCAGCTTTTCAGACCCTGTTATGGCGCTACACGGGGAATGAAGATATTGTGGTTGGTTCGCCGATTGCCAACCGCAATCGGCAGGAAATAGAAGGGTTAATTGGATTCTTTGTCAATACCTTGGTGCTGCGAACTAACTTGGCAGGTAATCCCACCTTTGGGGAGCTACTAACTCGTGTGCGAGAAGTTGCATTAGGAGCCTATGCACATCAGGATTTACCCTTTGAGCAGTTGGTAGAACAACTGCAACCACAACGAGATTTAAGCTACACACCACTGTTTCAAGTGATGTTTGTCCTCCAGAATGCACCGATGTCGGCGCTAGAGTTACCTGGTTTGACTTTAAGTCTTCTAGAAAGTGAAAGTCGCACTGCCAAGTTTGATTTGACTCTGTATATGACAGAAACAGCAGAGGGATTAGTTGGGACTCTGGAGTACAATAGTGATTTATTTGAGTCAAACAGAATCAGCCGGATGGCTGGACATCTGCAAACATTGCTCTCTGGAATTGTTGCCAATCCACAACAGCAGCTATTGGATTTGCCTTTGTTGACTGAAGTTGAGTTGGCGCTGCTGGCAGAGTGGAATCATACTGAGGTTGAGTATCCCCAGGAAAAATGCATCCATCAGTTGTTTGAAGCTCAGGTAGAGCAGACACCCAATGCCATTGCTGTGGTGTTTGAAGATCAGCAATTGACTTACAGGGAACTAAATACAAGAGCTAATCAACTGGCACATTATCTGCAAAAGCTCGGAGTAAAACCAGAAGTATTGGTGGGAATTTGCACAGAGCGATCGCTTGATATGATAGTCGGATTATTAGGCATCCTCAAAGCTGGTGGTGCATATGTACCCCTCGACCCCAACTATCCCCAAGAGCGGTTAAGCTTTATACTAAAAGACTCCCAAGTACCAGTGCTGCTTACTCAAGCGCGGCTACTGGAGAAACTTCCTGAACATGAAGCACAGATAGTTTGCTTGGATACTAACTCAAATGTCATTACCCAACAAAGCAAATATAACCCCATCAGTATTTCAAGAGCTGATACCCAGGCTTATGTCATCTACACCTCTGGTTCCACTGGTCAACCTAAGGGAGTTTTTGGACTACATCGCGGTGCTGTCAATCGCTTTCACTGGATGTGGCAGATTTATCCTTTTGTTCAGGGAGAAGTTTGTTGCCAGAAAACATCGTTAAACTTTGTGGATTCAGTCTGGGAAATTTTTGGGCCCTTACTTCAAGGAGTCACCACAGTCATTGTGCCCGATGAAGTTGTCAAAGACCCACAGCAATTTGTAGCTACTCTAACTGACAACAATGTGACACGATTAGTACTTGTTCCCTCCTTATTGCGTATACTGTTGAACACATCTAGTGTTTTACAGTTTCAGCTACCCCAACTGAAGTTGTGGATTAGCAGTGGCGAAGCACTCTCAATTGACTTGCTTGGGCAATTTCGGCAGAGTTTACCGGATAGCACCTTGTTAAACCTTTACGGTTCGTCGGAGGTTTCTGGGGATGTGAGTTGCTACAGCCTCAGTCCGCAAGCACCTTTGCCAGAGTGCGTTTTGATTGGTCGTGCGATCGCTAATACGCAGATACATGTATTAGATGCAAGCAGACAATCGGTTCCTATTGGTGTACGAGGCGAACTGTACATTAGTGGAGATGGATTAGCACGAGGTTATTTAAACCAGCCGGAACTGACAGCAGAAAAATTCATCCCCAACCCCTTTAGCGACAAATCAACCGCACGCCTGTATAAAACAGGAGATTTAGCTCGCTATCTACCCAATGGAGACATAGAGTACATTGGTCGTATAGACCACCAGGTTAAAATTCGTGGCTTCCGCATCGAACTCGGAGAAATTGAAGCACTCATTAGCCAACACTCAGCAGTGCGAGAAACTGTAATTGTAGTTCGCTTAGATTCAGCAGATTCGCAACGAATAGTCGCCTATGTCGTCCCTGACTCAAAAGAAAAGCTGACAATTACTGAACTGCGCCGCTTCCTGGAGTCGAAGCTGCCACACTACATGGTGCCAGCAGTTTTTGTGATGCTAGAGGCACTACCGCTTACACCGAATGGTAAAGTAGACCGAAAAGCGCTGCCTACACCCGAATTCACCCAGCTATTCTCCGAATCAGATTTTATCCCTCCTGCCACACCAATTGAGCAGATGTTAGCAGGAATCTGGGCAGAGGTACTTGGTATTGAAAAAATAGGGATTTACAATAATTTCTTTGAATTAGGCGGACACTCGCTTTTAGCGACTCAAGTGATTTCCCAAGTCCGAAAAGTTTTTCAGCAAGAGGTTTCTTTACGCCGCTTATTTGAACAACCAACAATAGCTGGGCTAGCCAAAGACATTGAACAAGCTACTAAAGCAGGCTTAGGACTGGAAACAGCAACAATTGAGCGAATTTCCCGCTCGCAAGAGTTACCCTTATCATTTGCCCAGCAACGGTTATGGTTCCTTGCCCAGTTCGAGCCAAACAGCCCCTTCTACAACATCCCTGCTGCTGTTCGCTTACAAGGGGAATTGAACTTAAAAGGACTACAACAAAGTTTCAAGGAAATTCTCCGCCGCCACGAAGCGTTGCGAACTAATTTCCAGACAAGAGAAGGGCAAGCTGTAGCAGTTATCTCATCAGCGACATCACTACTATTACCAGTATTTGATCTCAGTGAATTACCTTCAAATCAACAAGAAGCCGAAATCAGACAACTGGTAGACTTGGAAGCGCACCAACCCTTTGACCTCAACAGTGACCTGCTGTTGCGTGTAAAACTACTGCGTCTTAATGAACTTGAGCACATATTACTACTAACCATGCACCACATAGCCTCTGACGGTTGGTCGGTAGGCGTGCTGGTGCGTGAGGTGGCAACACTTTATCAAACCTGCTGCGAGCAGCAATCCTCAAGCTTAGCTGAACTACCAATCCAATATGTAGATTTCGCAGCTTGGCAAAGACAATGGCTACAAGCAGAAGTACTACAATCCCAGATATCTTACTGGAAGAAGCAGTTAGAGGGCGCACCAGCAATACTAGAGTTACCCACTGACCACCCGCGTCCTGCTGTTATCACCTTCCAAGGAGCAAGTTATTCATTTAACCTATCTTTGGAGTTATCACAAGCCTTGAATAAATTCAGCCAGCAACAGGGAAGTACTTTATTTATGACCCTACTGGCAGCTTTTCAGACCCTGTTATGGCGCTACACGGGGAATGAAGATATTGTGGTTGGTTCGCCGATTGCCAACCGCAATCGGCAGGAAATAGAAGGGTTAATTGGATTCTTTGTCAATACCTTGGTGCTGCGAACTAACTTGGCAGGTAATCCCACCTTTGGGGAGCTACTAACTCGTGTGCGAGAAGTTGCATTAGGAGCCTATGCACATCAGGATTTACCCTTTGAGCAGTTGGTAGAACAACTGCAACCACAACGAGATTTAAGCTACACACCACTGTTTCAAGTGATGTTTGTCCTCCAGAATGCACCGATGTCGGCGCTAGAGTTACCTGGTTTGACTTTAAGTCTTCTAGAAAGTGAAAGTCGCACTGCCAAGTTTGATTTGACTCTGTATATGACAGAAACAGCAGAGGGATTAGTTGGGACTCTGGAGTACAATAGTGATTTATTTGAGTCAAACAGAATCAGCCGGATGGCTGGACATCTGCAAACATTGCTCTCTGGAATTGTTGCCAATCCACAACAGCAGCTATTGGATTTGCCTTTGTTGACTGAAGTTGAGTTGGCGCTGCTGGCAGAGTGGAATCATACTGAGGTTGAGTATCCCCAGGAAAAATGCATCCATCAGTTGTTTGAAGCTCAGGTAGAGCAGACACCCAATGCCATTGCTGTGGTGTTTGAAGATCAGCAATTGACTTACAGGGAACTAAATACAAGAGCTAATCAACTGGCACATTATCTGCAAAAGCTCGGAGTAAAACCAGAAGTATTGGTGGGAATTTGCACAGAGCGATCGCTTGATATGATAGTCGGATTATTAGGCATCCTCAAAGCTGGTGGTGCATATGTACCCCTCGACCCCAACTATCCCCAAGAGCGGTTAAGCTTTATACTAAAAGACTCCCAAGTACCAGTGCTGCTTACTCAAGCGCGGCTACTGGA
>NZ_JABXKM010000179.1:0-40102 GCF_017115025.1 Nostoc sp. NOS(2021) | reverse complement strand
TTATACTAAAAGACTCCCAAGTACCAGTGCTGCTTACTCAAGCGCGGCTACTGGAAGCCATGCCCCAACACCAAGCCCAAGTCGTTTGTTTAGATACTGATTGGCTGCTTATTGCTCAAGAAAATAAGGAAAATTCCGTAACTGAGGTAACTACTAGCAACCTAGCATATGTCATCTATACCTCTGGCTCGACTGGACAACCCAAGGGTGTAATGATCAAACACCATAGTACAGTTGCGATGTTGGATTGGGCAAAAAAAATCTTTGCTGCTGAAGCTAGGGAAGGAGTTTTGGCGTCAACGTCGATTTGTTTTGACCTTTCAACCTTCGAGATGTTTGTTCCTCTGTGCTATGGAGGTAAGGTCATCTTGATCGACAATATACTACATTTACCAACTTTACCCGCAGCTAAAAACGTATCTTTAATCAACACTGTTCCCAGCGTGATTGCGGAGTTATTAAGGACTGACGGCATTCCAACTTCAGTGCAGACAATTAATATAGCTGGTGAACCACTCCAAAACAAACTTGTACAGCAACTCTATCAGTGGGAAAATATACAGCAAGTTTTCAACCTGTACGGTCCTTCTGAAGATACAACTTATTCGACGTTTGCTTGGATACAGAAGAATGCTAGCAATATCCCACCTATTGGTCGTCCTATTAACAATACGCAGATTTATTTATTGGATCAAGATTTACAACCCGTTCCTGTTGGTGTACCTGGAGAACTGCACATAGGTGGAGATGGACTGGCTCGTGGCTACTTAAACCGCCCCGAGCTGACAGCAGAAAAATTCATCCCCAACCATTTTAGTGACAAATCAGCCGCACGCCTTTACAAAACAGGAGATTTAGCCCGCTATCTGCCTAATGGAGAGATAGAGTACATTGGTCGTATCGACCACCAAGTTAAAATTCGTGGCTTCCGCATTGAACTTGGAGAGATTGAAGCACGATTAACTGAATATCCTACCGTTCGAGAGGCTGTAGTTGTTGTCCGAGAGGATGTACCTGAGGATAAACGGCTAGTGGCTTATGTGGTGTCTGAACAGGAGTTTACTCCTACACTCAGCGAGTTACGGAGCTTCTTAAAAGAAAATTTGCCTGATTATATGGTACCTATGGTCTTTGTGCCGATGAAGGCTCTGCCATTGACACCCAATGGCAAGGTCAATCGTCAAGCATTGCCAGCACCGGATAATCTTCGTCTACAGTTGGAAGCGACTTACATCAAACCACAAACTGATTTGGAAAAAGCGATCGCGACTGTTTGGCAGAAGGCACTCAACCTAGAAAAAGTAGGTATTCACGATAACTTTTTTGAGCTTGGTGGACATTCATTGCTGATAGTTCAGGTTCATAACCAGTTGCGTCAAATATTCCCAGCAAATTTATCAATGCTTGAAATGTTTAGATATCCAACTATCAGTTATTTGGCAGAGTTCCTCAATAAAACAAACACAAATAAACCATTATCTATTAATCAAACTGATACTAGAACTGAACAGATCAAAGATGGTAAATCTCGGCTCAAACAATTTTTGACAATTAGTAAGAGAGTTTAATAAACATGATGAGTACTTCCGCAGAATTCAGTCAAAATGGGTTAGAAGTAGCCATAATTGGCATGGCTGGTCGTTTTCCTGGTGCCAAAAATCTTGATGAATTTTGGCAAAATCTGCAAAATGGGGTGGAGTCAATAGCTTCTTTCACAGATGAAGAACTGATATCTTCAGGAATAGATTCTGCTATGCTGAATCACCCTCAGTATGTAAAATCTAGAGCTGCATTAGAAGATGTGGAATTATTTGATGCTTCATTCTTTGGCTTCAATCCAAGAGAAGCAGAAATCATCGATCCCCAACAACGTCTTTTCTTAGAGTGCGCTTGGGAGGCTCTTGAAAGCGCTGGCTACGATTCTCAAAAGTACAAAGGATTGATTGGGATTTATGGTGGTACAAGTATTAATAGTTATCTAATTAACATTTATTCAAATCAAAATCTTATAAATTCTATTGATAATCAACAGTTGGTATTTGGAAATGACAAAGATTTCCTAACGACACGAGTATCCTACAAATTAGAGTTAGAAGGGCCTTCAATAGACATTCAAACGGCCTGTTCAACTTCATTAGTTGCTGTACATCTAGCCTGTCGAAGTTTGCTAGGTGGTGAATGTGATATTGTCTTAGCTGGTGGTGTTGCAATCAGTTCATCACAAAAAGCTGGATATTTATATCAAGAAGGGGGAATTTTATCTCCAGACGGTCATTGCCGTGCCTTTGATGCTAAAGCACAGGGAACCGTTTTTGGTAATGGTCTAGGCATTGTGGTATTGAAGCGATTAGAGGATGCTCTTGCTGATGGCGATCGCATTCATGCTGTCATTAAAGGTTCAGCTATCAACAACGATGGCGCTCTTAAAGTTAGCTACACGGCTCCCCGTATTGATACACAAGCAAAGGTGATTAGAGCAGCTCAAGTTATGGCTGAGGTTGACCCAGAAACAATAACTTATATTGAGGCACACGGAACAGGAACATCTTTGGGAGATCCAATTGAAATCGCAGCACTGACACAAGCGTTTCATGCCGATACCCAGAAAAAAAGTTTCTGTGCGATCGGTTCACTCAAAACGAATATTGGACACCTAGATACTGCGGCTGGTGTTGCAGGATTAATCAAGACTGTTTTAGCTCTTAAGCATCAACAAATACCGCCTAGCTTGCACTTTGAGCAGCCTAATCCTGAAATAGACTTTGATAACAGCCCCTTTTACGTCAATACCACACTTTCAGAATGGAAGACAAACGGTACTCCCCGTCGCGCTGGAGTCAGTTCTTTTGGTATTGGTGGAACCAATGCCCATGTAATACTCGAAGAAGCCCCATCTGTTGAACCTTCAAGTCCTTCTCGCCCTTGGCAGTTATTGCTGCTTTCTGCAAAAACAGACTCGGCACTAGAAACTGCGACGGCAAATTTAGTTACCCACTTCAAGCAGCATCCTGACTTAAACCTGGCTGATGTAGCATATACTCTTGAAGTTGGTCGTCGAGCATTTGACCATCGTCGAATGGTAGTATGTCAGAACTCTGATGATGCAGTAAAAACCCTAGAGACTCTAGACCCACAAAGAATTTTCACCCACTTTCAAGAACCGTGTAACCGACAGGTTGTGTTAATGTTTCCTGGTCAAGGTTCACAGTATGTGAATATGGGTCGGGAATTATACGAAACTGAGTCCGTATTTCGGAAACATATTGATAAATGCTGTGAAATACTCAAATCTCACTTAAGTATTGATTTATGCACTATTCTATACCCAGATGAAGAACACTCACAAGCAGCAGCAGAGCAACTGCAACAAACTCATATCACTCAGCCAGCACTATTTGTTATTGACTATGCCTTAGCTCAGTTGTGGATGGCATGGGGCATATCTCCTACAGCAATGATTGGTCACAGTATAGGAGAGTATGTCGCTGCTTGTTTGGCAGGTGTTTTCTCTCTAGAAGATGCTTTAGCACTTGTTGCTGCCCGTGGACAACTCATGCAACAACTCCCAACGGGTGCTATGCTTTCCGTTTCACTTTCTGAGGAGGAGATACAACCTTGGCTGAATGAAGAACTAACTCTTGCTGGAATTAACGCACCATCACTATGTGTTGTATCAGGTTGTGAAGAAGCGATCGCCAGTTTGCAAAATCGCTTAACACAACAAGGTGTAGAGTGTCGTCGATTGCATACTTCCCACGCTTTTCATTCCCAAATTATGGATTCTATCCTGGAACCATTTACCAAGCAAGTTGAAAAATTTAACTTAAATCCTCCTCAAATTCCATTTATCTCCAACTTAACAGGAGCTTGGATTACTAATAATGAAGCAACCAATCCCACTTACTGGGCAAGACATCTGCGGCACACCGTGCGCTTTCGTACAGGCATTGCTGAGTTAATTAAAGAATCAGACCAAATATTGCTAGAAGTTGGCCCTGGGCAAACTTTAAACACTTTTGTAAAACAACAAACTAATCAGTCAATAGTGTTGAGTTCAATGCGCCATCCAAAAGAGAAAAAGTCGGATGTAGCATTTTTACTCAATACTTTAGGGCGACTTTGGCTAGCAGGAGTACAGGTAGATTGGGATGGCTTTTATGTTACCGAGCAAAGACATCGAATGCCATTGCCAACATACCCTTTTGAGCGCCAGCGTTATTGGATTGAGTCGCAAACAATAGATATTAGCAATAATCGTCAAATTCAACTCAGCAAAAAACCAAATATTGGCGACTGGTTTTATCTTCCTAGCTGGAAACAAGTAAAGTTACTTGAACCCTTCCAAAAAAGAAGGTTGGTAAAGCAAAAGCTGTGTTGGCTGGTCTTTGTGGATTCATCTAAACTAGGCGCACAAATTGTTCAACAACTGGAGCAAGAAGGGCAAGAAATTATTACTGTAACCGTAGGAGAGAAATTTACTCAACTGAGCGATCGCACCTACGCAATCAATCCTCAACAGCGACATGACTATGATGCCCTATTCCAAACATTACATACAATAGATAAAATTCCACAAACCATTGCTCATTTTTGGGGTGTCACAGCAAATATTCAATCCCAAAATCAAACCTTGTTCGAGCAGACACAATCAGCAATTTCAAGCTTTGAAAAGCATCAGAATTTAGGTTTTTACAGTTTACTCTTCATAGCACAATCATTATTTGAACAGAATGTTACGACTTCTGTTCAAATAATGATTGTGACCAACAATCTTTATGATACTATTGGGCAAGAGGATTTGATTCCAGAAAAGGGGACAGTATTAGGGCCATGTAAGGTAATTCCCCAAGAGTACCCAAATATTACCTGCCGTAACATTGATATCGTTATTCCGGAATCGGGGACTTCCCAGGAAAATCAACTCATAAACCAACTCATGGCAGAACTGACGACCCAGTTATCTGACTTGGTTGTTGCTTACCGTGCTAGTCATAGATGGGTACAAACCTTTGAGCCTGCACAATTAAAAGAAGTTGAAGAAGAAACAATTAGACTCAGAGAAGGGGGAATTTACTTAATTGCAGGCGATCTGATGGGAAGTCTTGGTTTAGTGTTTTCAGAGCATTTAGCTCAAACAGTACAAGCTAAAATCATCCTGATTGGTAATATAGGGCTTCCCCAAAGAAATGAATGGTCGCAATGGCTAGTAACTCATGATGAACAGGATGCAATTAGTTGCTACATCCGAAAAATACTTGCGTTAGAAGAGTTAGGTACAAAATTTCTCATTATTGAGGCTGATATTGCAAATTTTGAACAAGTGCAAGCAGCAATTACTCAAGCATATGAATACTTTGGTCAGATTCATGGGGTGTTCTACGTAACACCAATGAGTAACGAGAAGTCAGCTTTCTCTATTCAAGAGATTGGTCGAACTGAGAGTGAGTCGCAATTCCACTCAAAAGTTCACGGACTCTATGTCATAGAAAAAGTCTTACAAGGCAGAGAACTTGATTTTTATCTGTTGCAATCCTCATTATCGTCTGTTGTGGGAGGACTTGGACTTGTTGCCTATTCCGCAGCTAATCTCTTCATTGATGCTTTTGTAAACAAACGTAATCAGACAAGCTCCATTTCATGGTTCAGCATCAATTGGGATGCCGTAAAGTATGAAGAGAAACAAGAAGAAAATATTGGGTTTGGAGCAGATTTGAATGAATTGGCAATGACACCCAAAGAAGTATGGGATGTTTCTGTGCGCGTTTTATCAATGGGTTCAGCAGGTCAATTCATTGTTTCACCAGGAGATTTGCAAGTCAGGCTTAACACATGGATCAAGCGTGAATCTCTACACAGTACGAAGAATTCCCAAGAAGACCAACTCTCGCAGCACTCAAGACCAAATCTGCAAACTGCCTACATAGCTCCTAGTAACGAGATTGAGCAAAAGATTGCAAATATTTGGCAAGAGCTTCTTGGTACTGAATTAGTGGGCATTCATGATAACTTTTTTGAGTTAGGAGGACACTCTTTGCTAGCTGTTCAGGTGACTTCACGTCTGCGAGAAAATTTTCAAGTGGAATTGCCTCTACAAAGTATTCTTTTTGATGCTCCTACAGTGGCTGGGCTTGCTGTTATCATTGCTGAAACACAACCTAATCAAGAAGAAAATCAAGAAATTGCGGCTTTATTACAAGAGATAAAAAGCCTCTCAGCAGAAGAAATTCAACAAGAACTAGTGACAGATTCTTAGTAGACTCACCATAAAATTGGTTTGGATGTTGTCAAGATTTTAATTTCCAAACCCCAGGAATTAGGAACTCTTTAATGTTGCTAATAAGATAATCAAAAAATTAATACCTGTTTTGTACAAATGGAGGATTTTAGAAATGGAATTTAGTCTATTTTATTTTTCCGGCGATGGTTTAAAAACTCAAACGAACAAGTATAATCTATTAATAGAAAGTGCAAAATTTGCCGATCAAAATGGTTTTTCCGCACTGTGGACTCCGGAACGTCATTTTCACCCGTTTGGAGGACTTTATCCTAACCCATCGTTGACAAGTGCAGCACTGGCTATGATAACTGAGCGAATTCAATTGCGCTCTGGCAGTATTGTCATGCCACTTCATAATCCAGCACGTGTTGCTGAAGAATGGTCTGTGGTTGATAATCTTTCAAACGGTAGAGTTGCCCTTGCTTTTGCCTCAGGTTGGACGATAGATGACTTTGTACTTTCTAGCGAAATTCATGCCAACCGGAAAGAAAGTATGTGGAGTGGAATCCAGATAGTCCATAAGCTTTGGGAAGGTGAACAAGTTGAACTCAAAGATGCAACAGGAAACACTTTCAAAGTGAGGACATTTCCACGACCAATACAGCACAAACTCCCTACTTGGATTGTGTGTCAATCAAACGCAACATTTATTGAAGCTGGCAAAATAGGTGCTAACGTACTCACTTCTTTGTTGGGAGGAACTATAGAAGAAGTCGCTCCACAAATATCACTGTATCGACAATCTTTAGCAAAATACGGTCATGACCCTAAAGCAGGGAAAGTAGCAATGATGATACATACGTTTGTAGGAGAAGACTTCAACACAGTAAAAGAACAAGCAAGGGAACCTTTTTGCAATTACTTAAAAACACATATTGACTTACTTGAAAATTTAGCTAAGAATGCTGGTATAAATGTAAATTTAGAGAAATTTACCGAAGCAGACATCAATAGTCTTTTACGGTTTGCCTATGAAGGTTGGCTAAAAGGAAGAACTCTGATTGGGTCAAAAACGACTTGTATGCAAATGATTGAGCGTTTAAAACAGGTTGGTGTTGATGAAGTCGCTTGTTTAATTGATTTCAACCCAAATTTTGATGCAGTCATGGCAAGTTTGCCTTACCTCAAAGATTTGAAGGATCTCTGTAGCCTTAATCAGGAAAATTTGGTCTCACTTAGCTGATAATTTCGTTGCTACGAATGCTCAGTTTCAAGTATTAATTTAATTTTGGTAGAAATTAATGAGTGATTTAGCTCAACAAATTGTTGCTCTTTCTCCAGAGCAACGGGAACTATTGGAAAAGCGACTCAAGCAGAGAGGTTTGAGTTCTCTAAAAACGTCAGAAATTTATAAAAGAAAAGATTCTAACGCTTTACCTTTATCCTTTTCCCAGCAACGGCTATGGTTTGTCCAGCAATTAGACCCTGACAACAGTACTTACAATGTTTTTAGTGCCTTACGTCTTGAGGGTCAGCTTAATGCCACATTGCTAGAACAGGTATTTACAGAGATTGTCAGGCGTCATGAAAACTTGCGAACAACTTTTATTAGTAATTCAGAAGGGCAACCAATCCAGGTTATTGGTTTAACCCAGCTATTAAAATTACCGATAGTGGATTTGAGGGATACACCTATAACAGAGCGGGAGATTCAGCGCCTCGCTAAAGAAGAAGCTCACCGACCCTTTGACTTAACGAAACCATTATTGCGGTTTACTCTTTTACAGTTGAGAGAGACAGAATCTGTGCTGTTCTTGACAATACATCACATTATTTCTGACAACTGGTCTCTGGGGATATTTGTTCGGGAGATGAAAGTACTTTACGAAGCTTTTGCTAGTGGGAAGTCTTCCCCCTTACCCGAACTTCCAATCCAGTATGCAGATTGGGCAGCTTGGCAACGCCAATGGCTAGAGGGAGAGGTGCTGGAAACTCAGGTGGCTTACTGGAAACAGCAGTTGGCTAATCTTCCTGTTTTAGAACTGCCAACAGACAGACCTCGACCAGCTGTTGCAACATACCAAGGCACACGGCAACCTTTTGTATTATCTAAATCTCTATCTGATGCTCTTAAGGCTTTGAGTGCAAAAGAAGGGGTTACACTGTTTACATTATTGTTGGCAGCATTTAAGGTTCTGCTGCATAGGTACACCAGCCAGGATGACATTGTTGTAGGTACAGATATTGCCAATCGCAATCGAGTTGAGATAGAGGGATTAATTGGTTTTATAATTAACACCTTGGTGTTACGTACCAATGTGTCTGGGAATCCTGCTTTTCGCGAGTTGCTCAGTCGGGTGCGCGAGGTAATGCGGGGGGCTTATGCTCATCAAGACTTGCCGTTTGAGAAACTAGTTGAGGTTCTGAAACCAGAGCGGAACCTGAGCCAAATGTCACCCTTGTTTCAGGTCAAATTTGATCTTCAATTAGCACAAGTAGAACCTTTAGAGCTTTTGGATCTAACCATCAGTCCTTTGACTGTTGACAACGAGACAACAAAGTTTGAACTGCGCTTTAATCTCAAGGAGACAGATCAAGGACTAACAGTACTGGTGGAGTACAGTACTGTTCTATTTGATGCCACCACTATTACTCGGATGCTAGGGCATTTTCAGACCTTGCTGGAGGGCATTGTTGCCAATCCAGAGCAGCGACTCTCGGAGTTACCATTGTTAACACAATCTGAGCGGCAGACTCTGCTGGTAGAGTGGAATGATACTCAGGCTGAGTACCCATCAGACCAATGCATCCATCAGTTGTTTGAAGCTCAGGTTGAACGCACGCCAGATGCTGTGGCAGTGGTCTTTGAAGATGAGCAGCTAACCTACCGGGAACTGAATGCCAGAGCTAATCAGCTAGGACAATACCTGATAAAGCTAGGAGTAAAACCAGAAGTATTAGTCGGGATTTGTGTGGAGCGATCGCTCCATATGGTCATCGGACTGTTGGGCATCCTCAAAGCAGGTGGTGTATATGTACCGCTAGACCCCACTTATCCCCAAGAGCGATTATCTTTTATACTAAAAGATGCTCAAGTGGTAGTGCTACTCACTCAGCAAAAGTTGGTGTCTAGACTTGTCAATCATAATGCACACGCAGTTTACCTCGACACCGACTGGGTGGTAATCTCACAAGAAACTGAGAAAAACCCCGTTAGTAGTGTTGTATCCTTGAACTTAGCTTATGTAATTTATACATCAGGATCAACCGGAAAACCAAAGGGTGCAATGAACACCCATCAAGGGATATGCAATCGTTTGCTGTGGATGGAAGAAGCTTACCAAATAAATTCTACAGATAGCGTACTACAAAAAACCCCTTTTAGCTTCGATGTTTCTGTTTGGGAATTCTTTTGGACTTTGATAAATGGCGCACGTTTGGTAATTGCTAAACCGGGAGGACATCGAGATAGTGCTTACCTGATCAATTTGATTGCTGTTGAGCAAATTACTACCTTACATTTTGTTCCGTCAATGCTACAAGTCTTTATTGAAAGTCGCGGTGTAGAAAAATGTACTTCAATTAAAAGAGTTATTTGTAGTGGTGAAGCTTTGCCAATTGACTTACAAAACAGATTCTTTGAGCATTTGGGTTGCGAATTGCATAACCTCTATGGCCCCACAGAAGCAGCTATTGATGTGACTTTCTGGCAATGTAAAAAAAATAGTAACCTGAAAATAGTACCTATCGGTCGTCCTATTGCCAATACCCAAATCTACATTCTGGATGCTTATTTGCAACCAGTTCCTGTAGGTGTTACAGGTGAAATTTATATTGGCGGTGTGGGAGTGGCTCGCGGTTATCTAAACCAGAAAGAATTAACTAATGAGAAGTTTATTCCTAATTGCTTTAATAATTCAAAATTCAAAATTCAAAATTCAAAATTTGATCGGCTTTATAAAACTGGGGATTTAGGACGTTATTTATCTGATGGGAATATTGAATACGTCGGAAGAGCGGACTATCAAGTAAAAATCCGGGGCTATCGAATTGAAATTGGAGAAATTGAAAATGTTTTATCTGCACATCCACAAGTGCGAGAAGCTGTAGTAATTACTCATTCTGATCAAGTAGTCCAAAAGCAACTCATCGCTTATATTACCTACAGTTATGAAAAGCCAACACTTAATAATCTACGCAATTTCCTGAAAGAAAAGCTGCCATATTTTATGATTCCAGCAGCTTTTGTGATGCTAGAGGCACTACCCCTCACTCCTAATGGTAAAGTTGATCGCAAAGCGCTGCCTGCACCTGATACAACACGTCCGGAATTAGAAACAGTTTCTCAGCCACCCCAAACTGAAGTAGAAAAAACTATTGCTAATATCTGGCAAGAAGTACTTCATCTTGAAGATTTAGGAATTCATGATAACTTCTTTGAACTCGGTGGTCATTCATTGCTCTTGGTTCAGGTTCATAGCAAGTTGCAAAAAATATTTGAGCTAAATTTCCCATTGGTGGAAATGTTTCAATATCCGACTATCAGCCATCTAGCTAAATATCTTAGTCAGGAATCAAGCGAACAACCGTCTTTTACACAACATTCTCGTCGTCCTGAAAGCAGAACAGCGTCAGTACAACAACGCAAACAAGCTAGAAAAGAACATCGTTCAGCGACAAAAAACAAGGATATTTAATCACAAAAATAAAGTAAAAAACAAAATTATTCTAGGATGCAATATGACATTAAGTAAACAAGAAATATCGAGCAAAAATTACTTTTTGGAGACGGAACAAGCATTAAATTCTGATATTCAAAAACAAGTAATGCAAATGTTTGCTTCATCCAGTCAAACAACATCTATTGAGAAAGAAATAGATAAAATGTTTGATAATTTTTCTGAAGATTTTTTAAACACGATTGACACCAACACTCGCATTGATTTAGATTCTTTATTAGGAAATTTTTCTGATAGTCAAATACCTGTTCAACCTATTGATTTTGAGAGCTATCTCAAATGCTTAGGCAACAATGTTGTTGCTCATTCAATACATACATCCTCGCCACGATTTATCGGTCACATGACCTCGGCGCTTCCTTCCTTTGTGCGTCCTCTGGCAAAATTGATGACGGCAATGAATCAAAATGTTGTCAAAATAGAGACTGCTAAAGCCCTAAGCTTCTGTGAACGCGAAGCTTTGGCGATGTTGCATCGACTAATTTACAACTTTTCTGATAATTTCTATGGTCAGCACATTCAAAATAACCTGAGTACACTGGGAATTTTGGTTTCCGGTGGGACAGTGGCAAATATCACGGCGCTTTGGTGCGCCCGAAATGCGATTTTGGGAGCGAAAGATGAGTTTCTTGGTGTAGAAAAAGAAGGTTTAGCCGCAGCTCTAGATTTCTACGGCTACAAAGGAGCAGTGATTATTGGCTCTGACTTGATGCATTACTCTTTTGATAAAGCTGCGGATTTGATGGGAATTGGTACACAGAGTTTAATTAGAATTCCTACTGACAGCAACAATCGAGTTGACATCCAAGCACTACGCCAAGCTGTTGTGGAGTGTCGTGCTCAAAACTTGTTAATCATTGCTATTGTAGGCATTGCAGGCACTACAGACTCAGGTGGGGTGGATTCACTCTTCGATATTGCCGAGATTGCACAAGAAGCTCACGTTCATTTTCATGTAGATGCTGCTTGGGGCGGGCCACTCATTTTTTCTGAACAACATCGGCATAAGCTTGCTGGCATCGAACGGGCTGATTCAGTAACTATTGACGGACATAAACAACTCTACTTGCCAATGGGCATTGGTATGGTCTTTCTGCGCGATCCGCATCTGGCGACAGCGATCGAAAAGCAAGCTAGCTACACCATGCGTAAAGGGTCATTTGATTTAGGTAAACGTGCCTTAGAAGGGTCTAGGCCAGGTATGGCTTTATTTTTACATGCTGGGCTAAATCTAATCGGACTTAAGGGATATGAATTTTTGATTGATGAAGGTATTCGGAAAACTGAATATATGGCAGATCGGATCTGTACCATGCCTGAGTTTGAGTTGTTAGCAAAACCTAATACTAACCTGCTTGTCTATCGCTACATTCCAGAGCCATTCAGAGAGCTTGTTATCAAAAATCAGTTAACCGAAATCGACAATCAACTAATCAATAAATTTAATGAATGCTTGCAGAAACTCCAGCGCCAAATTGGTCATACGTTTATTTCAAGAACGACAAAATCAATCACCAGTTTTGGCAAAGAAATTCCGATCCTTGCTCTGCGTGCAGTGATTGCCAATCCGTTAACTAAAGAAGAAGATATTGATGCAGTTTTAAATGACCAGATTCAAATTGCTGCAAAAATTTCAATCTGAATTCTGGCAACTGACACCTTGATTCTGTTTGGTAATTTAAAACCGTTTTCTCTGATGAATATGTTAAATGGTATTAATAACTTAAATGCTCAAGAAGAAATAGCTATCATCGGTACGGCAGGTCGTTTTCCAGGAGCTAAAAACGTTGAGAGTTTTTGGCAAAATATCCGAGATGGTGTAGAATCTATTTCTTTTTTCACGGATGAGGAGCTAGTATCTGCTGGAGTAAATCCAACATTGCTGAATGACCCTCTGTACGTAAAAGCAGGCGGTGTATTAGAAAATATAGAGTTGTTTGATGCTTCATTTTTTAACTTTTCTCCTAAAGAAGCTGAAATTACAGACCCACAACACCGTCTTTTCCTAGAATGTGTTTGGGAAGCTTTAGAAAATGCTGGCTACAACTCCCAAACCTATAATGGTCAAATTGGTCTTTTCGCTGGTGTAGCTGCGAGTAGCTATCTGCTTGCAAATTTATATTCCAACCGGGACTTTATGGAATCAGTAGACAGCTTCCAACTTTTGATTGGAAACGATAAGGATTTCTTGCCCACACAAGTTTCTTACAAGTTAAACCTGAAGGGGCCTAGCATCAATATTCAGACTGCCTGCTCTACCTCGTTGGTTGCTGTCCATTTAGCCTGCCAAAGTTTACTAAATGGTGAAAGTGATATGGCTTTGGCTGGTGGCGTTTCGATAGGAGTGCCGCAAATATCTGGTTATCAATATCAAGAAAGCGGAATTCACTCTCCTGATGGACACTGCCGAGCTTTTGATACAAAGGCTAAAGGCACTAATGGTGGCAGTGGTTTGGGCGTAGTAGTCTTGAAAAGATTAGAGGATGCGATCGCAGATGGGGATTTAATTCATGCGGTTATCAAAGGTTCGGCTGTCAATAACGATGGTTCTTTAAAGGTTGGATATACAGCCCCCAGTGTGGACGGTCAAAGAGAAGTGATTTTAGAAGCGCTGGCCTTAGCTGGACTCGAACCTGAGACTATTACATACATAGAAACACATGGTACTGCAACTCCGTTAGGAGACCCTATTGAAATTGAGGCTCTGACACAGGCTTTTCGTGCTAGCACAAACAAAAAAGGATTTTGTGCGATCGCATCAGTAAAAACCAACATCGGACATTTGAATACAGCAGCCGGAGTCACAGGGTTAATCAAAACAGTACAGGCCCTGAAACATCAACAGATACCCCCCAGCTTACACTTTGAGCAACCTAATCCCCAAATAGATTTCGCCAACAGTCCCTTCTATGTCAATACTAAGTTATCGGAGTGGAAAACCAACGGAACCCCTCGTAGAGCAGGTGTTAGTTCTTTTGGCATTGGCGGGACTAATGCCCATGTGATCTTAGAAGAAGCCCCAGTTGTTGAAAAGTCTAGTGCTTCCCGTCCCTGTCAATTATTGCTACTTTCGGCCAAAACCACTACAGCCCTAGAAACTATTACAGCGCAACTGGGTGCTTACCTTCAGCAACATCCTGATTTAAAACTCGCTGATGTAGCTCATACCCTACAATTAGGTCGTGGGGCTTTTGACTATCGCCGCATAGTGGTTTGCCATGACCAAGATGATGCAGTAAAAGTGCTAAATTCCCAAGACCCGCAACGTGTTTTCACTAATCACCACAAACCCAGTCACCGTTCAGTCATTTTTATGTTTTCTGGGCAAGGGGCGCAATATGTGGATATGGCGCGAGAACTGTACGAGGTAGAACCTACATTTCGCAGACATGTGGATGTTTGTGCTGACATTCTCCAACCGCTGCTCAATCTTGATATCCGCCATATACTCTTCCCTAAAGAACAACAAATTGAAATTGCTACCCTACACCTGCAACAAACAGCAATTACCCAACCAGCAATATTTGTTATCGAGTATGCCCTGGCTCAGTTGTGGATGGAATGGGGAGTGCGTCCAGAGGCGATGATTGGTCATAGCATTGGGGAATATGTTGCGGCCAGCATTGCAGGTGTGTTTTCCCTAGAAGATGCAATAGAAGTGGTGGCAAAGCGGGGACAACTGATGCAACAGTTGCCCACAGGGAGTATGCTGGCGATTCCACTGCCGCACAAAGATGTGCAGTCTGTTTTAAACACACAGCCATTGGTCGAAGTAGCAGCGATTAACACTCCATCTTCGTGCGTGGTTTCTGGTACTGTGGAAGCGATCGCCACACTCCAAAATCAATTATCCTCCAAAGGAATTGAATGTCGCCTGTTGCATACATCTCATGCATTTCATTCTGTGATGATGGCACCAATCTTGGAATCATTCACTCAGGCTGTGAAAAAAATGAAGCTAAATCCGCCGCGTATTCGCTTCATATCCAATGTCACAGGCAACTGGATTACAGATGATGATGCTACCAATCCCGGCTACTGGAGTCAACATTTGCGACAAACTGTGCAATTTTCTGCTGGAATATCGCAACTATTACAGCAGTTTGAAGGCGTTTTCTTGGAGCTTGGTCCTGGGCGGACATTAAGTACAATCACAACACAGCATTTACAGCCTAATGCCAAACAGATAGTGTTGAGTTGTGTACGCCATGTCAAAGAACAACAGTCTGATGTTGCTTATTTATTGCAGACATTAGGTCGGGTATGGTTGGCTGGTGTGGAAATAGATTGGTCAGGATTTTATACTCATGAACGGCGTCATCGTCTTCCTTTGCCTACTTATCCCTTTGAACATCAAAGATATTGGATTGAACCCAAAAAACAAGGAATTTATGACCATCCTACTCCAGTGTCACTAGGCAAAAAGCCCGACATTGCTGACTGGTTCTATATCCCTTTTTGGAAACCATCTTTACCTTCAGCATCTCTCGAACAAGCGTCTCAACAATCTTGTATTTTAGTGTTTATCGATGAGTGTGGCTTGGGTAACAAACTAGTCAAAGAACTGGAACAAAAAAATCAGCATCTTATTATTGTAAAAGTTGGCACAGAGTTCACAAAGCTGAACGATAATCAATATACTCTCAATCCTCAACACAATTATGATTACAATACCCTAATTAATGAACTATTAACACAACAGAAATTCCCAAAAACGATTGTTCATTTGTGGAATGTTACACCAATCAATAAGCAAGAATTAGAAATTGAAAAAGTTGAAACAGCGCAAATAAGGGGATTTTACAGTCTGCTATTTCTTGCCCAAGCTCTGGGAAGACAAGAAACATCTTCTGAAGTACAAATTACAGTTATTTCTAACAACCTACAGCCAGTTACAGGAACTGAGGTGCTGTGTCCAGAAAAAGCAACTTTACTCGGGCCAATTAAAGTCATATCCCAAGAATACTCAAATATTAGCTGTCGTAGTATTGATGTTATTCTTCCCTCACCAGGAAGTCGGCAAGAAGAAAAACTCGTAGAAAAATTGCTGACGGAATTGACAGTTTCTAACTCTGACAAAGTAATTGCCTATCGAGGTCTGAATCGCTGGGTGCAAAGTTTTGAGCCAGTACGCTTTGATGAAGCTAAGATAGAAACACCGCGATTAAGGGAAGGAGGAGTCTATCTGATTACAGGTGGACTTGGAGGTATTGGACTTGTGATCGCAGAATACTTAGCTCGAACTGTACAAGCAAAACTGCTGTTGCTCGGACGTTCAGCTTTCCCCAACCGAGACGACTGGGAACAGTGGTTAGTCACTCATGATCAGACTGATAGTACCAGCCGCAAGATTCTCAAAGTGCAAGAACTCGAACAGTTGGGTGCAGAAGTTTTGGTGATGAGCGCTGATGTGACTAACACAGAACAAATGCATTTGGCGATCGCTCAAGCTCAGTCACAGTTTGGTCAGTTAAACGGTGTTATCCATACTGCTGGAGTTCCTGGAGTCGGCGTAATTCAGCGAAAAACGCAGTCAGAAGCAGAAAGTATTTTGGCTCCCAAAGTCAAGGGCACACTAATTCTTGATTCTATTGTTAAGGATATGCAATTGGATTTCTTTATCCTGGCATCATCAATGAGTTCAATTATAGGGGGATTTGGACAGGTAGACTATTGTGGGGCGAATGCTTTTCTTGACGCCTTTGCTCACTGTAATACCTCGAAAAGTGGCAGATTGATCACAAGTATAAACTGGGGAGCTTGGCAAGAAGTTGGGATGGGAGTGAACACAGCACGTCCCCAAAAGATTCAAGAATTGCGTGCAGAAAATGTTAAACAACAAGGAATGTCACCTCATGAGGGTGTAGATGCTTTTATGCGTATTTTAGGAAGTACAATAACCCAAGTTGTAGTATCCCCCTCTGACTTCCTGAATTCACTAGAGCAATACAATTCTTATAATGCAGCAGAAGTTCTAGAATTTTTAGAAACCGTCAATGAATTAAACTCAAAATATCCCAGACCTGAACTGAGTAATGATTATATTGCACCTAGAAATGAAATTGAGCGAAAGCTTGTGGGTATTTGGCAAAATAATCTTGGAATTGAAAAGATAGGAATCCATGACAATTTTTTTGAACTTGGCGGTGATTCACTTATAGGTATTCAAGTTATTGCCCATTTAAATAGGGAATTTGATTTAAATATTTCTGTTGCAACACTTTATGAATGTCCAAACGTAGGCTCGATGGCAAAGATTTTAATGCCTGAAGAATCCGAGAAAAATACTTTTGAACAAAGGCTAAGTCGAGGACAAAAAAGAAGGCAAATAAAAATTCTAAAAAACTAGAAAAATCAGTTAGCTTAGATTGACTTACAAAAAACATAATGAGCATCAATACAATATTAGAACAAACAGCAGATTTAGATATAGCATTAGTGGGAATGTCTGGTCGGTTTCCTGGCGCAAAAAATATCGATGATTTTTGGCATAATTTACAAAATGGAGTTGAGTCTGTTTCATTTTTCTCAAATGATGATTTAGTAGATTTAAATATTGAAAAGGCTGTTTTAAATGACCCAAATTATGTTAAGGCAGCACCTGTACTAGAAAATATTGAGGGTTTTGATGCTAGGTTTTTTGGCTTTAGCCCTAAAGAAGCTGAAGTTATAGACCCCCAACAACGCTTCTTCATGGAGTGTGCCTGGGAAGCTCTTGAAAACGCTGGATATGATCCAGAAACCTATGACGGGTTGATTGGGGTTTATGCTGGAACAAGCACAAACAGTTACTTTCTTAACAATATTTTTTCCAACTCTAATTTGATAAATTTTTCAAATAAACATACTTTTAATAAAGATTTTATTAGCACAAATATCTCATACAAACTAAATCTAAAAGGACCAAGTATAGGTATCCAAACTTACTGCTCTACTTCATTAGTTGCTGTACACTTAGCCTGCAAAAGTTTACTAGATGAAGAGTGTGATATTGCTTTAGCAGGTGGGGTTGCGATCGCAGTTCCACAAAAATCAGGCTATTTCTATCAAGAAGATGGAATTTATTCTCCTGATGGTCACTGTCGTGCCTTTGATGCTAAAGCGCAAGGTACCATTTTTGGCAGTGGGCTTGGAATTATCGTATTAAAAAGGTTAAAAGATGCTATTGCGGATAGAGACTACATTCATGCAGTTATTAAGGGTTCAGCAATTAACAACGACGGTTCTTTGAAAGTTAGTTATACAGCACCGAGTGTAGATGGTCAAGCAGAAGTAGTCGTAGAGGCTCTAGGAAATGCTGGAATAGATGCTGATGATATCTCGTATATAGAAACACATGGAACTGGAACAGCTACTGGCGATCCAGTGGAAATTGCAGCGCTAACTAAGGCTTTTCGTACCTTTACAAAGAAAAATGGCTTCTGCGCTATCGGTTCAGTCAAACCAAATATTGGACATCTAGATACAGCATCTGGTGTAGCAAGTCTCATCAAGACTGTCTTGGCATTGAAATACAAACAAATACCTCCTAGCATAAATTTTGAAGTTCCCAATCCTCAGATAGATTTTGTTAACAGCCCTTTCTATGTTAATACTGAACTTGTAGAGTGGAAAGCGAACGGTACTCCCCGTCGGGCTGGAGTTAGTTCTTTGGGATTTGGTGGAACTAATGCCCACATTATTCTTGAAGAAGCCCCTGAAATCAAACATTTTGAAGAATTAAGACCTTGGCATTTGCTTTTATTATCAGCCAAAACTAGTTCAGCACTTGAAACTGCAACTGCAAATTTGGTTGCGTATTTAAAACAGCATCCGGATATAAATCTAGCCAATGTGGCTCATACTCTACAAGTAGGTCGTCGGGCTTTTAACCATCGCCGAGTGTTGGTTTGTCAGAACATTAAGGATGCTGTAACCGCCTTGGAAACACACGATCTCATACGGGTTTTTACTACATACCAGGATCATAGAGAACAGCCTGTCATCTTCATGTTTTCCGGACAAGGAGCGCAATATGTGAATATGGCGCGAGAATTATACCAAGTTGAACCCACCTTTAGAAAACATATAGATACTTGCGCTCAGATTCTTCAAACCCACCTTAATCTAGATATCCGCCATATACTCTTCTCCAAAGAAGAACAAATTGAAACTGCTACCCAACAACTCCAACAAACAGCGTTCACCCAAAGCGCATTATTTGTCATCGAGTACGGCCTGGCTCAGTTATTAATGTCATGGGGAGTGCGTCCAGAAGCGATGATTGGGCACAGCATTGGGGAATATGTCGCCGCAACCATTGCAGGTGTATTTTCCCTAGAAGATGCAATAGAAGTGGTGGCAACACGAGGAAAACTAATGCAACAATTGCCACCAGGAAGTATGCTGGCAATTCCACTGCCACACAAAGATGTGCAATCCCTTTTAGATGCACAGTCATTGGTCGAAGTAGCAGCGATTAACAGTCCATCTTCGTGCGTGGTTTCTGGTACTGTTGAAGCGATCGCCACACTCCAAAATCAATTATCCTCCAAAGAAATAGAATCTCGGCTGTTGCATACATCTCATGCATTTCATAGCGTGATGATGGAACCGATCTTGGAACCATTTGTGCAAGCCGTGAAAAAAGTGAAGCTAAATCCACCACGTATTCGCTTCATTTCCAACGTCACTGGTACGTGGATTACCGATGAACAAGCTACAAATCCCAACTACTGGGGCCAGCATTTACGACAAACTGTCAGATTTTCAGATGGAATATCTCAATTGTTGCAATTTGAAGGTGTTTTTCTGGAGATTGGTCCGGGGCGGACATTAAGCACATTAACAACGCAACATCTCTTGCCAGAAGCGAAACAAGTAGTGTTGACTTGTTTACGCCATCCTAAAGAACAACAATCAGATGTTAGCTTTTTGTTACAGACATTAGGTCGGCTGTGGCTATTTGGAGTAGAAATAGATTGGTCAGGATTTTATACTCACGAGCAGCGTCATCGTCTGCCTTTGCCTACTTATCCTTTTGAGCGACAAAGATACTGGATTGAACCTAAAAAACAAGGAATTGATGACCATGCAACACTAGTATCATTAGGCAAAAAGCCCGACATTGCTGATTGGTTCTACATCCCTTTCTGGAAACCATCCTTAACTGCACCACAACTCGAACACAAGGAATTAGTAGAGCAATTATCTTGTATTTTGGTATTTATCGATGAGTGTGGCTTGGGTACCAAACTAGTCAAACAACTCCAACAACAAAATCGGGATGTTATTACCGTAACAGTTGGAAGTGAGTTCACCAAGCTCAATGAGTGCCAGTATATTATAAATCCTCAACAACCCAATAATTACGATGCCTTAATCAAGGAACTGTCAATACAACAGAAGTTGCCAAAGACAATAGCTCATTTGTGGAGTGTCACACCTGTCAATGGCAAAGAATTAGAACTCGAAGAAGTTGATAAAGCCCAATTCATCGGATTTTACAGTCTGCTATTTCTTGCCCAAGCTTTGGGAAGACGGGAAATGGCTGATGAAGTACAAATAGCAGCCATTTCTAACAACCTACAGCCAGTAACAGCAACTGAGGAGCTATGTCCAGAAAAAGCAACTTTACTTGGACCAATTAAAGTAATATCTCAAGAATACTCAAATATCATCTGTCGTAGTATCGATGTTATTCTTCCTGAATGTGGAAGCTGGCAAGAAGAACAACTCGTAGAAAAATTACTGACGGAACTGACAGTTTCTACCTGTGACCAAATGATTGCCTATCGAGGTATCAATCGCTGGGTGCAATCTTTTCAGCCAGTGCGCTTTGATAAAGCGAAAATTGTCAAGCCGCGATTAAGGCAAAGGGGAGTCTATCTAATTACAGGTGGACTCGGAGGGATTGGACTTGTTGTGGCAGAATACTTAGCTGAAACTGTGCAAGCAAAACTGCTGTTGACCGGACGAACAGCTTTGCCCAAAAAAGACGAGTGGGAACAATGGTTGCTGACTCATGATGAGACAGATAGCACTAGCCGTAAGATTCTCAAAATCCGACAACTCGAACAGTTGGGTGCAGAAGTTTTGGTAGTGAGTGCTGATGTGAGCAACACAGAACAAATGCATTTGGCGATCGCTCAAGCAGAGTCAAGGTTTGGTAAACTCAACGGTGTGGTTCATGCTGCTGGAATACTTGGAGGCAAGTCTTCTGGAGCTATTGAAAAGATAAGTAAAACTGATTGCGATCGGCAATTTCAACCAAAAGTACACGGACTCTTAGTATTAGATAAGGTTTTACAAGATAGAGAGCTTGATTTTTGTTTACTGCTGTCTTCCTTATCATCCGTTTTAGGAGGATTAGGATTTGTTGCCTACTCAGCAGCGAATATCTTTATGGACGCTTTTGTACACCAACATAATCAGAGCCATCCCGTCTCTTGGATAAGTGTAAGCTGGGATAGCTGGCAACTTGAAAAAGAAAACAAACAAAGTACATCTGTTGGCACAAGTGTGACTGAATTTGCGTTTGACCCTAAAGAAGGTTTAGAAGCTTTTCAAAGGATTTTGAACTATAGTGAATTCAATCATGTAGTTGTCTCGACTGGAGAACTTCAAGCGAGAATTGACCAATGGATTAACTTTGAATCTTTTCAAGAAAAAGTAGCTACCCAACCAGTAAATTCATTATCACTCCATACCAGACCTGATTTACAGAATTTATATGTTGCTCCTGAAAACGAAATTGAACAAACGATTGCTAACATCTGGCAAGAAGTTCTTGGGATAAAAGATGTAGGTCTCCATGATAATTTCTTTGAATTAGGTGGAGATTCACTACTCATAATTCAGGTTCGCAGTAAACTTATAAAAACATTAAATAAAAATTTATTAATCGCTGACCTATTTGAGTATTCAACTATAAATGCCTTGGCAGAATATCTTGATGGACAACAGGTTGAACAACCAACATTTCAGCAAGCTGATGAACGTGCCAGCAGAAAAGAAGCAGCTATGCAAGAAAAAAGACAATTAATGAAACAAAGGAGGAAGGCAGATGGATAACCAACAAATCCATGATTCCATGAAAGGCATAGCTGTAATCGGGATGTCTGGTCGTTTTCCAAAAGCCAAAAATATTGATGAATTTTGGCATAATCTGTGTAATGGACAGGAGTCGATTTCTTTCTTCAGTGATAAAGAATTAGAAGATTCAGGTATAGACCCAGCATCGTTGCATGACCCTCAGTATGTAAAAGCTGGCGCTCGTTTGTCAGATATTGAAATGTTTGATGCTTCCTTCTTTGATGTCTCACCAAGGGAAGCTGAAATCATAGACCCCCAACATCGTTTTCTTCTCGAATGTGCTTGGGAAGCACTAGAAAACGCTGGTTATGATCCTGGAGCAGCTAAAGGCTTGACTGGTATTTACGTAGGAACCAACCTGAGTATCTATATGCTTAGTAAGCTGGGTTCAAATCCAGATATAATCAAATCAATGGGTTCCTCAATTTTCTTTAGTAATGTTCAAGATTTTGCCGCCACACGAGTTTCATATAAATTGAACCTGAAAGGCCCAAGTATTAACATAAGCACGGCTTGTTCCACCTCATTGGTAGCTGTTCATTTAGCGTGCCAAGGATTGCTAAACTACGAGTGCGATCTGGCTTTGGCAGGTGGCGTTTCGATACAGTCTCTGCAAAAGCAAGGTTATTTCTATCAAGAAGGGGGGATTACTTCTCCTGATGGTCGTTGTCGCGCCTTTGATGCTAAAGGACAAGGAACTATTTTCGGCGACGGGATAGGCATTGTCGTCCTCAAGAGATTAGAAGATGCTTTTGCAGATGGCGACTGCATTCATGCAGTAATTAAAAGTTCAGCCATCAATAACGATGGTGCAGCCAAAGTGGGTTACACAGCTCCTAGTGTGGGTGGCCAAACCAAAGTGATTGTTGAGGCTCAGGCGAATGCTGGGTTTAATCCGGAGACAATAACCTATATTGAGACTCATGGAACCGGTACAACCTTAGGAGACCCAATTGAAATCAGTGCTCTCAAGAAGACGTTTGAAGCTCGCACTAACAAGAAGCAATTCTGTGCCATCGGCTCGGTAAAGCCTAATATTGGACATTTGAATATAGCTTCTGGTGTAACTGGCTTAATCAAAACGGTTATGGCGCTCAAACATAACTTGATGCCTCCCAGCTTACACTTTGAACAACCTAATCCAGAGATAGACTTCGCTAATAGTCCTTTTTACGTTAATACCAAGTTATCGGAGTGGAAGACCAACGGGACTCCCCGCAGAGCTGGTGTCAGTTCTTTTGGAGTTGGAGGCACTAATGCTCATGTTATTTTGGAAGAAGCCCCAATTGTTCAACCCTCTAGTACTTCTCGCCCTTGGCAA
The DNA here is from genome assembly GCF_017115025.1 of Nostoc sp. NOS(2021). Classification (GTDB taxonomy): domain Bacteria; phylum Cyanobacteriota; class Cyanobacteriia; order Cyanobacteriales; family Nostocaceae; genus Nostoc. Next base: position 16,752 of record NZ_JABXKM010000179.1, on the reverse strand, counting down.
TTGTTGCTGCTTTCAGCCAAAACCAGTACAGCACTGGAAACAACTACAGCTTCTCTAGTTGCTCACCTTCAGCATCATCCTGATTTGAATCTCCCTGATGTAGCTCATACTCTACAATTAGGTCGTAGGGCATTTGACCATCGCCGTATGGTGGTTTGTCATAATCAAGATGATGTAGTGAAAGTACTGACATTCCTTGAGCCACAACGTGTTTTCACTTATCACCAAAAGCCTACTCATTCTCCAGTCATCTTCATGTTTTCCGGACAAGGAGCGCAATATGTGAATATGGCGCGAGAATTATACCAAGTTGAACCCACCTTTAGAAAACATATAGATACTTGCGCTCAGATTCTTCAAACCCACCTTAATCTAGATATCCGCCATATACTCTTCTCCAAAGAAGAACAAATTGAAACTGCTACCCAACAACTCCAACAAACAGCGTTCACCCAAAGCGCATTATTTGTCATCGAGTACGGCCTGGCTCAGTTATTAATGTCATGGGGAGTGCGTCCAGAAGCGATGATTGGGCACAGCATTGGGGAATATGTCGCCGCAACCATTGCAGGTGTATTTTCCCTAGAAGATGCAATAGAAGTGGTGGCAACACGAGGAAAACTAATGCAACAATTGCCACCAGGAAGTATGCTGGCAATTCCACTGCCACACAAAGATGTGCAATCCCTTTTAGATGCACAGTCATTGGTCGAAGTAGCAGCGATTAACAGTCCATCTTCGTGCGTGGTTTCTGGTACTGTGGAAGCGATCGCCACACTCCAAAATCAATTATCTTCCAAAGAAATAGAATCTCGGCTGTTGCATACATCTCATGCGTTTCATTCTGTAATGATGGAACCGATATTGGAAGCATTCGTGCAAGCCGTGAAAAAAGTGAAGCTAAATCCACCACGTATTCGCTTCATTTCCAACGTCACTGGTACGTGGATTACCGATGAACAAGCTACAAATCCCAACTACTGGGGCCAGCATTTACGACAAACTGTCAGATTTTCAGATGGAATATCTCAATTGTTGCAATTTGAAGGTGTTTTTCTGGAGATTGGTCCGGGGCGGACATTAAGCACATTAACAACGCAACATCTCTTGCCAGAAGCGAAACAAGTAGTGTTGACTTGTTTACGCCATCCTAAAGAACAACAATCAGATGTTAGCTTTTTGTTACAGACATTAGGTCGGCTGTGGCTATTTGGAGTAGAAATAGATTGGTCAGGATTTTATACTCACGAGCAGCGTCATCGTCTGCCTTTGCCTACTTATCCTTTTGAGCGACAAAGATACTGGATTGATGCAAAATCACCATCACTTTCTACAAATAGCAACTCTCTAACTTTAGATAAAAAACAAGACATTGCTAACTGGTTTTATACCCCTTCATGGAAACGTTCTTTATTACCTCCATCTCGCCCAGAATTAGAGGATGAACAATGGCTTTTGTTTGTTGATGAGTGTGGCGTGGGTTCACAGTTAGTTAACAAACTGGAACAGAATGGTAAAAATGTCATTGTGGTGAAGCTGGGACAGCACTTTAGCAAACTAAGTCAGCATGTTTATGCGATTAATCCGCAAAGTCGAGATGACTATGATGCATTGCTCAAAGAACTGATTACACTTGGTAAAATTCCTCAAAATATTGCTTATTTATGGAGTTTGAATACCTTTGAAAATCGACAAACGGGTGATTATCTAGAATTCAACAGTTTGCTGCTTTTAACACAGAGTTTTAGTCAGTTAAAAATTAGCGAACGCCTGCAAATCTGGGTTGTATCAAACCAGACCCAAGAAGTTAATGGGAATGAAACTCTCGACCCAGAAAAGGCAACCGTATTAGGGTTATGTAAGGTTATTTCTCACGAGTTTCCTAATATTGTTTGTCGGAGTATAGATTTTGTTTTAACGAACCGCCCAGATGCCAAGGGTGCAGAGGGAAGAGCAGGAGATGATCGCAGTTATATCGTAGACCAAATCATTAGTGAGTTTGCAGTTTTGTCGCCTGATTTGGTTATTGCATATCGCGATCGCTACCGCTGGGTACAAACGTTCGAGTCAGTGCGCCTAGAGTCAGCAGTTGAAGAAAAAACTCCACTGAGAAAACAGGGCGTTTACCTGTTTCCTGGTGGACTAGAAAGTTTTGGAGTTGGGCTAGCGAAATATCTGGCGAAAACTTTACAAGCAACACTCATATTCATTGAGGATTCAACTTTCCCACATAAGGACGAATACTCGCAATGGCTAGAAACTCATGCTCAAGAAGATGAAGTGAGTTGCAAAATCCAAGAACTGATGGAATTAGAAAAATTAGGTGTAAAATTTTTGGTGGTGTGTGCAGATAGAACTAATTATGAACAAATGCACTATAGCCTTGCACCTGAGAGAATTTGTCAAATTGACGGAGTTATCTATTCAACTGTAACAACCCGCGAAAATATATTATGCTCGATACCAGAAATTGGTAAGACAGAGTTAGGAAAACTCCTTGACTCTCAACTTCATAAGATGACTGTATTAGAACAAGTCTTACAGAGTATAAAAATAGATTTTTGTGTCATTATTTCTTCCTCAGCTTCCATTTTTGGAGGAATTGGATTATCTTTATACTCAGGAGTTAACCAGTTAATAGATACTTTTACCCAGAGGCATAATCAAAATAACTCTTTGCCTTGGGTTTGCATAAATTGGCATAAATTACAACTGAATACAACCCAAAAGCAAAAAACTCTTGGACAGGCATCTGGAGTGGAATTAGCCATCACTGAGGCAGAAAGTGTAGAAGTCTTTAAACGCATATTCTCTTTAAGACAAGGAACTCAGTTTATTGTTTCACCAGTAGATATCAAAGCCTGGAGCGATCGCACATTTAACCTAGATTCTCTACTAGATTCAAAATCTTCTAGTCAAGTAGACTCATCTCCACGCTACTCCAGACCTAACCTTAATAATTCCTATGTTGCTCCGACTAACGAGTTAGAAAAACAAATTGCCGAAATATGGCAAGAAGTTCTGGGAATCGCAGAAGTTGGTATTTACGATAATTTCTATGAGTTGGGAGGAGACTCTCTCATTGCAACTCGACTAGTTTCTCGATTGCAAGCAAAGTTCCCAGTAGAGCTATCACTACGTGACCTTTTTCTGCAAGCTATGATACCTATCAAGCAGGCAGAAATGATTGAGCAACTTCTGTTAGAAAAAATTGAAGAATTTTCTGAAGAGGAGGTAGAAATGTTTTTCGCTAATCGCGCAGATTAGGAATAGATGACGCTTACTTTGTTTGTCAAAAACCATCCATTATCTGAGGTAAAACCACAGGATTTTAGGCTATTCAGGATTGACTTTGCATAAGTATCTCTATTCCAGAATGAATTTTCAAAGATTTACTTGTAATTACTAATTCCTCATCAAATAAATATTAGTAAATATTAAAAAGGTATTAGCAATGGATAAAAAACACTCTCATTTATCACCCGCCAAAAAAGCTCTTCTGGAAAAATGGAAGCGAGGAAAATTTCAAGCTAATACAATTCCCAAGCGACAAACATCCAACAGTATTCCCTTGTCTTTCTCCCAACAAAGACTATGGTTTATTGACCAACTTTACCACAACAGTCCCTTCTACAATATTTCGAGTGCCTTTCATTTAACCGGAGTGCTTAATATTACGGCACTCCAGCAAAGTCTTAATGAGATTCTCAGGCGTCATGAAGTTTGGCGCACAACTTTTAGGCTGGTAAATGGAGAACCAGTGCAACAGATTGCACCCCAATTAACTTGGGATTTACCCATTATTAATTTTGAGCATTTATTTGGAAAAGATTGGGAACCTGAGATTAAAAAACTTGCAGTTGAGGAAGCCAAAAAACCCTTCAACTTAGCTAAAGGACCTCTAGTCAGAGCAACTTTACTGCGCTTGGGTGAGGAAGAACACGTTTTTCTTTTGACCATACACCACATTATTACGGATGGATGGTCTATTGGTGTGTTCATGCGGGAGTTGGCAACGTTATATACAGCTTTCTTGTCAAATCAGCCTTCTCCCTTACCTGAACTCCCTATTCAGTATGCAGATTTTGCAGGTTGGCAGCGCGATCGCTTGCAAGGTGAAGTCTTAGCAACCCAACTTAATTACTGGAAGCAACAACTTAGCGGTGAACTTCCTATACTACAGTTACCCGTAGATCGTCCCCGACCGGCCGCCATTACTTTTACTGGTGCCAAGCAATACTTTACATTTTCAAAAACTCTGACTGATGCACTGAATCAATTCAGTCAACGAGAAGACGCCACTTTATTTATGACTTTGTTGGCAGCATTAAATACATTGCTGTACCACTACACAGACCAAGAAGACATCCTAATTGGTTCTCCAATTGCAAATCGGAATCGAGCCGAATTAGAGGAGATGCTGGGTTTGTTCGTGAATACTTTGGTGTTACGTAATAACCTTAGTGGCAATCCCAGCTTCCGGGATCTACTACACCGCGTGCGTCAGGTAACTATTGATGCTTATGCACATCAAGATTTGCCTTTTGAGATGCTTGTAGAAGAATTGCAACCTGAGCGAGACTTGAGCCGGAATCCACTTTATGAAGTGATGTTTGTGCTGCAAAACACCCCAGTATCTGCACAGGAAGCTTCTAGTTTAACCGTGCGTTCTTTGCAGTTCGATAGCGGCACAGCTCAGTTGGATATTTACCTGTCAATATCTGAATCTCAGCAAGGATTAACAGGGTTTTTAGAGTACAACACAGACATTTTTAACTCTGCAACAATTACTCGATTTATTAGTAATTTCCAAGCTTTATTGGAAAGCATTGTTGCTAATGAGGAACAGCGCATTTCAGAATTGTTACCACTGACAGATCAAGAGCGAGAGCAATTATTATTCGAGTGGAATCAGCAAAGCGCAGATTATCCCCAAGATGCCTCCCTTCATCAGTTATTTGAGCAGCAACTTCAGCATTCTCCTGAATCATTAGCGTTAATTAGCCAAACAGAACAACTGACTTATCGTCAACTAAATCAGAGAGTTAATCAGCTTGCCCATTATTTACAAAAACAGGGTGTAACAAAAGAAACTCTCGTTGCTATTTGTCTAGAACGTTCAGTAGAAATGGTCGTGGGAATTTTAGCTGTCCTCAAAGCTGGCGGTGCATACATTCCCATTGACCCAAGTTATCCAGTTGATCGCCTTGGCTTCATGCTTTCTGATTCCCAAGTGTCATTGATTATTAGTCATTCGTCATTAGTTAATAGCTTCAAACAAATCACAAATGACAAAGAACCTTTTCGAGCTTCAGCAGTTGCTCCTCAAGATCGCACTGCCTCACAAATGACGGTAATCTTCCTAGACAATGAATGGGAATTTATCAAGCAAGAAAGTCAAGATAACCCAGTTAGTATCTCTTCAGGTGATAATCTCGCTTATATTATATACACTTCCGGCTCTACTGGAACTCCTAAAGGCGTCCTTGGTACTCATCGCGGTACAGTCAATGGCTTGCACTGGTTGTGGAAAACCTATCCCTTCACAAAAGAGGAGGTTTGTTGCCAGAAAACAGCTATTAGCTTTGTAGACTCAGTATGGGAGATTTTTGCTCCCTTACTACAAGGCATTCCCACTGTCATTATTCCCGATGCCATTGCTAAAGACCCTCAATTGTTTATAGAAACTCTGGCACACCACAAAGTTACGCGTATTGTACTTGTGCCTTCACTGCTGCGCTTACTTTTAGATAACTACAGTTATCTGATCAAGAATTTGTCGCATCTTAAACTCTGGATAACAAGTGGGGAAGCATTATCTGTTAAGTTAGCTCAAAACTTCCGAGAAGTGATGCCATCTGCAAAACTAATCAACTTTTATGGCTCATCGGAAGTTTCTGCCAATGTCACTTACTATGACACTAGTTTATTGCCAGAACAACCGAACAGCGTTCCCATTGGTCGCCCGATTGATAATACGCAAGTTTATGTGTTGAATAGCCATTTGCAACTAACGCCTGTAGGAGTTATTGGTGAACTCTATATTGGTGGTGATGGATTGGCAAAGGGATATTTGCATCGTCCTGAATTAACTCAAGAACGTTTTATTAATAACCCCTTTGTTCCAGGGAGCAAACTTTACAAAACTGGTGACTTGGTGCGTTATCTCAACGATGGTAATCTTGAGTTTTTCGGTCGCCGTGATGACCAAGTGAAAATCCGTGGCTTCCGCGTGGAACTGGGAGAAATTGCAGATGCGATCGCACAACATCCAGAGGTGAAAGAATCTATCGTCATTGTCCGAGATGATGCTCAAGGCGATCGGCGTCTCATCGCTTATGTCGTAACAGATAACCAAGACATAGTGCCACAGTTAAACGCCGACTTACAGCAAAAGCTACCAAATTACATGCTACCGTCTACTTTTGTGTTACTAGATGTGCTTCCACTGACATCCAATGGCAAAGTAGACAAGCAAGCACTTCCTACTGACGACGTTATCCGACCAAACGCCACTCAATCCTTCGTTGCTCCCCACAATTTTATAGAATTGGCTTTAGTGAAAACTTGGGAAAATCTCCTGAAGACTAGTCCGATAGGAGTCACAGATAACTTCTTTGACTTGGGTGGTCAATCGTTTTTAGCTGTACGCTTAATGGCTCAAATACAAGACCGATTTGGACACAATCTTCCCTTGTCTACTCTTTTTGAAAATCAGACGATTGAAAAACTAGCTCAAATTGTTAGTCAACCAGTCCGTGAGATATCCAATTCTCCTCTAGTAGCAATTCAGTCTTCTGGTAACAAAATTCCTTTCTTCTGTATGCATGGCGCTGGTGGAGGTATTCGTCAATACTTTAATTTGTCCAGAAGACTTGGTGAAGACTATCCATTTTATGGCTTGCAACATACCCCTGATCAAGAGGAACCTGAAATTATTTCCGTGGAGGAAACAGCAACTCGCTACCTCCAAGAAATTCGTCAGGTACAACCGAATGGTCCTTATCTTTTAGGAGGTTTTTGTTACGGTGGTGTGATTGCTTTTGAAATGGCACAACAATTGCAAAGGCAGGGTGAAAAAGTAGGTTTGCTAGTTGTCATCGACGCCATATTACCAGAAACAGCCGTAAAAGTAGCAGACGATGATGATGCCAAATTCTTACTCCGCATGGCTGAATCGATAAAAACTAACAACAACATCAACTTTTCTGTTCCTTTTGAGGAACTGCGAGATTTGCAACTAGATGAGCAATTTCATTTAGTAAATAAAAGAGCAAACTTCATCTTGAACGATACAGAGATTAAGGATTTTCTCCGCTATTACAAACTTTTCAAAGCTCATGTCCAAGCCATGCGAGATTATGTTCCGCTCCTTTATCCTGACTCCATCACTCTCTTTCGAGCAAAAGAGGAAATTATTCATGACTTTGAAAGTCCAGAATTTCATACTGATGACCCTTTACTAGGTTGGGGTAAATGTTCCAGTCAACCTATTGATGTCATTGAAGTCTCTGGAGATCATTTCTCGATGTTAGTCGAACCGAATATTCAGGAATTAGTTAAACTATTGAGAATTTATATCGATAATGCTCAGTACAGTGTAAAATAGAAAATCGCAGTAAACAAGACTGATGAACCTACCCGCAGGACCGAAAATCCCTAATTGGCTGCTAAACCAGCAATTCCAGGCTGACCCTTTTGGCTATATGGACGCCGTTTGCAAACGCTATGGTGATATTGTCACCATAATGTCTGATTCTACGCCAATAGTGCATGTCAGCAATCCCTCCGGTATAAAGCAGATTTTCACCAACACGAAAGAAATTATCGCTAGGGGTGCATTGAACAGCAATTTCGCTGGGGGTACAGGAAACCAAGGAGTGCTTCAACTCGATGGGTTCCGTCACAAACATCGGCGTAAGCTCTTAATGCAGGCTTTTCACGGAGAACGGATGCAAGCCTGTGGGCGACGTATCTGCGAACTCACAGAAAAAATTATGAGTCAACAGGCGATTGGAAAACCTTTTATTGCCTACCCTACTATCGAAGATATCACCCTGCGGGTGGGTATAGAGGTTGTAATGGGATTGCGTGAGGGAGAGCGCTATGACAAAATCAAGCATCTCTTTGCTTCTATCATCAAATATCAGCAATCTCCTCTATATGAGATCGTTACACAACTTCCCTTTGGACAACGGGATCTAGGTCAGTGGAGTCCAAGGGGATACATACTTCATCTCCAGCGAGAACTTTTCCAATTGCTATATGCTGAAGTCGAAGAACGCCGTGAGCAAGCAGATCCCTCACGCACTGACATCCTCTCTGATCTCATATTTGCTCATGATGAAACGGGTGAATCATTAAGTAATGAAGAGGTGCGCGACCTCCTATTATCGCCTATATTTGCAGCTCAAGATGCTTCAGGAACTGCGATCGCTTGGTCTTTATATTGGATTCACCATTTACCTGGCGTTCGCGAACGACTCCTTGAGGAACTTGATTGTCTTGGTGAATCCCCAGATCCCATGAGCATTGTTGCATTGCCCTACCTTAGTGCTGTTTGTAACGAAGTTTTGCGAATTTACCCGACTCAGTTATTCACATTTCCAAGGTTGGTAGAGTCCCCAGTTAATGTGATGGGTTATGAGTTAAGTCCAGGAACAGTACTACTTGGGAATATTTATTTGACGCATCAGCGTGAAGATTTATACCCAGAACCAAAACAATTTAGGCCAGAGCGCTTTTTGGAAAAACAATACTCTCCCTATGAATTTCTTCCCTTTGGCGGCGGTGCTCGTACTTGTATTGGTGGGGCTTTTGCCTTATTTGAAATGAAGCTTGTGTTGGCGACAATTCTTTCACGTTATCAATTAGGGCTGGTTGACAAGCGACCAGAAAAGCCAAAATTTGGAGGTCTGATTTGTTACCCAGATAGTGGCGTGAAAATGCTTATGCAGAGTCGGCGTCAGCATCAAGGACAGTCGCAGCCATTGGTTGTTGGTTCAATTTAATAGCTATCGATAATTAAACAATCATTAAAAAAAATAGTAATGAAATTACCTGAAGGACCAAAAGATTCTCCTCGATCGCTGAGTCATCATTTTAAGACCGATCCTCTTGGCTTCATGGATGCTATGAGCGATCGCTATGGTGACATTTTCACCATTCTAGGTGGTGATACACCTTTAGTGATCGTAAGTAACCCGCAAGGAATGAAGCAGATTTTTACAAGTGCCAAAGAGATCACAGCTTCTGGTAAGCTGAACCAAGGTGGCGCACCCTTAGTTGGAAACAATGGATTACTCATGCTTGATGGCTTGCGTCACAAACATCGCCGTCAGTTGTTAATGCCTCCCCTGCATGGAACTAGGGTAAAAGCATACGGGCAGCGTATCTGTCAAGTTGCAGAAAAAGTCATGAACGATCTAGCGATCGGCGAATCTTTTTATGCCTACCCTACCGTGCAAAAGATTACTCTAGAGGTGATATTGCAAGCTTTGTTTGGTTTGCATGAGGGAGAGCGTTACGAACAATTTAGGCTACTCTTTTCCAAGTTATTAAGTTTTGCCCGGTCTCGCTGGCTGGGATTATCCCTGTCTTATCCCTTTCTCCGACGAGATTTAGGTCGGTGGAGTCCGTGGGGATACTGGCAGAACCTCCAACGACAATTTGATAAACTACTCTACACTGAAATTGCAGAACGGCGATCGCAAGCAGATCCCTCCCGCACCGATGTCCTCTCCGAACTAATATTTGCTCGCGATGAAACTGGTCAACCAATGACCGATGAGGATATGCGGGATTTATTCCCATCATTGCTATTGGGTGGTCAGGATGCGTCAGCTACTGCCATAACTTGGTCATTGTACTGGATTCATAGTTTACCTGCTGTTCGCGAACGATTGCTAGAAGAACTCGATACCCTCGGTGAATCCCCAGATCCTATGAGCATCGTTGCGCTACCCTACCTCAGCGCTGTCTGTAATGAAGCACTACGAATTTATCCAACTCAGGTAGTCACATTTCCACGACTCGTAGAATCACCAATTGAGGTGATGGGCTACGAGTTAAGTCCAGGTACAGTGGTCAGAGGCTCTATTTATCTGACACACCAACGTCAGGACTTATACCCACAACCAAAGCAATTCAAGCCAGAGCGCTTTCTGGAGCGACAATATTCTCCCTATGAATTTCTACCATTTGGTGGTGGTGCTCGTCGCTGTCCGGGCGAGGCATTAGCACTTTTTGAAATGAAGCTGGTTTTAGCAACGATTATTTCACACTATCAACTAGTATTAGCGGATGAAAAAAGAGTAGAAAAGCCCAAAGCTCGTGGTGTTAACTATCCTCCTGCTAGTGGCTTGAAAATGGTAATGCTTGATCAGCGTTTAGACCAAGAGCAGCCACAGCAGTTCGTTGCTAATTCAGCGTAAGATGCGTTTTTATTGCGGTAAGCAGTTACAAACTTAATGCAAAAAATCTCAAATAAAAGCAATGAGGAATAAAATTGAGTCATTTGGAATAGGAACGGGAAAAATAGTATATAGTACTAACGATTATGAAGATATTTTCTGCTTTTCTAAAGCGGAAAATATTGAACTATTCAAGTCATCTGGAGTTGTTCTTTTTCGAGGTTTTGGGGTAACTCCTATCCAGATGAAAGCTTTTTCAGAAAAATTCAGTTCTAGCTACATTGGAGACCCCACAAAAACAAGTTTTGACTCGGTTGATTTTGTTAACTTCGTAGATGCTGAAATGAATGCTATTTCTCTTCATGTTGAGCATGGTTTTAGTCCTTTTCGACCTGATGCTATTTGGTTTTGCTGTAAAACGCCTGTACAAGGAGGCGAAACTCTATTTGCAGACGGTGTCCAAATATGGAAGGAAATGAGCAAACATACGAAACAGTTATTTCTTGACAAAAAACTAAAGTTTGATTTTGAGAGTGTGGAATTTGATGATTTAAAGAATTTTCTTGTTTTAGGTGAAACCCTTGATAATTGCAAGCCAATATTGGATAAAATTGAGGGATTGAGTTATCAGATAAATGAAGATTCGACCCTTTCTTGCAAATATATTTGTTCAGCAGTAGTAAAAACAAAGTATGAGAATCAAGATGCATTTGCTAACAGCCTTTCGGGACCTCTTGCAAATGGACTTGAGATTTTTGAAGATGGTTCAAAGCTTCCTGACGAAGTTGCCGACGAAATACAGAAACTTTACGACAAATTTACGGAAGAAATCTCGTGGCAAGCTGGTGATCTAGTGATGATAGATAATTCGAGATTTATGCACGGTCGGCGCGAATTCAAAGATAATCAACGGGAGGTATTCACTACCTTAACTAACTTGAGTTTAGACTAATTACAAAATCAAAGTGGGGCATTAAATTTGGGGTATAGTAAAAAAATAATGCCAACTCAGTATTTTTATGACACTCTTTGTTATAGTCGTTTGCGAAAGAGATTAGGACTTGAGTAAGAAATAGATTGAGTTTGATTCAATGAGTAATTTATCTGAAATGATAAATGATGAATTCTAAGTGTTTGGGTTTAAGAACCCTGCTGCCTCATAGCTTTTTTTCAGGAGGGGTTTGAATTGCAAAATCAACAGACAAATCTACTTTCCCTGACAGATTGTCGTTTTTGCTCCGTGGTTTCCAAAACCAACAAAGAAGACCCAATTGGTACAGCAGGTACTTGCGACCATTGGTTGATTATGGAAATTCCACAACCTTGGTCTCAAGACCTCTTTCAGGAAAATCCTACAATTAAGCCATTGATAGGTTTGTTCCAAGAGTTAATTGTCAAACATGGGGTCAACCTGAGACCAATGTTGATTGCTCCTGACCGCGAATACTCTTACCCTGGCTTTACCCGCGTCCTATACTACTATCGTCCTGCAAAGCTGTTTTCTAAGTTTGAGAAACAGGAGTTTGTCGTTCCAGAGGGGGAAGCAACTGCCTTGGTTACGGCAATACTCAAGCAGTTAATCCAACAGCCCAATGATTTATCAAAGTTTCAGCAGTATCAGCAACAAAGCAATCACATCCGCGAACTCATGGTTTGCACCCATGCTCAAGTTGACCTTGCCTGTGGCAGATTCGGGACTCCTATATATCGTCGATTACGCAAGGAATACGCGCCCATTTCCAATGGAAAATTACGAGTCTGGCAAACAACTCACTTTGGTGGTCATCAGTTTGCTCCTACCCTAGTTGATTTACCTCAAGGATGCTTATGGGGACATTTGGAACCAGAAGTCCTTGATTTACTGGTAAACAAACATGGCTCAGTCTCTGACTTGCGTCAATTTTATCGGGGATGGGCGGGTTTAACCAAATTTGAGCAAATTGCCGAGTGCGAAATTTGGATGCAGTTAGGTTGGACTTGGCTCAACTATTTAAAAGCTGGCAAAGTAGTTGCTATTCAAGAAGGTGAGGAAGAAGAAAATGCTGATTGGGCTGAAGTACGTATTGATTATGCAGTTACAGATGGAAGTATATCAGGTGTTTATGAAGCCAGAGTAGAAGTTAGCGGTGAAGTTATGAGTGCATTAAATTCAGCAAAACAAATGGAGTTAAAACCAGTAAAGCAGTATCACGTTAGCCATCTAGTCAAGATCCAGTAAATAAACAAGCCAAGAACCTAAAAATGACTTCACAAAAACAATCTCAAATGACGAATGAGATTCTCCAAGGCAATCTCATTAAATTGATGTTCAAGTTAGTAATACCTGGTATGTTAGGAATGCTAGTAACTGGCTTGAACAGTTTTATTAATGCTTTCTTTGCAGGTCAATATATTGGTACAACTGCTGTTGCTGCTATATCTATTTCTGCACCACTTACTTTTATTATTGGTGGATCTGCTGAAATCATTGGAGTAGGTTCTGCTTCTCTTCTCAGTCGAGCTATTGGTTCTGGAGATATTAAAAATCAGTCGAGAATATTTGGCAACTTAATAGTAATAATAATTATTATTGCTTCTTTGATAACAATCATTGGCTATAGTTTTGGTGAACAATTAATTATGTTTATGGGAGCAAGAGGTGAGCTTGCTTCTGCTGGAGCCGACTATTTTAAGACTTATATACTAGGTTCACTATTTTTTATGCTGGCAATAGCTTCTAGTCAAATTATTAAATCAGAAGGCAAAGTCAAATTGGCTATGATATCTGCTGGGGTTTTTGCTATAAGTGATATTACATTAAATTATATTTTTACTGCTATTCTAGGCTGGGGAGTTCGAGGATTAGCTCTTTCTACAGTTTTTGCGATGGTTATTTATAGTATTCTCAACTTAACTTACTTCTTCTGTGGTAAAAGTTCTTTTCCAGTTAATTATAAAAAGTTTGCCCTAGCGATAGATTTACTTCCTAGTATTTTGTCAATAGGTCTATCACTAATACTAGTTCCAGTTACAAGTTTAGTTCAGGACTTTGTAACTTTTAAATCAATATCTATTTATGGAACATCTCAAGATATAGCTTTCTTTGGAGCAACAGAAAGATTGAGTTCATTAGCATTTCTTCCTTTAAGTGGCTTCATAATTGGCTTACAACCTGTAATCGGTATAAATTATGGAGCTAGAAATTATAAAAGACTTAAGAAAGCTTATTTTATTTTTATTATTGGTGCAATTACTACACTGACATTACTTTGGTTGCCTCTACAATTATTACCAAAAACATTTCTAAACTTACTCTTGCCAGATGTTAACTTTACTCAAAATGATTTGTTTAACTTTCAAATTCTAAATTTATTAATACCAATTATGCCTTTTATTGGATTTACTGGGAATCTATTTATATATACAGGGAAAGAAAAAATAGTTGCAACAGTACTCCTTTTCAAGAGTCTACTTATCTTCGTTCCATTAGTGTTTTTATTCTCTAGACTACTAGGTGTAAATGGCATTTACTACGGAATAATATTTACTAATATTTTCTTTGTCTTAATTGTTATATTATTGACTGTGAAAGAATTTAAGTCTTTAGAAAAAATGGAAGTTGAAAAAATGACAGGTTAAAAACAACTTATTCAGATTTGAATCGCAAATTAATTTCTGTTGAACATAAGGGTTAAAAAATGGTTGATAATCAAAAAGGTGCTGTATTGATTACAGGGACGTCTACAGGCGTTGGTCAAGCAACAGCGCTCCTACTTGACAAAAAAGGATATCGTGTCTTTGCAGCAGTTCGTAAAGAAAAAGATGCTGAATCACTTAAGCATAATGCATCTGAGAATTTGACAACAATCTTGATGGATGTTACCAAAACAGAAGAAATTAAATTTGCCGCAGACATTGTATCAAAAGCTCTTGAGAATGAAGGACTGATTGGATTAGTAAATAATGCAGGTCTGTTACTGGATGGACCAGTAGAGTACGTTGCCATTGAAGACCTGAGATGGCAATTTGAAGTCAATGTCTTTGGGCAAATAGCTGTTACACAGGCATTTTTGCCATTAATTAGAAAAGCTAAAGGTCGGATAGTTAATATTGGTTCAGTTGGTGGTAAAATTTCCTCGCCATTTATCTCTTCCTTGTGTGCTTCCAAGTTTGCATTGGAGGCATTTACAGATGCTTTAAGAATGGAATTAGATCCTTGGGGTATTGAAGTCATTTTGGTTGAACCGGGATCAATTGCTTCAGCAGCACCAGATAAAGTTGAAGAGAGCTTTCGGAAAAACTTTGCCAATATGTCATCTGAAGCTAAAGCTATGTATGGTGATGCATACAAATTTTTTGTAGAGGGTTTGATTAGATCAAATCGCACAGGAATGCAACCTGAACAAGTTGCATATACAATTATAGAGGCTTTGGAAGTTAGCAAACCCAAAACACGTTATTTCTTATCTAAGCATCAAACTTCTTTAAAGCTTAATTTGATACTTAAAAAGTTTCTATCGGATCGAAGTTTTGATGCAAGGATACTAGGGAATTGGAAGTTAAAAAATCCAAATTGAAGCTATCTTTTTGTCTTATATCCAACTGAATACTCAAAACTCAGGTAGATTCTTCAACTGCAATGCTTTCAAAGTACTAATACTCAAGAAAAAGGGAGAAAAATCGTGGTTTTATTAAACTCTAAGCCTAGCAAGATTGAGCTTTCATTAACTACAGGAGAGTTGGTATATGCTTACTGGATTTCACGGATGATCTATGTTGTTGCAAAACTTGGCATTGCAGATTTGCTCAAAGATGGTTCTCAGCACTGCGATGCTTTAGCTTCTGCAACAAATACCCACAGCGATTCTCTTTATCGAGTGTTACGATCTCTTGCGGGTTTTGGAATTTTTGCTGAGACACAACCCCGATGCTTTGAACTAACTCCACAAGCAGAATCCTTGCAGAGCGATGTTCCGGGTTCAGTGCGTAAGGATGCAATCCTCCGAGGCGAGGAGTTTTACTATAAACCCTGGGAAAATTTGATGTATAGCGTACAGACTGGGGAAAGCGCCTTTGAGCATTTGTATGGCGTAGATTTATTTCAGTATTATGAGCAAAATCCTGTTGCAGGAGAAATGTTTCATAAATATGCTAGTAATCCGTCACTAGAGCTATATGCTCCATACTTGGAGGCTTATGATTTTTCGTCAATAGGCAAGCTGGTTGATATTGGTGGTGGCACGGGTAATTTGCTTACTGCTATCCTCGAAGCTAACCCCACCATGACAGGTGTGTTATTCGATCTCCCAAAATCAATTGATAGAGTTAAGAATTTAGGTGAACGAGCATCTGTCCATAATCGCTGTCAACTCATTGGAGGTAGCTTTTTTGAGGGTATACCAGAAGGTGGAGACGTTTATTTGCTCAAGGAAGTTATTCACCTCTGGGATGATGAACAAGCGATCAACATTCTTAAGCACTGTCATCAAGCCATGAAAGAACAAGGGCGATTGTTAGTGATAGAATGCATAATGCCTTCTGGAAATGAGTTTTCTAATGTCAAGCTTGAAGATGTTCATATGTTGGTAGTATGCTCTCGTGGGCGAGAGCGTACTGAAACAGAGTTCAAAGAGTTGTTTAAATCTGCCGGATTCAAACTGACTAAAATTATCCCAATAAAAAATTCTCGATTTAGTCTATTTGAAGGAGTTAAACCGTAACCGTTCTGGGGAGCATCCCAATTTGGCAAGAAGACCAAAGAAAGGAAAAATAATTCGCGATGGAAACGACTTTGTTGGCGAATTCTTTGAGGTCAAATTTAGACGGCTATTGCTGCGAAGCGAGAAATAAGTAGGTAGGCACAAATAAAACTAACTATGTAACAAAAAGTAAAAGCGGTGAAAACCTTGCGATTGCTTCACTCCACTTCGTTGCGTTCGCAATGACATAGTTATAAATTTTCTCACCCACCTACTTACTCTTGCCAAAGTTATTAGCGGGACTTAAACAAAAATTAAGCCCAAATAAAGCCCAAACTGGCTTTGTAAGCAGCAAATACATCACGGTTGAGGGTCAACCAATCGAAAAATCGATAAGACATAGCCGTTCTAAAGGCTTCTAAGGCTTCAGTAAAGGTGTTCAAAGGTTTGCTTGCCCACCTACGTCTCAAGCCTCCTGTCATCTGATGCCAAAGAATAAAAGTATAGGCACAAAAAACCAAGATAAAATGTCGAAGTAAACTTCTTTTATCTCGGACTTGATATTCTTTCAGTCCTAACCACCCCTTGGCTTCCCGATAGAAAACTTCTACCCAATTTCTGGCTCCATAAGTATCAACTATCCATCGCGGTGTGACAATTGA
>NZ_JABXKM010000334.1 GCF_017115025.1 Nostoc sp. NOS(2021) | reverse complement strand
CAGGTAACTGGCTGCTAAACCATGACCTATTACCAGTAATAGATAAAACATAAGTATTTCAGCAAATCAGGCACTGAGCTAAAGCAAAAAGCTAAAAGAAAGGTTATTTATTTTTACTTTGGTCTTTTAGGTTTTCATTTGATTTGCGCCTGTTGTCCAATTCCCCATCTGTAAAGACACAGGGTTTTGTTATTCCTGCAATGTTTTGATAAAAACTCGGTAAAATGCACCCGGCTGAATTTGCTCTCAGATTCTACCAGTACCCTTTGCTACAAAGTTTTTAATAGCGGAAACTGTTCCTGGGACTTTGTGCTGCTAAATAAGACTTTCACAAAGTAGAAATCACAATATTTTATGAATTCTACTTGCTGCTTAGTTTTTATGGCAACGGGGGTATGGGATCAACATTTGATTTGATGCCCAATTCAAAATTTGTCACTACTTAAATTACACCTTTAAGTTTGAGGATTTTCAGCAGCATTACGCAAGCGCATTAGCTGGCGTCGCATTTGAGGTGAGGCTTTAAACTCAGATACTTCCTGCGCTTTAACGGACGCTTGCAGCGTCTCCAAAAAGTCATCAGAACCCTCGGTTAAAGCATCAAGTAGCACCTGTAATAGTTGCTCGCGATCGCCCAATAGACTCTTTTCCTCAATCAACCGGAATTTGAGATGTATTTCGCACTCATAAACACCTACTTCGAGATTATTTATCTGGCGTGGTAATGCTTTGGAGTTCATAGCTATTGAGATTCCTTTACTTGGTGGTCATGAGGGTAAGGAGGTAGATGTCCAGCAAAATTCTTTATATCTTTTTTGAATCCAAAGTGCTTGAATTAAGAATTTTTCTTCATCAATCACCTTTGTATCCCATTTCACTCTCCTGTGTTTTATTTTCAAGCTAGATTTTCACTGTCTAGATTTTGATGTTCCTGTGCCAGATGTAGCTTATGGTAAGCCATAACTATTATTCAGTTTTTAAGATTCTACACAATAAAGTTTCTGTAAGAAGTTGTTCGACCTTTTTAAAGCTTTTTACATCAACTTGATGTTAACGTCAATAACAGTTTGACTTGTTACTTTAATTTTGGTGTTTATACGTAAGTAAAACCGCTTAAGTTTTTTGAGTTTATTAAAGCCAGCGGTCGATGTAGCCCTATTCCGTAAAATTACTAGATGTACGTTTTTTTCAATAGAAAATTCCGCAGAAATTGATGAGCATAATTATTAAGGTAAAATTTCTCTTCTCCATAAAAAAATGTACACAGATGAAATTATTCCTGCCGAGTGCCTTACCCTACTGTCTTTTGGGCTTGATGAGTAAAAAAATCTTCGCAGTAGGTAAGATTAGCACACCGCTTTAACTTGTTTATATGCCCCAAATGAAAACACTCTACCCAGTAATTTTTGCAGAAAAATAATTGGACTACTGTCAGTACTAGCAGCTAGATCCGGCTTCAACTCCTAATAGAAGTAGCAAGCTAATCAGTAAAGGTGATATTTTTACTTATGCCCATTCAATATACCCTTTTGAAACTGCGTTCAAAGCTTGTAAATTGAGAGCATTCAAGCTCAGAGATAACGTCTACAATAATTTCAGTGTAATCCACCCAAATCTTACACCCTTTTATGGATAACCCGATGCTGCTCAAGTCCACAACCCGGCATGTCCGCATTTTTGCAGGTGAAATTGACCGGGATGGCGAACTGGTTCCCAGTGAACAGGTTTTAACGTTAGATATTGACCCAGACAACGAATTTAACTGGAATGAAGATGCGCTGCAAAAGGTTTACCGAAAATTTGATGAACTAGTAGAAGCATCTAGTGGCGCAGACCTCACAGACTATAACTTACGCCGTGTTGGGTCAGACTTAGAGCATTATCTGCGATCGCTCCTGCAACTCGGCGAAATCAGCTACAATCTCTCTGCGCGTGTTACCAACTACAGCATGGGAGTCCCCCAAGTTGCAATTGACGACAAACAATAAGCTCAAGAGTTGGTAGCGGGCTGGCTGAACCCTTCTGTATGAAGAGTGCTGAGTTAAAAGTGCCTCGGCTTAGAGTGGAAATATTCATAAGTACTACTTCTTAACTCAGCACTGGCTCAACCCTAGCTATCCGCTAACAGTACTCCCGAAGAGATTTTTAGAGCCACTGCATTCGTCAGCTACTTTTGCCAAAAGTATATTTGGTATTCTTAATTCTTAATTAAAGTTAATTATTGCTATCCTACTTATAAACTAAATAAATACCAACATTATCTGCCTCTTGATGATGGGGTAATTCAGCAAAAGCAAATAACATAGTCATGCTTAGGTTATGCTTTGGGGACAGGGTTGGAGTGAGTTGCTTTGGCGATGGAGAATCACAGGGCAACAGAAGCTATGATGAGGCTGTAGGGTTGACTTGGGAGCGTATTTTTTGGATAAGTAAGTATTAGCACCTGCTGATATCCGTCAGCTAAAATCATCATCTAAAGTCTGGGTATGTCAAGTTTAAGAAAGATGAGCGGTCTAGATTGTCCCTACTAATGCTGTTAAAGAAATTGCCAATCGCTGATCGGTGCGAAAACTATGGAAAATGACGCGGCAACGCTCTACTGTCCAAATGAAAATTGTCAGGCTGCCAACCCCCTGACTCACAAGTTTTGCCAGCGATGTTCCACGCCCCTACCCAAAAATTACCTCTGGGCTGTGGTAGATAGCCCAAGTGTGGGTAGCCCTGGAGAAATATTAGCCGATCGCTATTTAGTCCTTGATAAATTTCTTCTTTTAGATACGAAGCCTGGTTTATTAGCGCTAACGCCTGAGTTAGATAATTTACAGCCTCTAAGAGCTTACCTGAGACTCATTCCCTACCGCCTACACGTACCGCAGGTATATGGAGTGCTTTTTCTAGCCGATGGCCCCTCCCAGCGAGAAATATTACTCTTAGAAAAACCGCCACTATTAGTAGATGACACAATCCAACAAGTCCATTTGGGCAGTGAGTTAACCACCGCTTGGCGTGATGCGACATCGATGCGTCAACTCAATTGGTTATGGCAAATAGCTCATCTGTGGCAACCTCTTGTGAGTGAAGGTGTCGCCTCTAGCTTACTTGACTCCTATGTATTACGGGTAGAAGGATCGTTAGTACGTTTGTTGGATTTGCGTTTCGACGTCGCAACATCACCAGAATTGCCCCAATTAGGTGAATTTTGGCAGCAGTTAGTCAGGGATGCCAAACCAGCTATAGCTGAATTTGTTGATCAGGTTAGCCTTTCCTTAATTCAGGGAGAGATTAATTCAACCGAGCAATTAATTGGAGTTTTAGATGGGGGACTGGCTGGGTTAGGGCGATCGCAAACACCCACGATCAAAATTATCACCAAAACCGACACCGGGCCAAGTCGCCAACGTAACGAAGATGCCTGTAGCCCCCCCAGTGGTACTCTGGTGAGCAAACCACCCCAGCCAACAGCCTTAGCAATTGTCTGTGATGGCATCGGTGGCCACGAGGGCGGTAATGTCGCCTCAAATTTAGCGATTGAAACCATTCAGCAGCAGGTACAGCAACTAACAAAAGTTCCCTACGACCACATAGACCCTTCACTACTGCTCGATGACCTAGAAAGGGCAGTGGCAATTGCCAATGACAAAATTAGTCAGCGCAATGACGCTGAAAATCGCCAAGGGCGTCAGCGTATGGGCACGACTTTAGTCATGGCATTGCCTGTTGCTCACGAAATGTACATTACCCACGTTGGTGATAGTCGTGCCTACTGGATTACACGCCACGGCTGTTATCAAGTTACCCTCGACGATGATGTTGCTTCCCGCGAGGTGCGGCTAGGCTATGCCATTTACCGCGAGGCTGTGCAACAGAGTGCTGCTGGCTCTCTCGTCCAGGCTTTGGGCATGGGGCCCAGCACTTCATTGCATCCCACATCAACACGGTTTATGCTCGATGAAGATGCTGTTTTTCTACTCACATCCGATGGTTTGAGTGATTTTGATCGGGTGGAGGAGTACTGGGAAACAGAAATCTTGCCGATTCTAGTTGGGGAAACAAATATAGTAAATGTTGCGGATAGATTAGTCGAAATCGCTAATACTAAAAATGGACACGATAATGTCACCGTCGCTTTAGTCCATTATCAAGTCCAATACTGGGAACCAGAGATCACCATCAAAGCAGTTATTCCAGAGAGTTATTCCGCGAAAACTGTTGATTTTACTTCCAGGGCGACAGATGCGACACTTTTAGGTAGCCCAAACCACAAAACTCAGGTCATTCCCGAAAAGGAGCCAGTCAAAACCTCCAGTTTACCGCTACAGTGGATAGTTCCGTTAATATTTGTGGTAGCAGCAGGTGCTTTAGGATTGTTCGTGAAGCAACTGCGATCGCAATCAGGGCAATTTCCAATTTTTTCCAATCCCATACAAACTCTAAACCCTAGCATCGAAGCGACACCTGCACCGCGATCGCTTGCTAACCTTGATCGTGGTTGGGTAATTAAAACCAACAATGATATCTCCTTGGGAAACAACCAATCGCTTCCCCGTGGGACTTTTTTAGAAGTTATTGAGAAAAAATCAAATCCCAAACCTACTTCTGGAAATTTTTCGGTATCTATGCGAGTCTGTGCCAATAAAAGCACACAAACTCCAGCTAAGACTAATAACCCAGCTGTAATTACCTCAGTTCCACCAAATTCAAAACCTTTGCCAACAAGAGTTTTGCTAGACTTCTCCCAACTGAACCGTTTTGGCGTTGTTTTACAATCAGACGAACCAAATCCATGTAGAACTATCACGCAACCGCCAGTTACTAAACCAACTGAAACCAGTCCAACTTAGTTAAATACTCGATAAACTTGTAAAAACCTGGAATAATAACAGGTAACAATCAGAGTAAAAAATTTACAAGGTAAAAAAGTAGAAAATTTTCACTTTGGAGAATTGTTATTTTAAATAATTTATTTTTAGCTTTTATTTTAATGAATCCATGCCATCCCTGAATTTGGCGATCGCCCGTCTTCTAAACACTGGCACTGACAACTTCGCCATTTGGGTGGTCAACGCTCCCTATCCCAGTGGCTACGTTTTACGTGACTGTGTATGGCCTGCTGAACTCACCCAAGTCTGGCAAGAATGGCAGCAGATGTTTGCCGGTCATAGTCGCCTCGATATTTCCCCAAACTCAACATCTCAAAAGTCCAACCCATTGCCCATAGATTGGATTTCACCCCCTTCAAGTCAAACTACTGGCCCCTACAGTAGTCGTCTGATGCAATACTTGGGAATGAATTTATGGCGCTGGATATTCGACGGGCAAATTCTTGGTAGTCTAGAACGCAGTCGCGGTATTGCTATGGGTCAGCATACACGTTTGCGCTTTCGACTAGAAATTCGCGACCCGGATCTGATCGCTTTCCCTTGGGAAATTATGCAGCGTGAGCCTGGTCAACCGGCTATGTCTCTCTCCCCAGATTTGCTATTTAGTCGCACCAGCACTGAAGTTGACGCCTTACCGTATTTGCGAACTGACCAGGCTTTAAGTATCCTGCTGGTTTTAGGTCATGATGAAAAGCTGCAAGTGGAACAAGAAGCTGCTATCTTACAGCAAAGTCTTGCAGATACGCCTGTGGGTGGTAATTCCCAAAGATATGCACCTTGTATAGTCAATCAACTCCTACAACCAACTCCACAAGAGTTGATTGATGAATTAGAAACCAAAGCATACAATGTTTTGTTTTACGCTGGACATGGTTTGCCGGGCCCAGACGGGGGGTTACTGTTTTTGCGACCAGATATGCCCCTGAATGGGATAGAGTTGGCACAAGTATTGACCCGTACAGGTGTGAAACTAGCGGTTTTCAACGCCTGTTGGGGCGCACAACCAGCTGCAATCAATCATCAAGCGATACCTGCCAGCAGTTTAGCAGAAGTCCTAATTCGTCATGGTGTGCCTGCGGTTTTGGGGATGCGCGATGAAATCGCTGATCACGAAAGCCACAGCTTTATTCAAGCCTTTACCGAAGCTTTGCGATCGCACAAACCAATTGATGAAGCCGTAGCACAGGCTAGGCAAGAGTTGTTAACACTGTATAAATTTAATCAACCTGCTTGGACTCTGCCTGTTCTCTACCTGCATCCAGATTTTAATGGCGAACTGATTAAGAACCTGGATGAAGGGATTACGGAACTACCAGACACAGCCATTCCTGATGTAGGTTCCCCGCTTCCGACTGCTTCTTTGCGATCGCTCACCCCAAAAGGTAAAACCTGGTTGTTGCGTTATGGAGTCACCCGCATCGGTCGCACCAAGGACAATGATATTGTCATCCCCGAACCATCTGTTTCTAAACGCCATGCCGAAATATTCTGCCGCAATACTCTTACTGATGCTACACTGATGCGAACTTATTACTTGCAAGATTTTTCCACCTACGGGACAACCTGGTTTTTAGGCCCTAGTGGTTGGCAACAAATCCTCCGAGAGGAAGTCCCCTTAAAATCGGGAATGCAGTTAAAGTTTGGAAGTGCTAGAGGTGAAACCTGGGAGTTTATTATTGAGGATTGCTAACATAGCTATTGCAGAAATGGATTTTGATGTTGAGCATCAGCTTTTAAAATCTGTTTTTCCGGGAGAAAAAATCAACTGTTTTTGCGGAAATCTCTTCTGAGGAATTGTAGCTGTCAATATGACCAAATAATCTTGAGGCAATAAAAAATGGCTAAAAAAATTAACGGCTCAGACACTTTCTCCTCTTTGCCATCTCAAGTAGAATTAGAGTTTTTAGAAGCGTTACTAGAACCAGAGGATGCTACCTATCCCTGGAATCCAGGTGATGATGAATCAGAAGCTTATTTTCAGGAACTAGAAGAACAGTTCGGAGTGCCAGATTTGCTTGACGAAGAACTGACGACGCGATCGGAAGATTTTTACAGCCATCTAGACACACTTTGGTCTGGTATTACTTCTACACCAGACTACAATCACAACCGACAACAGGCAGTAGTGCTTAATCTTCAAGAAATATTACGTACTACTTTTTGTGTATATGTCCCCCAAGTATTGCTCAATGCCATCGCCACCAAAGCTGCTGAGATATTTGCTTCTCACCAATTAATGGGTGAGCACCTGGTTGAGTGCGTTCAGACAGTACTACCAACTTGGGGAACAGAGGATCTTTTAGTTTTGGCTCGTCCTTTTGCTTACGCGATGCGAAGTAGCGAATCGCAAAACGCGGCATCTGCGCTCAGTAATCTTAAAAATAGCGAATGGACAGCTTTATCAGAAGTAGAGAAAGCAAAGGTTACTTTAGCGATCGCTTCTTATGCTTTCAATCAACTCAACAAGTCTCAGTCTGAACCATAAATAGGGAACAGGTGATAGGTGATAGGTGACAGGGAATAGAAAAAGTAGAGAAAGCTAAAATTTCCATCATGGGCTGTGTTCGCGTAGTCCCAGCTTTGCACGAACTCTGTTCAGAGGCATCTCTTGCAAAGATGTTGGTTGCCTTATGCAGAGGCGCAAAGAAAGAGTCGAAAATCAAGACTTTTGCAACAAAAAACTTTAATGATCTTTATTTTTGTGAGTATACTCACCCCATAATAAATTTACAATACGCTGATTTTCAAACTAGGCCATCTATCCCAAGAGATAAATATTCAAGAGTCATTGGGCATTGGGCATTGGGCATTGGGCATTGGTTATTCTCCTTGTCCCCCTCATTTCCCCTTGCACCCCATCTCTTATTTTGGCCCAAGAAATCGGGTAGCAAAATTTTGCGATCGCGTCGGTGACAGTGCCCGTGCCTTGAGAATTGCCGCCATCAAAAAGGCGTAAGATAATACCCCAACAACTACCAACAGCAAGGCATTGATTGATCCTGTAGCATTCCACAGAGCGTGGAGCGCAGCGGCACTAAGATAACCAATAGAGAGAATTTGCCAACTTCGACTGGGTTTGAGGACAGCCAACCCGATAAAATAACCCAGGTAGCCACTATAAGCCATGTGTCCAGCTACAGCGCCTAAAATTCGCGGAATTAGCAGTTGTAAACCCGCCAGTTGACCAGCAGCGCCTGTACCCACCTGTTGCGTGACATTTTGAGTAATATCTGGCACATATTGTCCGAGAGTTTCCAAGAGAGTGAAGCCCACAGCAGAAGCTGTTCCCAGGAGAATACCATCTAGAGGTTCCCAGACGCCTATGCGTTCCCGCCAAGGTGAAGACAAAATTCTACCGATGGCAAAGGCCCCTAGTACAGGCAATCCCTTGAGTAATTCCTCCATCAAGCCAGCGCCAAAAAACATCCGCACCAGCAACTCTGTGAAGGTGATAGATTCTTGGGGTGAGGGCAAGCTTCCAGGCAGGACGCCGCGAAACACGAAGATAAATAGATCCAACAGCGGACTGAGCAAAATCAGCATCGTACCCAATGCCGTAGCCATTAGCACCCACCAAGGCTTCTGTTTACCGCAAAGTTGGTAAACAAAATAGTAGGCAGCGAAGGCGATGTAAGTTGCGACAATAACTTGATTAGCTTGGGGCTGACCGACTGTAGCAAACATTAACACTACAAAGATTACGGTCAATATTCCCGGTATGAGGTAAGCTTTACGAGTTAAATCTTTACCAGTGGAAATAATCGGAAAAAGCTGGGTGAAGCTAACAGAATCTGGCTGCTTTAATTGCGTGTGGTTGTGGTAGTTTGTCGCCGAAGGTAATGGTGTAAGTTGGTTAACTGTCGTGGCTGGGGTGAGTGAGGTAAACTCGTACTCAAAAACGTATTGTGGGCCATCAGCACCTAGAGAAATGCGATCGCCTGGCTGCAATTCCTGACATTCATACAAGCGTTGTCCATTCAAATAAGTGCCATTAGCGCTATTCAAATCACAAAGCACCCAGCTGAATTTGCTATCTGGGGATAGAGAAAGGGGACGAACCACCGCATGACGACGAGATACCATTCGGTACATCATGGCATCCAAGACAACTTGGCAGCTGGGGTCGCGTCCAATTACCATTTCTTTACTGGGGGGCAGGGAGTAGCGAGATTCTGATCCAAAAGCTGCCCCATTACCAGACACTAGCCGCAGAAATGCATTATGTCTTGCTTTTTTGCCTGTCATCGATAAGAAGTGCGTTTCTAAACTAATTCTTCACATAATTTGGCAGCAGGACTAACCTTAGCCACATTAAGAGCAGCATTGCTAAATCCACTATAGCTTCACTTACTGCTAAGAAATTTAAAATTTCAGCTGTAAAATTTCAAATTGTTTCACCTAATGTAAATAAGTATTCCATCTGCTGAGAGTTTGTCCTAAACCTGGCTTGTTAGGCGGATAAATCAGGTTGTATCGGTGGTGTACTCTTGACATGCTAGCTGCAAATTAAACCTACGGCAATTTATCAAAAAATAGTAGTTTTTACTGCATTTAGTTTCATCAAAAAAATATATAATTTTTGGCTTTCTGTTATCAGTTGTTTTTGCCACTGATAATTGACTAATCCCCTTCGGAGTAGGGAAAGAAACTGCTGCGAAGATCGAACCAAAAGATTTCCGGTATCTTGCTTCAAACAACTGTAGTCAGTTCTGGGTGTTCAATCTTAGTTCCAAGTACTGTGAGGAATTCTGCCAGCCAATGGGGGTGAGCAGGCCAAGCTGGTGCTGTCACCAAGTTACCATCAACTATTACCTGATCAACAGGGATATCGACATAAATCCCTCCAGCACTCTTGACATCTGGGCTACAAGCAGGGTAAGCAGTGCATCTCTTGCCTTGCAGTACATCAGCAGCTGCCAATAACTGCAAGCCGTGGCAAATGGCAGCAATCGGTTTATTCGTTTGGGCAAAGTGACGGGTGATTTCTAGCACCTGCTGATTCAGACGGATATATTCTGGTGCCCGTCCTCCGGGAATGACTAAGGCATCATAGGTTGCGGCTTCTATTTCTGCAAACGTAGCATTTAAAGTGAAATTGTGACCGGGTTTTTCGCTGTAAGTCTGGTCTCCTTCAAAGTCGTGAACTGCTGTCCGCACCTTGTCGCCAGCTTTTTTGTCGGGGCAAACTGCATGGACAGTGTGTCCCACCATTTGCAACGCCTGGAAAGGAACCATCACTTCATAGTCTTCTACATAGTCTCCAACAAGCATCAAAAGTTTTTTTGCAGCCATATTTTTGTTACCCTCACCTATTAGTCAATAGTTAATAGTTGTTTATAAAGTAAATATTAATTTAAAGTCAACTACGTTAGGCGTTAGCCTATGGGCGAATTTTTGATACATTACGGGATTAATTGTGCTGTAATGTATCATTTTCGGGTGGCAAGTTAACAAAGTGTAATGCACCCTACAGATTTGTTCTGTTAATGGCTATTGACTAATTAAAGCAGATGGAATTCTGCGATCGCTCTCTTAAAATTTTTGTTTTCATGTCCTGGTTGGCTGAGTTTAATCAAGGCAAAACGCTGTAAGGGCGTTAAAGCTGCCCAATGTTGCTGTGTTAGGGTTACACCTATTTCTTGAGCTTTTTCCTGAAGGCTGGCTGGTACAGTGGCAGAGTCTAGCCATGCAGGATGAGGCTCGATGGGCAATTTTGTCGCTGGTATACCCGTGCGTTGTACAATTAACTGCTGAATATGGTCGTGGTAAAAATGAATTTCCGTTTCTGTAGTACAAGGTAATTCGACTAAAGCTTGACGCTCTGCTGTAGTCATTTGATTCCAATCAGACAATTTTAGCTTGATGCCACAGGTATCTAATTTGCAACGCACCTGCATGGGGATGCAACGCAAAGAATCAACAAAGTCTGCTTCAAATTCAAAGAAATTTGTCATAAGAAAGTATTCAAAATTAGCTCATTATTTATACTGTTGCTTGCTCATCCTGCCTCCTGCCTCCTTCAATTAACTTGCATCTTTGGAATTACTGATACGAATTATCAAATAACTAATTGATAGGGCAAGAATAGCTATACCTAGACCAATTATATCAAGACCTCCAACTTTTTCAAAGTCAAGAATAATAATTTTTCTGGCGACAGCAATTAGAGAAGTGACAATAACTAATTCAACCTGAAAAACGTGTTTTCGTAAATAGGCTGTAATATTTTCTAAAATCTCTAAAGCAATTAAAATATTTAAAAATAAACCGAAAATCTTATACAAGGTTGTGTTGAACGTACCGTAAGGCGCTGTAAATAATTCTTTAAAAATAAAGATTCCTAAATCTACGATCGCTACCAAAATTACAATTACCATGAAAATAGATAGAGCTTTAGAAACTAGCACTTCTATGTTTTCGATGACGTGCATGAAGTTCTCATCTCTGGTAGTTACTAGAATTCGCCTCAGTAGCTTTTTCATAATGCTGCACCCGATTCTAAAATAAAAGAAAATCCCATAGATAAATCTAGAGGATTAAAATAATTCGTAATTCGTAATGACGCTCGATGACTCGCTAACGCTACGCTAACGTAATTCGTAATTACGTTTTCTAACGGTGATTTTAATTAGGCGTTCAATTCGTGTTGCCCTTCTTAGGCCAATAGGGTTCAGTTATGGCTAAAATTCTTTGTCTAAGTCAATTTTTTTAACGTAGACGCGGAGCGGCTTCCCGCAGGGTACCACAGAGGCGCAGAGGACACCGAGAGAAGAAAGAAATGCTTAACTGAACGGTATTGCTTCTTAGGCAGAGGAATTAAACTGAACAACTTTGTTAAAAAAGATGCCTTGCTGATGTTTTGTAAGTTTTTTATCTATTTTTTATTCTTTATCCATAGCTAAAATCCCGGCTCAGTAAAACCTCTTGTTACTAGAGATTTTATCTCTTTAGATATGGTAATTGGTAACAGTCAAAAGTAGAGAGTCATAAAAAATTATCATAACTATTGACTATTGATTATTGACGAAATTACCACTTTAGAGGTTTACTTTGCAGCTGACCATTGTGAGGACTGGAGTTGATGATTTTTGATTGTAACTTCCACAGCAATTGGTATCAGCTGCACTGCACAGGCTTTTAATTCTGGTTGCAGCGAATCGGGGCAAGATTCTGGATGAGTCAGGGCATTAGCTTCGGCATTGTCTGCCCACAGCGAACCCCAGTGCATGGGGACAAAAACTGTACCAGGCGCGATCGCTTTTGTCACTTTAGCAGGAAACTTCGCTTTACCGCGACGCGATCGCACTTCCACACACTGGTTATCTACAATACCTAACTTAGCAGCATCACGGGGATGAATTTCGATAAACGGTTCGGGATGCATTTTGCAAATTTTTTCAATCCGCCCGGTGCGTGTCTGCGTATGCCAGTGTCCGTAAAGTCGTCCATTAGTTAGCACAAACGGATAATCTGGGTCTGGTGGTTCTGCAAGTCCCTTTGAGTAATATGCCCCAAATCGAGCGCGTCCATCAGGGGTGTGGAAGCGGAGATTGGTGTAGAGGCGTTTGTTAGAGACGCGATTAATCGCGTCTGTACAATTAGGAGTTGAAGATTCTAACTCATAACTTTTTTCTGGATGAGGCCATTGAGTTGGGCCTTCTGCTTGTAATTGGGCGTGACTAATACCTGTCATATCGCAGGGGCGAGTTTTAGTTAGTTTGACAAACTCAGCATAAACTTCAGCAGAGTTAGCAAAGGCAAATTCTTTCTCAAAACCTAATCTACGTCCAACTTCCGCAAAAATTTCCCAATCTGCTTTAGCTTCTCTTGGCGGTTGGCGAAATGCTGAACACAGAGTTACCACTCGTTCGGAGTTTGTCATCACACCAGTTTTTTCACCCCACTGGGCTGCTGGTAGCAAAACGTGAGCGTAAGCAGAGGTTTCTGTGGGATAATATGCGTCTTGGTAAATGGTGAAAGGCGATCGCAATAACGCCTTCTTAGTCCGCTCTAAATCTGGCATACTCACAGCTGGGTTGGTAGCTGCAATCCATAGTAACTCTACAGCGCCATCTTCCAAGCCAGTAATCATGTCCCAAGCAGTCAAACCGGGATTGGGCGAAATCTGTCCTGGCTTGAGTCCCCAAAATTCCTCAACTTCTGCGCGGTGCTGAGGATCTTTTACCGCCCGATATCCCGGTAATAAATTCGCCAAACCTCCGGCTTCCCGTCCTCCCATCGCGTTTGGCTGACCAGTGAGGGAAAAAGGGCCAGCCCCAGGTTTGCCAATCTGTCCAGTCATCAGGTGCAGGTTAATGATAGTTCTTACCTTAGCTGTCCCTTCTGAGGATTGATTCACACCCATTGACCACAAAGACAGTACCCGCTCAGATTTACCCCAATAGCGAGCTGCTGTTTCTAAATCTTCAATGCTGATTCCACATTGACGAGCTACTATTTCTGGGGAATAGTGCCGAATCACTTCAGCATAAGCGGGAAAGTTGCTGGTGCAGTCGTCCATGAACATCGTATCAATGTAGTTCCAGCGCATCAATAAATGGGCGATGCCATTTAACAAGTCGATATCTGTACCGGGACGAATCGCTAAATGCAAGTCAGCGGCTTCTGCGGTTGGTGTGCGACGGGGATCAACCACAATCATTTTGACTTTGCGGTTCTTTTTGTGATATTTTTCCAGTCGGTTAAAAACGATGGGGTGACATTCAGCCGTATTAGTACCAATTAAAAATGCACAGTCAGTTAACTCCAAGTCTTCGTAACAGCATGGGGGGCCATCTGAGCCAAAGCTTTGAATGTAGCCAGCTACAGCACTAGACATACATAAACGTGAGTTGGCATCAAAATTATTAGTACCCAGACAGCCTTTCATGAGTTTCTGGGCTATGTAGTAGTCCTCAGTTTGAAACTGACCGGAACCATACATACATAAGGCTTCTGGGCCTTGGGTGAATAGCACGGTTTGAATGCGCTGCGTGATTATATTAAAGACTTCATCCCAACTAACCCGGCGAAACTCTTGATCTAAGGAGTCTCGCACCATTGGGTAATGTAATCTATTTTTATCTAAAGATTCCGCGATCGTTGCGCCTTTGACGCAAACCATTCCCTGACTGGATGGATGGGCTTTATCGCCCCGAACTCGCCAAGTTGGATTTCCTTGGCTATCTCGATTAGTTGCTTTGCCAAGTTGGGCTGGGGGTGAAACTTCTAGTCCACAGCCAACACCACAGTAGGGACAGAGAGTTTTGGTAAATTCACTCATGGCAGTTGTACTTGTTATTTTGATTGTGCAACCTTTAGATGTAGCGACAGTTGGAGGAATTAGTGTGTTACGCAACAATTGCTAAAAAGTTTTATTTATCGAACCGCAGAGACGCAGAGAGCGCAGAGAGAAGAAAAAGAGATTTTCATAAATTTTGATATAGCGGTTCTCGTTTGGATGCAATACATTTTGACCTCACTTCCATTCCTCTCTCCTAAAAGGAGAGAGGCTTTGAATCTTACTCCCCTTCCCTTGCAGGGAAGGGGCTGGGGGTTAGGTCTGTATTACACTCAACAGAGAAGCGCTATAGTTAATTTCACTACTTCATCCTTCTGTTGATTATTCTTCGGTTAAGAAGATAGTAGTTGCGGTTTCTGGTAATTCACTTTCATAAGTAGGGGCAAAGGAACCTTTTGGTTCTTTGAGGAAGAAGGCACACATGAAAGCGCAGATTAAAGCAGCTAAACCCATTGTGCTAAATAGTGTTGGAGCGTCGGTTAAACTAAAAATTGTCAGGTAAACTACGCCGCCAAAATTACCGTAAGCTCCCACATTACCAGCAATTTGTCCAGTGGCTTCTCTCTTAATTAGGGGTACGATGCTGTAGGTTGCACCGCAGCCAGCTTGGGCAAAGTAGGCGGCAAACATTGTAACTGCGATCGCTAGCGGAATCGGCCACTTACTATTAATAAAATGTGCCATCAAATAACTAACACCAATGCCAGCAGTGACAATTGTCATTGTCCATTTACGTGAGCTAAATTTATCAGAAATTAAGCCCCCACTGGGACGAGAAATCAAGTTTAAGAAGGGATAAGTAGCGGCAATCATCCCCGCGACGACATGCTCTAAAGCAAAGGTTTTTTCAAAAAATGCTGGGAGCATAGAAACAACTGCCAGTTCGCTGCCAAAGCTAGTTATGTAAGTGAATTCGAGTAAAGCTACTTGACCAAACTGAAAGCGTTCAGATGGAGCGTAGGTTTTCTTGCCAATTAGAAGTTCTCGGTTTACTTCCCAAGCTTTGTAACTTTGATAAGCAAACAATCCTGCTAATAGCAACCAAGTCAGATACATTTGGCTCAAAGTTAGGAAGCGAATGTTTTTTTGTTCCAAGCGCCAAGCTAATAAACCCAAGGCGAAAATCAAACCAAAATTCGAGACAATCATCGCCCAGAAGCTTTTAATATTGGTCACTTCTAGAGAACCATTTTTGTTAGGTTTCTTGTAAATTTTACCAGTGGGCGTATCTTGGACGCTGTTGTAATAAATTACGCCGTAGATGGCTGCAATTATACCTGTAAGTGCGATCGCAAACCGCCAGTTAGAAGCACCACCAGCGAAAAAGCTAGTAGAAACTGCAAGCATCGGTAAGGCAAACTCTGCGCCAAAAGCCCCAAAGTTACCCCAACCGCCATAAACGCCTTGAGCAATGCCCATTTCCTTGGGCTGGAACCATTCCGCAACCATGCGAATACCGACAACAAACCCAGAGCCGACAATTCCCATCAGCAAACGACTGATGACTAGTTGATTAAAGTCTTGCGCTAGCGCTGTCGCCAAACAAGGAACAACCGCAAACATCAGCAGCATTGAATAGGTGATTCTGGGGCCAAAACGATCCAGAAGCATCCCAATAATTAGCCGTGCGGGAATTGTCAAGGCGAGGTTACAGATGCCCAAAGTTTTGATTTGCTCTGGTGCTAAATGTAGCTCTCTCCCAATGGTTGTAGCGAAGGGAGCAAAGTTAAACCAACAGACAAAGGTCAGAAAAAAGGCAAACCAAGTCTGATGTAAAATGCGGTAGCGATCGCTGAATGAAAATAATTTTTTAAGCATTCCAATCTTTACTAATTGAATAAAACAGTGAGATGAGCCTTTGAGGTTGGAAGTTGAACCTTTGAGGCTAAAGTATGAGTTTTGCCCAATTCCGAATGGCACTAAGTTAAGATACAGCCCCTGCCCTGACGAGAGGCAGAGCCTCTCGGAATTCGTTCCCAGCCTGGAGGCTGGGAACGAGGCTACACAAGCCTTTGGGCTTTTCTTGGTGCCATTTGCCCAATGCCCACTAGCAGTTACTAACTAATAGGGCTTCTTCCTTGAGTTTTGCCCCAAAGTTTTTAATCAGTAAATCTTGCAATACTAACTGCAAGTCTTCGCATGGTATGCCTTTGATGACGCAAGTTCCTAAATGGGCTTCTTTGCCAACTTTGCCGCCCATATATATGTCAACGGCTTCCAAGGTTTTGCCATTTTTGCGAGTTTTAGTTCCCATCAAGCCGATGTCTGCAACTTGAGGCTGTCCGCAGGAATTGGGGCACCCAGTCCAGTGAATTCGCACTGGTTTGGTGAAGGTTAAGTCTTCTTCTAAGGCTTTAATCATTGCCAGGGCGCGGTTTTTGGTTTCGATGAGGGCAAAGTTGCAAAATTGTGCGCCTGTACAAGATACTAGCGATCGCGTCAGTAAACCTGGATCAATGGAAAACTTTTCCAGTAAAGGCTCTGATAAAAATGCTGCTAAACGCGAGTCATAAATGTTGGGGATAACAATGTTTTGCTCAACTGTAAAACGGATTTCACCACTGCCGTAAACTTCTGCCATACGAGCAATTTCAAACATATCTTCGGCATACAAACGCCCGACGGGAATGTGTAAACCTGCGTAATTTAATCCTGCTTGTTTTTGTTTATATACCCCGATATGGTCGCGTTTTTCCCAGTCGATCTCGTCTTTTGCTGCTGCGGATATTAATGATTTACCCAAACGGCTTTCTACTTCTGCTCGAAACTTTTCTAAACCCCATTCATCGATTAGCCACATCAAGCGGGATTTTTGCCGATTAGCACGTAAACCGCGATCGCGATAAACTTCCAAAACCGCTCTACATACAGTTACCACATCTTCTGGAGCCACCCAAGCATTCAGAGGAATCGCCGCCTCACAACGTTTAGCGGAGAAAAAGCCACCGACGAGGACGTTAAACCCGAAAGTTTTTTGGTGGAAATTTTGCTCCCCTGCTTCCTTAAATGCTGGAACAAAAGCTAAATCATTGATTTCAGCGTGAACTGAATTGTCTCGTCCGCCTGCGATCGCAATGTTAAACTTCCGTGGTAAATTGCTAAACTCCGGGTTCCCTTCTCCTTTGTTGGTCAGCATATCTTGAATTTGCTGTATCAACTCTCGCGTGTCGTACAACTCATCTGCATCCAACCCCGCCACGGGATCGCCTGTAATATTGCGGACGTTATCCATCCCTGACTGAACGGTGGTTAAACCAACTGCGTCAAATCTATTAAAGATATCTGGTAAATCTTCAATCCTGATTCCCCGTAATTGAATATTCTGTCTCGTAGTAATGTCAGCGCTGCCTTCATCTCCGTAACGCTGCACCACTTGGGCTAAAACACCCATTTGATTGCTGGTGAGAATACCGTTAGGCATCCGCAATCGCATCATAAACTTACCTGGGGTAACTGGGCGAAAAAATACACCCACCCACTTGAGTCGATGATCGCGGTCTATTTCGTTCATTCCTTCCCAGCCCAGTGCGGCAAATTTCTCTATGTCATCCTTGATAGCAAGTCCATCTTTTTCTGCTTTGAATTTCTCGAACTTATTGAGGCTGGTGGTAGTAGTTGCTGTGTCCGTCATCAGGCTGACTCTCGTAAGAATTTGTAGTGATAATTGCCCAACATCAACCAACCCGTAGTTACATCAGGTGTTGTATCTACCAGGGTTAGAGAATAAAAACTTAATATTTACTTAAGGCTGATTATTTTTACTTCAGAGCATTCCAAAGTGAAACTCTAAATCCGTGATTAGTTAAGCAAAACTTGTGGCCATTTACATCTTGGGAATTTGTCAAGCAGGTTTAGATAATGTTCATGTAACGATTTCGATACTCATAACTTAAGGCGATATTTCTGTTAAAATCGTATAAATTGTTACGATTTTTTGGTAAAATCGCTGAAAATGCATGAATATTATGCATTTTTTGCATCAAAGTCATCAATAAGCGACGCAAAACGCTTGATAAAGGGTATTTCAGATGACCGAAGCGATTTTGGATTGCCATAGATTAATTCTTAATCCAAAATTCAAAATCTAAAATCCAAAATTGAGTGGCAGATGTTAGCTAAAACTTAGATATTATTTCAGCAGCTATGAAACGTCGTGATTTTATTAATTGGGTAGGTTTGGGTTGGATTGCGAGTTCTCTACCTGTAGCGATCGCCGCCTGTTCTTCTCAAACAACTTCAGCATCTGGAGATTGGCAAACAGTGGGAACCTCGGCAGAATTAGATAAAACAGGTCAATTGCTGGCGAAAAATTCACCCGTCGGGCCTGTGTTGGTAATCGGCACATCTAAAGCCAAAAATCTGACTGCTGTTAACCCTACCTGTACTCATGCAGGTTGCACTGTAGCATGGAAAGCTGATGCGAAAAAATTCGCTTGTCCCTGTCATGGTTCGGAATTTGCGGTTGATGGTAAAGTGCAAAAAGGCCCAGCGACAAATCCGCTGAAAACTTATGCCGCCAAAATTGAGGGTAATTCAGTTGTAGTCAAGCCAACGTAATGGAGGCAGAAGATTAATAATTAAAACAGAGTATTGTGAGTAACATCAACCAGCTTTTGGTGCAAGCCCAGGCAGCATATGATGCAGCTGATTGGTCATGGCTAATTCAATACTTGCAACAATTAATTTTAGGGGCAGACTCTGAACATCCAGAGATAGTTAAAAATCGAGAATATCTGCTGACATTAGCACTTTCAATGTTAGAGATGGGGGATTTTCAACAACGCTGGGAAATTACCAAGGTGTTGACTCACTTGGGAAATATTGCCATCCCACCACTCATTGACATATTAGAAGATGAAGACGCAGAGTCAGAATTACGCTGGTATGCAGCAAGGACTTTGGGCGAATTCCAGCACCCAGAAGCGATCGCGCCTTTGATGGAATTATTGAAAACTGATGAGGATGAAGAACTCAAAGCGATCGCAGTTACAGCACTGGGACAAATGGGTACTGTTGCGATCGCTACACTCTCTGAACTTCTATTAGATGAAGATACACGGCTTTTAGCGGTGCGATCGCTTTGTTGTATTCGGAAACCAGAAACCATCACACCGCTATTAAGTGTAGTACAAGATCCACAAGCAGCAATCCGCGCCGCTGCAATTGAAGCCCTCAGCAGTTTTCATGACGAACGTGTACCGCCAAGATTGTTAAACGCTTTAGATGATATAGCCGCCACAGTTAGGCGTGCAGCAGTCCTTGGTTTAGGTTTTCGCCCTGACTTACACCAAGCATTAGATTTAGTAACAAGACTGCAACCCAGGCTTTACGACTTTAACCTTGAGGTTTGTTTTGCAGCCGCAGTTTCCCTTTCGCGGATGGGAAGTGATGATGCAGCCAAATACTTATTTGATTTGTTAATATCACTTTATACACCGCTACCACTGCAATTAGAAACCATCCGCGCTTTAACTTGGGTGGGGACGCCACGCAGTTTGGAATATTTGCAAACAACATTTAACCAAACCACATCCGAGACACTTTGGCAAGAAATTGTCACAGTTCTAGGGCGAGTCCAAAAGCCGCAGTTAAGGACACCAGCCACAGAAATTTTACTGCAAATACTGCTAACGCAACATCCAGCCACAGAGATTGCTAACGTTAAAAGTGCGATCGCTTTATCTTTAGGACAGTTAGGCAAAATGCAAGCTATTGAACCATTGATTTCACTGCTAGCAGATTCTAATGCATCGGTGAGACTACATGCGATCGCGGCACTGAAAAATTTAGACGCTGAAGCCACACATCAACAATTGCAGCAGTTAGCAACTAACGCCACACT
Organism: Nostoc sp. NOS(2021); assembly: GCF_017115025.1. GTDB lineage: Bacteria > Cyanobacteriota > Cyanobacteriia > Cyanobacteriales > Nostocaceae > Nostoc. The sequence continues at coordinate 11,052 of NZ_JABXKM010000334.1, read as the reverse complement.
CTCACCAGATTTGCAACAAGGAATAGCGATCGCCTTAGCCGAATGGTAAATTTTTTCAAACGGCGATGGGGAGGCAAAAAGAGTGATTTGTATCAGCAATTGTGTCAAACCCAGATTTAAAGAAGTAGTCTCCAGAAAGTGATATACTCTGCGCGATCATAGGTATGAGGAGCAATAATTATTCCAACGCCAGAACAAAAGACGCAGTGCTTTATATTATGCTGCTGGTTTACGAAGTTTTATTTGCCCATAAATGTGGTTCGTGTAGACGAGCGAACAGGGAATGTGTTCTTCTTAGCAGGTGAGGAGAATATTATTGAGATATATCCCAATGGCAGATGGAGGTACGCGCAATGATCAAACCTAACTTTCAAGGAATGAGTCAGAAAGATTTGCAAGCCTACGTTTTAGCCCATCGGGATGATCGCGAAGCATTTTACGTATATCTTGATAAGCTACATGCAGAAGCTAACTGGGTTGAAATGCCGCCGTTAAAGTCTCCAGAGGATTTGGAAAATTATCCTGAATTTATTGAACGGGTTCGCAACGGTTCGTAGCCATGAAATAGCGATTACAGGCACAACACCCATCCAGAGGGTTACAGTTGCTTATTTGGAAATGAACAGATCGAGACCTAGCTTGTTAAACTCCAAAAAAAGACGGCAAGAGCGTTTTACATAGAATTTGAATGGAACCCAGACAAAGCCGCATTAAACCTTGAGAAACATAGTATTTCCTTTCCAGAAGCCGCAACCGTGTTTAACGATCCGCTATCTGTCACCTTTCCCGATCCTGACCATTCTATTGGAGAAAGTCGTTACATTATCAATAGAATATAAAGCCGTCCTTTATGACGGGGCTTTTACCCAATTTTTCGGTAACAAACTCTACTAAATTGTGGATAAAAATCCGTTAACTTAATGAAACCGATAAATGTAATTCAGGCTACATAAAAATGCGCCTAGAGCAGTTGCAAGCCTTTCTAGCGATCGCCCAAACCGGCAGCTTTCAACAAGCAGCGCGAACATGTGGTGTTACCCAATCAACAATTAGCCGCCAAATCCAAGCATTAGAAGCAGATTTGGGTGTAGAACTGTTTCACAGAACCAGTCATGCAAAATTGACACTGGGAGGTGAATGTTTACTACCCCGTGTCCGCAAAATTTGCCAAGAATGGCAGACAGCTACAGAAGAATTAGCTGATTTAATCGCCGGAAAGCAGCCAGAACTTTGCATTGCTGTGATTCACTCCCTGTGCGGATCTTACCTACCACCAGTGTTGCAAAAATTTTGTCATGATTATCCAGATGTGCAATTGCGGGTGACTTCATTGGGAAGCGATCGCGCCCTGAAAGTCCTCAAAGATGGATTGGTGGATTTAGCAATTGTGATGAATAATCGCTTTTTAACCACTGGTAGAGAAATGGTGGTAGAAGTACTTTATGATGAACCTATAGAAGTTCTAACCGCAGCCAATCATCCACTAGCCCAATATGAATTTGTCCCTTGGTCGGAGCTAATTCGTTATCCTCAAGTGGTTTTTAAAGATGGTTATGGGATGCAGCGCTTAATACAAGATAGATTTGAGCGACTAGAAGCTAAACTCCAAGCGACTTTAGAGGTAAATACCCTAGATGCCTTCCGGGGGGTGGTGCGTCAAGGACAACTAATAGCTTTGCTACCTCAATCAGCATTAATGGAAGCACATCTTGACCCTACTCTGGCGATTCGCTCCTTAGCCAGCAATAGTACTAGTGGTTTAGCAGATGGTTCTAGTTTGACTCGTCGGGTAGTAATGGTAACAACTCAAGACCGTCTGCAAATTCCCCCCATCAAGCACTTTTGGCAACTCGTGCGCGAAAATATCCCATTACAAATTCAGGACTTACGCAACTGGCACAAGCGATGTCGCGACGCCGCCGCGCCGAGTGCCTAACAACTAAACGACGAACATAGAAACAATTCGCTTGGGCGAGTGGGAGTACCTTTACAAGGTCTAAATGTGGTATCGTGCTTTTCCTTCACTAATACTACGATAATTCGATAGATATATAGTACAATATTTGCATTTATTTGTACTATGAACCTTCTGTTAAGGGGAAGGTATTACCATCAAAAAAACTGATGTATTGTTTGCATTTTATACAACAGTAAAAGTAATTCTACCCCACACTCCCGAAGTAAACAATGTGGGTGTGGTTCCAATACGGTTCGGATAAGACACGATCCCCCCAACCCCCCTTAAAAAGGGCAGGCTAAAAATCGCTCTATTTCCCCCTTTTTAAGGGGGACTAAGGGGGATCTTTAAAGCCTATGCACCTTAACGAACTGTATTGGGTGTGCTTCCCCAATTTATCAGCAGGAATATGAGTGCATTTTTCAGATGCTCCAGCGCAGATGATGTGCTGGCTTAACTACTATCGCTTGTAAGGAGGCAGGTCTGTTGAACAGAAAACGGAATCTATCATTCATTCAAAAAGTCAAGCAAAAACTTGTTTCACCGATCGCTTGGTTAGCACTAGTTGTGTTTAGCATCTTGCTGGTTACTGGCACAACGATCGCCAGCAGTTTAGCCCAGAACCCTGCGAAGGGAGCAGGTAATGCAAGTACGCAAGCTTACGCTGGATTTAAAGGCAAAATCGGCAGAACTTTGGCAGAATCAACGCCCTCGTGGACTCCACAGCCCCCATCGGTTTTAGTCAACAACTCTCTGGCTTCATCCCGCACCACAGCAGCACCAAAAGGGGCCCCCAACATTGTTGTTTTCCTAATTGACGATCTAGGGTTTTCGGATTTAAGCCCCTACGGTTCAGAAATCAGCACACCAAATATTGAGAAATTGGCAGCTAACGGACTACGATTTAGCAACTTCACAACGCATCAGCTTTGTTCTCCCACAAGAGCATCTTTATTGACGGGATTAAATGCCCACTCTGCGGGTGTCGGTTGGGTTGCTGAGGGAAACCCTGGTTTTCCTGGTTATGCGGGTGAAATTCAGAGCAATGTCGTGACTCTGGCAGAAATTTTACGTGGCAATGGCTATTCTACCCTGCTGACGGGTAAGTGGCATTTGACTCAGACTTACGATCGCACCGCTACCGCTTCCTTAAATTCCTGGCCGTTACAACGGGGGTTTGAACATTTCTTTGGCTTCTTAGATGGATTGGAACATCCCCAGAAACCCCATATTCTCTACGAAGACAATACGCCGATTTCAGTTGATCGCTATCCTGAGAATTTCCTCACCACTGATTACTGGACAGAAAAAGCGATCGCATTGCTCAAACAAGCAAAAACTAAGTCAAAAGACAAGCCATTTTTCTTGTATTTTGCCAACAATGCTGTTCATTCACCGTTTAATATTCATCCAGCAGACCTTGCTAAATACAAAGGCAAGTATGATGTCGGCTGGGACGTGCTACGCCAGGAACGATACCAGAAGCAACTTGCATCAAAGCTAATTCCTGCCGAGACTCAACTACCACCCCAAAATCCAGGCGTTAAAGGTTGGGATACACTATCGGCTGAGGATAAAAAGCTATTTGCTCGTTACCAAGAAGCCTATGCAGCCTTCGTTGATAACCTGGATCAAAACTTTGGCAAACTCTATGAGTATTTAGAGTCCACCGGGGAACTCAACAACACAATTATCATTGTAGCTTCTGATAATGGGGGTTCTGGAGAAGGCGGGGCAAATGGCACGACGAATGTAGCCCGACATTACTCCGGTTTACCAGACGATAAAGCCCTGGATATCAGTCGGTTCAATTTGATAGGTAGTCCTCAGACTGCGCCTCACTATCCGATTGGCTGGGCAACCGTTTCCAATACACCCCTGAAGCGGTACAAGTTCTTTACCCTTGGGGGCGGTAGACGGAATCCATTGATTGTTTCCTATCCAGCAAAAATCAAAGATTTGGGTGCTACCCGGACACAATTTACGCACATCACAGACATTACACCTACCCTCCTGGAATTGACGGGCATCAAGCATCCCGACAGGTTTAATGGCAAACCCACGAAACCTCTAGAAGGTATCAGCTTTGCCTATCTCTTGAATGATGCCAATACGCCCTCTCAAAGAACTGAACAATACTATGAGAATTCAGGCAATAGAGGGTATTACAAAGATGGTTGGTATGCTGTCACCGATCATCAGACCGGGAAACCATTTAGTGACTCCGAGTGGCAGTTGTACAACCTGAACAAAGACTACTCGGAAAGCAACAATGTGGCGAACCAGTATCCAGAAAAAGTCAAAGAACTGGCAGCAGCCTTTGATGCTGCGGCATTCAAGTATCAAGTTTATCCCCTGTTAGAATCCCCGCAACACGGAGGAGTGCCGCCTTATATCAAGGAGAAAGTGAAACCGAAGACATTCCATGCAGGTGACTTGGTACTGGAACCGGACATTTTGCCTTTGGTCAGCGATCGCGATTATACCATCCAGGTGGAGGCTCAGTATAAAGCAGGCGATCGCGGGGTGATTCTTGCCCACGGTGGGCAGGAAGTTGGTTATATCTTCTATATTGACGATGGCAAGCTGTTCTACGAACACAATAACTATGGTCAGTCGATTAAGTTTCCCCCAGTCCCACTACAGCCAGGTCAACTTCACATCGATTTCAATTACGATGCACTGGGCAAGCGCCAGGGGTCTGGAACACTCTCCGTCAACGGGCAGCAAGTCGCGGCAGGTAAGCTGGGGCTAACGTTTGGTGGCTTTCCCTATGAAGGATTGGACATCGGTAAAGATGCCCGTAGTCCGGTGTCATGGGATCTCTACAAAAAATATGGGGTCTTTAAATACACTGGTGCGATCGAACAAGTCAAATACGTACCGGGTTCACCCGCGCCTGATACTAAAGAGTAGTAGGGACTAGGGAAGAGGGTTGCCCGAAATCCTTGGTAGGCACAATTCATGAATTGTGCCTATTGCCTAAAATCAGGCAATTTAGGCAATGTCCAATCGCTTTCTAACGAAAGAAAAGGGTTGTGGCTGATCTAGAAAGTATAGCGGCTGCCATAATGGTTAGGACAAGTCTGCTATAGATAGCTGTGACAGCCGCTCTCTTAGGATTTGCGAATGTCCTAAGCTATCTGTCCACTGCTATACTGTCTAAGTTCTCTTTTAGGCAAAGTTAAGAAAGCGCGTAACTTTCTGGATGAATGCTACTAAAACCCCGACTACGACTGTGGAACCCACACAGAAACGGAACCAGCACTGCATCGAAAATCAGCCCAGCCCTCATCATTCGTTGTGACGGGTTCACTAATATGTTCAGTGATGTCAATGTAAGTGCTGTTGGGTTGCCCAACTTCCATCCACTTAGTCCCCTCTCCTCCATTACTCAGAACAACCGCCATACCGCCAGGATGTTCTTCATCTCCTAAGCGTGTCCAGCCGATTGTATTAGGGTGGTCGAAATAATCGTATTGGTCGCCATAGGCATAGGTTTGACGAGCGTGCAAAAATTTATCAATTATCCATTGATGACTATCGAGCCAAATCTCATACTCATTGCCATCTGGGGCTTTATCCTTGTAATTAGCACCATAGTAATCCGCATAGAAGATACAGGGATAACCCTCACTTCGTAGTAGGATCAACGCATAAGCCAACGGTTTGAACCAGCTTTCTACTACAGACTCCAACGACTGCAAGGGTTGAGAATCATGATTCTCTACTAAGGTGACGGCTAAAGTAGGTTGCTGTTGCACCAAGGTGTTATCAAATATCTGCCGCATATCGTAGTCATTGCCTTGTTTGCTGGCAGCGCTAAAGTTATAGTGCAATGGCGCATCAAACAACATCACATCGCCACCGGTGATGTTAAGGAAATGGTGGAGTGCTTCAACTTCATAAGACCAATATTCACCAACGGCAAACAGATCGCGACCTGCCTTTTGGCGACAGTGAATCAGCCATTCTGGAAAAAAGCCAGCTCTCACGTGTTTAACGGCATCAAAACGAAAGCCATCTATACCAGTGGTTTCTACAAACCACTCACCCCAGCGATTCAACTCCTCGCGCACTTCTGGACTCTCCATATCCAGATCGCATCCCATGAGATAGTCGAAAGCGCCTTTTTCCAGGTCAACGTTATCGTCAAAATGTTTATCTTTGAACAGATAAACTGCGTTTTCACCTTCGTTGTAAACGTTGTAATCAACTGCGTCGAAGTGCCACCAGTGCCATTCCATATCGGAGTATTTGCCTTGGCGACCTGGGAAGGTAAAGTGAGTCCACACTTTAATTGTTTGCATCTCACCGATCGGCTGGTTGCGATCGTCTGGACTATAGGGTGTTGCTTCCACCTCTTCTTCTTGGTCTGCACCTAGCTTGTGGTTGAGGACAACATCAGCATAGACTCGAATACCAGCATCTTTTGCAGCCTTGACAGCAGCGATATACTCGTCTTTTGTACCGTACTTTGTCCGAACCGAGCCTTTCTGGTCAAACTCGCCTAGATCGTACATATCATAGACCCCGTAGCCGACATCGTAGCCACCCCCTGTTCCTTTATAAGCTGGGGGTAGCCAAACAGATGTAATACCTGCATCAGCTAAGTCTTTGACTTTCTCTTTAAACTCATTCCAAAGATTGCCATCTGGAGGGATATACCAATGGAAGTACTGCATCATTACACCATTCAGTTGAGCCATGTGTATCCCTTTAGTAAAATATCCGATAAATTTTGATTATTGACACCAAGACTATACTTAAAGTTTTCTTTTATGTCTCTAAATAGAAACAAAAGTCTACTAAAAACTGCGATCAACTCATATTGTTTTCTTCTGTGGATGACAGTTCTTCAGTCAGGTTTTTCTGGAGTGCTTCCAATACTGCGATCGGGTCAGCAGCTTGCTGCATCAATTGAGCTTCCGAATCATGCCGATTGATCACATTAGGTAAATCGGTACGGAGTTCTTCTAATAGAGCAATAATCTTGGCAATTTTTTGCTCAGAGAGCAGGTTAAGCTGTAGCATCAATTGCGCCCGCTGTTCGGCAAAGTTTTCTTGGCGAGTTTGTCGCACCAGCACTCCGGTTGAAATCACCAATGCAGCTGCGTCTAAGCCTTGATCTGACCAGCTAAACAAGGGCAGGTTGAATGGTAAAAAGCCATCAAGAAAACTGCTAAAAATCCAGATAGCCAGTATGAGTAGCAAACTATAGAGAAATATCGGTCGCCCAAAGAATGTAGCGATCGCTTCTAGTATCCGCTGGTGGGCGGGAATATCTCGAACTTCTTGGGTATGAAGTGAAATAATCGCTTCAATATTTTTTGCAATCGGGTCTGGTAATGGAGCCGTAATCACTTGATTTCGAGAAGCTTTCTCTTTGAGTTTGTTAGTACCTGTGAAGTATTTGTTGGCTGTGTCGTCTGTTTTTTGCGTCATGCACCAACTCCTAAATCTAGATGTTACTCGATTATTACTTATCTTCTGGTGCTGTCGGCAAATGGATCTCAAGAGGCTAAAATGCTACACACTATTTTGATCATTTCATTTTTTGAAACCTTTCAGAGCAGTAAACTACGTAAACTTGATTAGCGTAGGCGTAGCCCGCCGCAGCAAAAAGTGTATCGCGTCGTTTGGCGCATTTGGCGTCAGGCATCTGTTAGCGCAGCCTCTTGGACTGTGCGTAGCGTCACTTTTCAAGACAGGCATCGCCCTTTGGGAAAAACTTTTTGGTTTACTTGAAGTGTCATTAGTTATTTTCAGAAAGGACAATGGACAAATGACAGTTGACAAACTGAGAAGTCAAAGCGCCGTCTGACGGCGTTGGCGTAGCCCGCCGCAGGCATCTGAACTTCTCATAAGGGAGACGCTACGCGTAGCTTGCTTCCCCGAACGGGTATGGAGACAAAGGACAAATGAGCAATGTATTTAGGCAATTCCTGCAAAAAGTAGGTAGCGGAAACCACACAGCCGAGAATTTAACTCGCGCCCAAGCAGCCACCGCTACTAAAATGATGCTGCTGGGTGAAGCTACACCAGCCCAAATCGGAGCGTTTTTGATTGCTCATCGAATCAAGCGTCCGACGGGGGAAGAGTTAGCGGGAATGTTGGATGCCTATGAGGAACTGGGGCCAAAACTGCAACCAATCGTCTCTGGGCGACCAGCGATCGCTCTTGGCATCCCCTATGATGGCAGAACACGCACAGCACCAATTAGTCCCGTCACAGCTTTACTACTCGCCGCAGTTGGACAACCAGTGGTAATGCACGGTGGCGATCGCCTACCAACTAAGTATGGCTTACCCCTAATAGATATTTGGCAGGGTTTAGGAGTCGATTGGACTACCCTACCACTAGCAAAAACCCAGCAAGTGTTTGAGCAAACGGGAATCGGCTTTATTTATCTACCCCAGCATTTTCCCTTAACTAAAAGTATTTGGGAGTACCGCGATCAACTCGGCAAACGTCCGCCTTTGGCGACAATGGAGCTAATCTGGTGTCCTTATGCTGGCGATGCTCACGTCATTGCTGGGTTTGTTCATCCGCCGACAGAAGGGATGTTTCAGATAGCTCTGAGGCTGCGGGGAGTAACGAAATTTACATTAGTGAAAGGATTAGAAGGTAGTTGCGACTTACCGCGCGATCGCACTGCGATCATCAGCTTATCTTCATCCGTAGCATCCCAAGAGGTAGAACGATTACACCTCGTACCGCGTGATTACGGGTTTACTACCAAGAACGTACCCCTTGGAACTACTGAAGAACTGGTGGCGGATATTCAGGAGGTTTTAGCAGGTAAACCAAGTGAACTCATGCAAACAGCCTTGTGGAATGGCGGATTTTACCTCTGGCGGAGTGGTATTTGTCCAGATATGTCAGAGGGTTTAGCTAAAGCAGAAGAATTATTAACCAATGGTGTGGTAGCAGCTAAACTGCAAGAACTCAGCCAGTCAGTAAATTCACAGTCAACATAATTCGTAATTAATTACGAATTATTTCGTCCGCGACTGCTCCAAGATAGATTTTTCTTGCAACCAATCCTTACCCACTTGGATACTGATATCCGAGCCAAGGTTGCCAGTACTTTCCACACGCACTTCGCCAAATCCCAAAGTGTTGCGAATTGATTCGGCACTGTCACCATCTCCTTGCTGGGCGACAATGTGAGTTACCTCTAGAGGTTCACCCCATGCTTTGGCCACATAGATGTTGCGATATCCAGATTTTTCCAAAGCTCTAATTAATGGTTGCAGGTTAGAGCGATCGCCACCTGTACTATCTTGAATTGCTACACGCAAAGAGCGCGGGTCAGTCGTAGTCGCCAGCTGTTCCTGTGCTGATTCCAAACCAAAGTGTTGAGCCATCAGTTTAGAAATACCATTTTTGTTGGGCAACCAATAGCTAGCATCAAACTCGCCTTTCTCGCTAAAGCGACCTGGCAACATTAACATTTGCATATTAGAGCGATTTGTCCGCACCGCAAAACCCATTAGCGCCACTAACTCCTCAACCGTCAAATTGGTATCGATGTGATCTTTCACTACATCCAGAACTTTAGGTAATTGAGCAACAGTAGCTGGGTTGAGTGTTTGATCCATCAAAGCACGCATGACCATTTGCTGCCGCTGAATCCGACCAATATCACCAAGTTCGTCATGGCGAAAACGCAGCAATTGCAGTGTCTGATCGCCGTTGAGATGCTGCTTACCCGCCTTCAAATTGATGTACAAATGCTGAGAATCATCTTGGTACTTCATATTTTTGGGGACGTAGACTGTTACGCCACCCAAAACATCGATTAGCTTGGCAACTCCCAGAACATTAATTCGGACATAGCGATCAATTCCCGCCCCACCCAAGAGATTACTGACGGTTTTGGCAGTCAAAGCTGGCCCACCGTCAACATTGGCAGCATTAATTTTTTTTACCCCATACCCCTCTATTTCTGTGCGGGTATCTCTGGGAATGGAGAGAATAATTATTTTTTTCGTCTCTGGATCAAATTTTAGCAAGAGCATCACATCGGAAAGACCATCAAAGGAGTTTAGCTCCGGCTGGTATCTGAGGTTTTTGGTTTCTGGGGGAGGGTTTTGGATATCCGGGGGAAGTACGCTCATCCCCAAAACTAAGAGATTCACTGGGCGAGTTAATTCTGAAAATCGCAGCACACCTCCAGAAATGCGATCGCCATCAAACACCGCCTCATCCTTTGGACTTAGCTGGGCTTGCTGCAAAGGCGTACTGGTCAAAGACACCGCCAAAAGCGCCCCTGCTGTTGCTGACACCATTGCAATACCACTCATACCTACCCAAAACCACAGCCAACGTCCTGATTTCGAGTTCTGGGAAATTTGGTTACTGGACTTTGAGGCTTTTCCCGACTGGTTTTCTTCCGCCGAACTTCTTTGAATGGTCACAGACTTCCTCACACTTACTCACTAATCAAATTCGGTAAATTTGCAGACTAAAAATATGCAGACAAATCAACCCATAATAGCTAACTCTTAATTATCAGTGCTAACTTTTTTAATGTAGTGTCAACCACACCACTTATAGCAGCATTTATCCTTTTTTTGGGCAACCTGGAGATGTTTTATTGAAGTATGGCAATAATAAACTGGATTTGACTAGATATTATGGATAAATCAACCGGATTTTTGAGGAAATAAGTAAAAATACTGGCAAATTCTCGCCCGATAAAATTAAGATAAATACTTGCCAAGCACTCGTTCTGCTAAAGTACTAAACCCTGGTAAACGCCCAGATTTGCCCTGCATCAGGCGCGAAATCAACCAGACACTCACTAAAAAGTAACCCGATGTGATAAAGCTATTGAGGATAAATAGACGTAGCGTCAAAAAATCTGAAGTTCCGGCTCCGGTAGCTAATAATAGATATCCCAACAGCCAAGTAAGTGCCAAAGTAATAGACAGACGACTAATAGCCAGTTGTTCCCGACTACCCTGGCCCCGATAGAGAGTCCACAAGGACGGAAAAAAGCCGATGATCGGAACTAAATATAAAAGCAACTGTGTTTTGGGCATGGGGCATGGGGCATTGGGCATGGGGCATGGGACAATATTATTGTC
>NZ_JABXKM010000144.1:8120-32070 GCF_017115025.1 Nostoc sp. NOS(2021) | reverse complement strand
CATTACCCCTTATCCCCAGAGGGGGCCCCACCTTCCCCAATTCCAGTATCTCGGTCAATCATCGAGCGGATGATTCAAGGCAACGATCGCCAACTGACGATGATTAACTCATTGCTAGAAATTAATTCCTGTGAAAAACAGGGTATTGACATCAAACCCGAACCTGTGCAATTTAGCACCCTGCTGGGAGGAATATTCGCCCAGTTGGAACCCATACTGACACAAAATCAAGCGACTCTGAAGAACTTGGTTGCCGCAGATTTACCGTTAGTAATGGCAGATGGGACTCGATTGCAGAAAGTTTTGGCACATTTAATAACACATAGCTTGCAAAATAATCCACCAGGATTAAATTTGACTCTGAGTGCCACCGTTGAAGCTGGAATGATTCGCACTCAGATTCAAGATGACGGCGTAGCTATGAGTAAAGTAGAGTGCGATCGCCTCTTTGATCTCCATGTCCGCGATCCCCAAGATTCTTGTTCTACAAGCATTGGCTTAAAAATGTATCTTTGTCGAAAAGTTATCAAGGCACATGGTGGTAAAATTGGTGTTATTAGTAACCGCAAGCGCGGGTTAACTTTCTGGTTTACATTACCTCTAGCAACTTCATCCGCAACAAATCGCCCATAAATCACCAAAAAGTGCGAGAGTAAATAACCAGTAAGGGAAACACTCTCGACGGTATGGGCAAAGTTGCTCGGATGCTAATGGCTACTCCATTTATAACAGTACAAAGGTGGTGGAGAAAAACCTTTTCTGCACCAACAACAGATGAAATTACTACTCTTTACAAAGCTTGGCGTAACCGTTTTTTGTGGCAGAGATTGCGTTTATGGTTATGGCTGGTACTGATTTGTCTTTTGTCTTTTACTTTGCGAGACATTTACGGCTTTTTTTTCCCCTTAAAGGAGTTGGAAAGGCTGCCAGAAATACTTAGAGCTAAAAGCCTTGTGATCAATATTGCAATGCTTGTGAGTTTAATTATTTGCTTTGCCTTACATAAAACTAAGCTAGGTCGTCATCATCCAGATTTATTATTTTTGGGGTCTTCTTGGTCAATTAGTCTAGCATCGCAGTTGTTTGCAACCATCAGAGGTTTCGCACTACCCGACACCATCGGCTGGTCGCTGCTGTTTTTGAGCCAAGCCATATTAATGCCAGTCTGCTGGACTCTTCACTTGCTAACTCAAGTGGGTGTGCTGGTTTACTATTTTGGTGTAAATACGGCACTTGGGCTAAAAACACCAATCCCCGAACACCCAGAAATATATAATGTAACGTTCATTTTATACATTTCTTGGTTTTGTATTATATGTGATATCGGTGTTTATCTGTACGATCGCCTGCAACGTTCTGAGTTTTACGCCCGTCAAGAACTGGAATCTGCCTACCAAAAACTTAAGGTTGCAGAAACTAAATATCGCAGCATTTTTGAAAACGCCGTTGAAGGGATCTTTCAAAGCAGTCCCGATGGACGTTATATTACGGCAAATCCTGCTTTAGCACGCATTTATGGCTACTCCTTAGCGCAGGAGGTGACAGCAAATTTCACTGATATTGAACAATTGTATGTTGATCCGAACCGTCGGGCAGAATTTGTGCGCCTGATGGAAAAGTATGGCAGCGTTTCCGAGTTTGAGTCCCAAATTTATCGCCGAGACGGAAGTATTGTCTGGATTTCGGAAAAAGCCTATGTAGTTTGTGATGAACAGGGAAAACTGCTTTACTACGAAGGTTTGATTGAAGACATTACCCAGCGCAAACAAACTGAAGAAGAACTACGAGTATTTTTCCATGCAGTTTCCCACGATTTACGCAACCCAGTGCTGGGTACTTTAATGGTGCTGAAAAATTTGCTTTCACGTCCAGAGGAAAATATTTCGATTTCACGCTCAATTTTAGAGCGGATGATTCAAAGTAGCGATCGCCAACTGAACTTAATTAATTCGTTGATGGAAGCTCATGTCAGCGAAGTGCAAGGTGTAATTTTACAACGTCAGACCGTACAATTACTGGCAGTTGTCGAAGCTGCGATCGCCGATTTAGAGCCATTGCTAACACAAAATCAAGCCAAGCTGACAAATCTGGTATCCGCAGATTTGCCATTAGTGAATGCTGATCCTACGCAACTATGGCGAGTTTTTTCTAACTTAATTGTCAATGCTTTGAAACACAATCCCCCTGGATTGCTTTTGACAATCAACGCTACCCGTAAGGATGACAAGATTTATTGTACTGTTAGTGATAACGGTGTGGGAATTAGTCAACAACAAAGCGATCGGCTTTTTGAGCTTTACTTTCGGGGTGCAAATATCCGCAATTCTATAAGTTTAGGATTGGGTTTGTATTTATCTAAGCAAATCATCCATGCTCACGGTGGCGAAATTGGTGTAAACAGTGCATTGGATGCAGGGGCGACTTTCTGGTTTACATTACCTATTAGTAGCCCATTTACAGGATGAAGTTGCTAATTAAACCTTTTTGTTACCAAAAATATTTTTTTAACGAACCAGGAAGACAAGAAGTAATTTGGTGGCGAAATAGAAGAGGAACAATTCTAATTTTTATCATTCATCAGCTTCACGAATAACTTACCTAATGCAGAAATACGAACACTGTTATGAACTACATCATATCCACTAAGTATAACTCCAGTTGAGGATACTTCTGTCAATCCCGATCCAATTAAATTTCCTAAATCCTCACTATTCTTAGTATTCTTGATTAACTTTTTTAAGTCTTCGACAAAGGCAATATTTACAGCAGATGCTAACCGCCTGAAAGTTTCTAGATTAATTTTTTCTTTGATGAGATTTAAAAATAACTCAGCTAGTATTTGAGTTTTATCTAAATCATCAATACGGTCAATAATTAAGACTAAATACTCACCTAACTTTGATTTTTTCTCAGGTTCATCATCTAGAGTTTTGAGAAAACTCTGCTTTTCTCTCACGGGAACTTTATCTAAATATAGAAGGAATTTTTTTACTTTTGTTAGAAATATGCGATCGCTAACAGTTTTTCCTATATTAGCAACCTTCACGGCCAAGCTAATAAAGGGAATGTCTTTAAGCAGCCCATCTTCCATCAAGGAGTCAATAACCACTTCTGCGATCTCTGTGAATAACTCAAGTGATTGTGAAGTAATTTCTGAGTCTTTCATCTTTGTAAGTAGCTAAACAAAATTAATTATATAGTTTTTCCCAAATTTTCTGAGGATTTGTTCAGGCGAAATTGGTGTAAATAGTGCATTGGATGCAGGGGCGACTTTCTCGTTTACATTACCTATTAGCTGACTAGGCATACTGCGGTATAACCTATATCAGGGAAGGTTTCGATCGTTATCCGATTTCAAAAATCAAATATAAATCCTAGTATTAGTGACAAAAGTAACTATTGAAAGGTGACTTTTGACACAGGTGTGTGCCTGATTATTCCGATTATATTGAGAATATACAAATCAAGCAATGCAACGGAAATTAAAGGATATATGAACCGCTTAAAATCTATTCTTCTTGGAGGCTTATTAGCAGCTGCTTCAATTGCTGCTCTTTCTCAAAATGCTAATGCTGCTGAATTTAAATCTGAGCATGATCATTTTAATCGTGATACTGTGGCTTTTAATAACAGTAAAGTTCAACGCGAACGTCAAGTCCGTGAACAACGCGCTCGTCAATTGCGTGAACGTCAAGCTCGTGAACAACGCGCTCGTCAATTGCGTGAACGTCAAGCCCGTGAACAACGCGCTCGTGAATTGCGTGAACGTCAAGCCCATTTTCATCACTAAGCTGAAAATTTTCCCTCATATTATGTTAGGAGAGTAGCAATATTCTCCTTTTTTTCTTTGTATAAATCTGCGTAATGAGATTTATAAATAGATGCGATCGCATCTATCTATTTGAGCGATCGCATGAAGTAAAATTAAGAGTATTCCTTAGTACGATCCCCTTTTTGTGGTGACGTGTTTAGCTACCGCAAATCTCTATTGAAAGATTCTCAAAACTTCCTGGCGTCTTCGATCTCCGTCCCTGGTAATGGGAGTGTATTTTCAGACTTAGCTCCCTGGAGTTTCCTCGGATCAAGTCCCAATGCCTCCAATACTGTAACCGCAATCTGTTTGCTAGAAACTTTCTTGATCTGAGAAGTCCCCTTAACACGAGCTTCTAGTCCCCGACTACTGAGGATCAGAGAAATATGGGTATCATCATCAGAAAAACCGCCGTGTTCTGCCCTTTTGGTGCTGTTTGAAATCACATATCCTGGTTTAAGTTTAATAATCACATCAGGAGTACGATCTTCCTGCAACGGATTGCCAAAACCTGCTGCCAATAGCGCACCACCTGAATAAACTGTATCAATTGCTGGATTTGCCAGTTTCTTTAAAATAGTTGTTGCAGTGCTGGCTTGGCTTTGATTTTTAAGCCAGAGTAAAGCAACATCATCCTGAGTAGCTTGATTAACTGTGATACCAGCTTTGGTTAGGGCATCTGTAAAAGTATTTTCAGGAATCAGGGTAGCTGTTCCCAAACGAGGATTTTGACCATGTTTCGCTGTCAAGACTATCAGTGTCGAGTCAAATTTCCCCTCTTGCTTTAAGCTATTTACTATCTTGCCGATACTGGCATCCGTATGTTCCAGAGCATTAATTAATCCTGACGAAGGTGTCCCATTAGTGGCAATACCACCATTACTGCTGGCATCCTTTTGGGCTACGCTGAGAGCTTGGAAATTCATGCCAAAAATGGCGGGAGTTCCGGGTTTAGTTGTGCCTAGTGAATTGTTTCCAGCAATTTGGTTCAATATCGCATTTACCTTCAGATCATCGTAAGCTTCCGTGAGGTTAGTGTCTTTAGTTGTCGTTTTAAATGTCAGATTAGCAGGATTCTGCGCTGTCGATTGGTCTACAAGTTTGCCATTTTCTAAGGCAACTTTGGCATTAATTTCTGGAGCGTAGAAGTCGTCAACTCCTTTCCCAGAAGGGCCATTTGCAATGTCATAAGCAGGATGTTTATCAATAAATGCAGTGTGCAAACCTGAAGCTTTTGCTACCTCAAAAATGGTATTTACCTTCAAATAGTTGTGAGGATAGACACGATTTCCATTACTGTCTACTGGTAATTTGCTTGGGTCAATACTATTTATCCCGAAGTTACCCCCGCCACTGAGAAGATCGGAGTTTTTATCAATGTTTTCCGCAAATTCAACTTCTATACCAGCAGGAGATCCTGGTTTGTCTGATAATATCCGACTGTATGTATCATCATAATAAACCCCAGTCGTTTTGGGACTTGCTCCTGTTAAGTAGTTTAATGCACCAGGGAAGGAATCGGAGGGAGTGCTAGTGAAAGCGTTAGTGTAACTGATACCCGTTTGTCTCAAACTATTGATGTTTGGCAAATACTGTTGTAGTTTGGGATCTTCCAAATCTGCTTGACGCAAACCATCAATTGATAGTAACAGCACACTCTTAAACTTACCAGGATGCTTATAGAAGGGTTTATCATCCTTTTTCCGACCATCAGCTATTCTGACTATGGGCGAGGAATAGTCATATCTGATTACTGGAGGATGTAAGTGTTGAATTGGTATCATGATATTTGTATATACTGTGTAAACAGAGTTCTATAAGTTATTTTTGATAGTCACAGTTGAGCTTATGTCAATAAAGCTTCACAAAAGACTACTAAACCTTCAATAGAAACCCTGGTATTTTCAATCTCAAGATACGAGTAAAATATTAAGAAAAGGTTATGTCAAATAGTGGCAAAAGGTTATGAGGTGAAACCAGTTGACCGATAACGGGCATGATTTAATGTTGCAGCTATCAACCTCGTCCGTAAAATTTCAGGTTCAATATCATCAATTTTGGAATCAATATTTACATTTATATCTAGCGGTTAGGTTTCCATAAATCTTCTGGGATTTGCTATTATTCAGGAAAAAACAAACGGATAGAACAACAAAATCCGGGTAAAAGTGGCGATGTGATTTCATCATCGCCTAACAAAGTAGCAACTAAAACCAACTGTGCTTTTTCTCGGCGAAAAACTTCGACTTTTTGACTGAAGCGATCGACAATCCAATACTCACGCACACCTCGATCTGAATAAAGTTTCAGCTTTGCTTCTTTGTCTCGAAATTCATTTTGTTTACCAGGGGATAAAACCTCTATAACTAACTCTGGTGCGCCGATCAAATGTCCTGCTTCATCTTCAATTTGCGCCAGTCGTTCTCGACTTACCCAAACTACATCCGGTATCACGCTATCTAATTGCGAAAAAATCACTCCGGGACTCACAATTGTTTCCCCTAAACCACTCGAATCTGACCAAACATCGAGTTGTCGACAAATTTTGCCACAAACTTGTTGATGACGGCGGTGAGGAGTGCCAGTCACAAAGAGTTCTCCATTAATAATTTCATAGCGCGTCCACTCATTTTCGGGTAGAACTTCTAAATCGTGAATTGTCCAGCGTACTCCCTCAATGGCTTGGTTCATGATTGTCCCCGTTTGGCTGGTTGCCTTTCTTTGTTTAATTTTATCTTTCTTCGGGCAAGGCAACTATGGTATTTAAATAGAACCATAATCAAAAGCGGAAGATCAGGCGAAACTGTGTATGCTGATATTTAGCCAACTTAAACCACCTAATAGCGATGCCGCAGTTACCTTTACTCTGGCGCTAACAGCAGAAGAACGCACCCGCAGCCGTCATCGCTTTGAAACGGCAGATGGTAAGATTATGTTTTTCCATTTACCCAGAGGAACTGTGTTACACGATGGCGATATTCTGCAAGAAGAAACCCATAGCAGTTTAATCAGAATTATTGCCAAACCAGAACTAGTGCTGACTGCCTTTGCCCAAACACCACTATTATTATTACGGGCGGCATACCATTTGGGAAATCGCCATGTACCTGTAGAAATTACTCCAACTTATTTACGCTTATCCTCAGATTCAGTTTTACGCACGATGTTGGAACAACTGGGGTTAGAAGTTAAAGAGGAAATTTTACCGTTTCAACCAGAATTGGGAGCTTATGGACAACAGTATCATCCTCACTGACAGCCATCTTTTGAGTATTTTGCAGCTGGCTAGCCCTACTTTGCCTGTGGGAGCATATAGTTATTCTGAAGGCTTGGAAATGTTGGTGGAAAATGGTACGATCGCTAACCAGATACATCTCAAACATTGGCTAAAAGCAGAGTTGCTCTACGGGGCAATTCGGTTAGAGGCGGCGGTGATGGTACGATCGCAGCAAGCTGCAAAAATGGGTGATGTTGAGTCGCTATGCCATTGGAATCTGTGGTTATCTGCTGCTAGGGAAACTGAAGAGTTACGCGCCTCTAGTTGGCAGATGGGGCGATCGCTCATCCAATTACTTGGTAAACTAGAACCACAGATTGTACCTATTGTCAATGCTGTCGGTAATCCTTGCAATTATGCGATCGCTTTTGGCATTGCCGTTGCCCATTGGCAAATCACTATCAAAGCCGCATTACTCGGATATCTGCATAGTTGGGCAAGTAATTTGATTACTGCTGGCGTGAAACTTATTCCCCTTGGACAAACAGCAGGACAGCAGTTATTGCTAGATTTGCAACCATTATTTAGCGCTGCGGCATTGGAAATTCTAACGTTGGAGGATGATCAACTCGCCTGTTGTAGTTGGGGTTTGTCACTGGCGAGTATGCAGCATGAAACGCAGTATACAAGGTTGTTTAGGAGTTAGTCAAAATAATTCGTAATTCGTAATTCGTAATTCGTAATTATTACAAAGGACAAAGGACAAATGACAAAGGACAAATAACAATGAATGCATTTAGAGTCGGGGTTGCTGGCCCAGTGGGTTCGGGGAAGACGGCTTTGGTGGATGGTTTGTGTAAGGGATTGCGTGAGCAGTATCAGATTGCGGTGGTGACAAATGATATTTATACTCAAGAGGATGCTCAATTTTTAGTGCGTTCTCAGGCGTTGACAAGCGATCGCATTTTGGGTGTAGAAACTGGTGGTTGTCCTCACACTGCCATCCGTGAAGATGCTTCGATGAATTTGGCGGCAATTGAACAGTTAGAGGAACGTTTTATCGATTTAGATTTGGTATTTTTGGAAAGTGGCGGTGATAATTTGGCTGCTACTTTTAGTCCAGAATTGGTGGATTTAACGATTTACGTCATCGATGTTGCGGCTGGCGATAAAATTCCCCGCAAAGGTGGCCCTGGTATTACAAAATCTGATTTGTTGGTGATTAACAAAACTGACCTTGCACCGTATGTTGGTGCAGATTTAAGTGTGATGGAACGAGATGCTAAAAAAATGCGCGGTGATAAACCTTTTATTTTTACTAATTTGAAAACTCAGTCAGGACTTGCAGATGTAATTGACTTTGTTTGCACAAATATCTGTTAAAAAGAATTTTATAACCCATGAAGGTGGGTTTTGCCTGTCTAGACACGGTTTCTAACCGCCCTTTTAACCGAGTACCGTGGGTTTAAATCCCCCGGTTAAAAAAATAAGCAAGTTTTGGGTCGGGGTCTAAATCCCCGTCACAAAACTTACAGCAGTTTTCATGTATTTGAACCACATGTATCGTAGGGGCACAGCAATGCTGTGCCCCTACCGCGTGGTCTATTTAGCTGAAAATAGCTGTAATTACGAATTACGAATTATTTAACTTTCTATAAAGCCCGCAGATGACGACTTCGCACACGTTCAGCACTACCGGTAGGAATCGCAGCAATTAATTTTTGCGTGTATTCCTCTTTCGGTTCCAGGTAAAGACTTTCGGCTGTCCCTTCTTCAACAATTTGACCGCGATTCATCACTAAAATGCGATCGCTCATAAATTTTACTACACTTAAATCGTGAGAAATAAAAATATAAGTAAGCTGAAAGTCTGACTGTAACTCTTTAAGAAGATTTAATACCTGCGCCTGTACTGAAACATCCAGCGCTGAAACTGATTCATCACAGATGATAAATTTAGGGTTTAACGCCAAAGAACGGGCTATGCAAATCCGTTGGCGTTGACCGCCAGAAAACTGATGGGGATAGCCGTTAATTGCATCTGCACTCAACCCCACCCGTTCTAAGAGTTCGGCTACTCGTTGGCGTCGTTGTTGCTTTGTCTTACCAACGGAGTGAATTATCAATGGTTCCATCACCGCGTCCCCAACCTTCATCCGTGGGTCAAGGGAACTAAAAGGATTTTGGAAGACTATTTGCATTTCCCGCCGCAGTTTTTGCAACGCTTCTCCTTTGAGGCTAGTAATATCTTGTTTCTCAAAGATAATCTGACCACTCATCGGTTCAATTAATCGCAGCAAGGTTCTGCCAAGGGTGGTTTTACCGCAACCAGATTCTCCCACCAAACCGAGTGTTTCCCCTGGTTTGACATCAAAGGAAACGCCATTAACTGCCATGTTGTAGCGTTTTGTCCCACCAAACACCCCGCGCACTGGAAAACCAACTTTCAGGTTGCGGATTTGCAGCAGGGGTTCCAATTCATTGAAGTTTGCCAATCTTGCAGCAATCTCTTCAGTAGTGATTTCTGTGGGTTGTGCGGGTTCTTTCGCTTGAATTACTACTTCTCCCGTTGCTGTCTCTTCTGCACTCATGTAGTCAGAAACAGTGAGTAATTTTTGAGGACGGCGGTCAAGTGTAGGGCGGCAGGCGATCAAACCTTTAGTATATGGATGCTGGGGACTGCTGAAAATTTGCTCAGAAGCACCAGATTCGACAACTTTGCCTTTATACATCACCGCTACTTCGTCAGCAATTTCCGAAATTAGCCCCAAGTCGTGGGTGATGAAAATCATTGCCATATCACGGCTTTGTTGCAATTCTCGGATTAACTCCAAAATTGTCGCTTGCACCGTCACATCCAAAGCTGTAGTTGGTTCATCGGCAATTAAGATTAATGGGTTGCAGGAAATTGCCATTGCAATCATCACCCGTTGCAACTGACCCCCAGAAAGTTCATGAGGGTAGCGTTCCAGCATCGCTTCTTTATGTTCTTTAACCAACCGTGGCAACTTTGATGGATCTAGCTTCGATGAATCGGTATACTGCTGTTGTATCTCCTCATCGCTAGGTAGAAGTTTTACTTCTTGCAGACCTGCGATCGCAATTTGTTTTGCTTGGGATGCTGACACATTTTGATGTCGCATAATCGCTTCTGTTAGCTGAAACCCGATGTTATAAACTGGATTAAGCGAACTCATCGGTTCTTGAAAAATCATGGCAATGTCGCCACCCCGGTGTAACTGCATTTGCTCAGGAGGCAATTTTACCAAATCGATGGCCTTAGCATTCTCCTGCGGACGAAACCAGATTTCACCGCCAGTCACTATACCAGGAGTTTGCAACAAACCCATCACAGCTAGGGCTGTCACTGATTTACCACTCCCCGATTCTCCTACTATTCCTAGAGTTTCACCTCGATGCAGCGCAAATGAAATACCATCCAAAGCTCTAACGATGTTGCCATCACCGGGAAATTCAACTTGGAGATTGCGAACCTCTAGGACAGTTTCTCTCATAGGAGTTGGGTAGGAATATTAACTTAAAATTATTTGGATTTTAACAATAGTTTTGATGTATATGTAGGTAAATTTGGTTTTTATACTTTTTGGTAGTTTTTCACATACTTCCACTTAATTATCCAAAATCTCAAACTACCTAGTTGACACTGTACTGTCTGGACGGTAATATATTTAGTAAGCCGTCTGGACGGTTCACTAAATAGTAGATACTTGAATCCAAAATTGATAGAGATTGGATGAGAATATTATGTTTACCATTGCAAATCCCTTTGCTAATCAAATTGCTTTCAGTTCCCATAGAAATTGGCTGCTGTCTCAAAATTTGCAGGTTCGACGTGCTACAGATTTGTTGGATCAAACTTTACACTGTATGATTACATCCCACCGATTTTCAAAGAGAGCAAGTATACCTAATAAATCCAATCCTAGCCTTGCTGCCCCACAGATGAAGCAATGAGAGAAGATATTGACAATCTCGTTGCCAGATAAACTGTGTTCACCGGACAATTTATCTAGTTCCATCATTCAAGCTCTATGACTGCTACCAAAAAAACAAAATCTACGTCTGTCACCCGTAATGCATTGCTAGAAGCAGCGGGGCGAGTGATGGTAGCACATGGTTCAAAGGCATTGACGTTGGAGGCAGTTGCCCGTGAAGCAGGTGTCAGTAAAGGTGGATTACTTTACCACTTTCCCAACAAAGAAGCCTTGATTGCTGGGATGTTGCAACAGCTAATTGATCAAAAGGCAGTATTACTGGAGCATGAATTGGAGCAAGATGATGCACCGAATACACCAGGACATTGGCTAAGAGCCTATATCCGGTCACATGGAAAGTTTGATGGTCACTCTAGTGCAATTCAATTCAGTTTGCTAGCAGCAGTTGCTGAAAATCCAGAATTACTTAAGCCAGCTCAAGAAAACTTTGCTGATTGGCAACGACAAATTGAAGCAAGTGGACTCGATCCAGCGATCGCAACTGTGATTTATCTAGCGATCAATGGTCTATCCTTTGTCCACCTCTTTGGTCTTGGAGTCCCGGAGGAGTCTTTGCAAAAACAGGTAATTGAAACTCTGCTGAAACTAGCGCGAGAGTAATTCGTAATTCGTAATTATAGCGGTTCTCGTTCACGTGAGGTACACCCGTAGAGGCAATTCATGAATTGCCCCTACACCTTGCGATATAATTTTGCACCGCATCTGAGTGGGAACCGCTATAAGTTAGAGAGACGTGATAAATCGCCGTCTCTACAAAGAATTTATCCATCAATTATTTATTCACAGAAGTAGTCGATGATGTGCCAAATGGTAACAGCATCCGGCTCAGTTCAACCTGCAATTTTTTACACAATGAAGGAGATTTTATGACTGCCGTTTTACAATTCTTACCGACCGATTCACAATTCCTACTCAGTCCTTTTTCTTGGTTAGCTAAAATGCGTCGGGAAGCAGCTGTTTTCTACGACACAGAGCATCAATGTTGGATGGTGTTTCGCTATGACGATGTGGCACGGGTATTAAGCGAATGGAAAACCTTTTCATCTAAAGTGCCGCAACCCCCCGAACAAAAAGATTTAACTGAGTCTTTGGTCTCCACCGATCCGCCTAAACATAAATCACTTCGCTCAATAGTACAGAAGGTATTTACTGAAAATCGAGTTGAAGCATTGGCTCCTCGGATTACCGAACTTACTCACAAGTTGTTGGAGCAAATGAAGCAACACAAACAGGTCGATTTAGTACATACTTTCGCAATTCCGCTGCCGATAATCGTGATTGCAGAAATTCTCGGTATACCCTTTCAAGACCGGGAAGATTTCAAACGCTGGTCAGATGGGATCATAGCTAGAGATCAAACTGCTATTAAAGATATGGCTGACTATTTCCGCCAATTACTGAATGAGCGGCGATCGCATCAGGGCAACGACCTAATCAGCGATTTAATTACGGCTTATGAAGGGGGAGAAAAGTTGACCGCACAGGAACTCGTTGATTTTTGCATGATACTCTTGGTAGCTGGGAATGAAACTACAACTAACTTAATTACAAATAGCATTTGGTCTCTGCATGAGCATCCTGATGAAAACCAACGATTACGGAATGACTTGTCTCTATTACCGACTGCAATTGAGGAAGTACTGCGTTATCACTCCCCGATTACTTACTTACAACGATACACCCAAGTAGAAACCAAAATTGGAGACCAGATAATTCCTCAAGGGCAACTTGTGCGGGCATGGATAAGTTCTGCCAATCACGATGAACTTAAGTTTGAGAATGGCGATCGCTTCATCATTGATCGAGAACCTAATAAACATCTTGCCTTTGGTAATGGAATTCATTTCTGTTTGGGCGCACCTTTAGCTCGACTAGAAGCCAAGATTGCGCTTAGGGCTTTGCTGGAAGAATTTCCTAATCTTCGCGTTGACTCAAAATTGCCTCTTAAACCAATTCCAACACTGTTGGTACATGGACTGGAAAGCTTGAGTGTTCTGTTAGAGGAATAGTTGAAATGGGCGACGCCGAATAGCCCAACCCAGGCATCGCGTCTGGGTCGATCTTTTTCTTGGTATTGATCTACTGAATGTTCCCAAACTGGTGCTTTTAATTAACTAGGAGTAAATAAAATGAAAAATCAAAAATGGAACGCAAAAAATATTCCGAGTCAAAAAGGAAGAGTAGCAATTGTAACGGGTTCGAGTAGCGGCATCGGTTATGAAACAGCGCGGGTTTTAGCTAATAAACAAGCGTCTGTAATCATTGCGGTTCGCAACTTGGACAAAGGAAACAAGGCATTGGCAAAAATTCTTCAACAGAATAAAGATGCCGATGTCAAGGTGATGCAACTTGATTTGGCGAATTTAGCATCAGTTAAAAATTTCGCTGAAAACTTTCAGAAAAATTATTTGCGTCTGGATTTACTGATTAATAATGCGGGTGTGATGATTCCGCCGTATTCAAAAACGACGGACGGTTTTGAATTGCAGTTCGGCACTAATCATCTCGGACATTTTGCTTTGACGGGACAGCTTTTGCAACTTTTGATCAGCACCGAAGGCTCACGAATTGTCAATCTTTCGAGCAGCGCACATATTATGGGCAAGATAGATTTCGATGATTTGAATTGGGAAAAGAGAAGTTATGACAAATGGAAAGCCTACGGCGACAGCAAACTTGCCAGCCTTTATTTTACCTACGAACTCGACCGAAAACTAAAAGATAGTGGTATCGACATAATTGTAACCGCCTCGCATCCGGGCTGGACGGCAACCGAATTGCAGAGAACTTGGGGCATTATGGAATATCTCAGCAGCATCTTTGCTCAAGATATCACGATGGGCGCATTACCAACCTTGCGGGCGGCAATCGAAGCAGACTTGAAAGGCGCGGAATTTTTCGGTCCCAATGGGTTTATGACGATGCGCGGCTATCCAATAAAAGCCGAAACGAACAAATTATCCAAAGACAAAGCGATCGCCAAAAAATTATGGGTTGTATCGGAAAAACTAACCGGTGTGAAATTTGAATTTAAGAAAAAGATTTCCTCATCTTCGCGTTGACTCAACCCAGACTCTTAAACCAATTTCAACACTGTTGGTACATAGACTGGAAACCTTGAGTGTTTTGTTAGAGAAATAGTTGAAATGGGCGACGCCGAATAGCCCAACCCAGGCATCGCTTCTCATCATCATTGGATAGAGAGGCGATCGCTCAACTAACAACTTTTAGAACGGAATATCATCTGGATCTGGTTCTTCCGCTTTCACTGCTGGATAAGTGGTTCGCTCATAATTTGTAGGTTGGGGTACGGGTTCGTAACTTGTCGCTTGGGGAGTAACGCCAACAGGATTTGTCGCTGGGGTAGGCGCTGGACGTGGTGACTCGTAACTGGGAACGTCTTTCTGTGGAGGACGAGATGTTGAAGATGGTTGTTGTGGAGACGTTTCAGTGAATGATGGAGTTACGGTTGCTGAGGGCGATGGATCAGTATTAAAACTACCTCCCACAGGTTGAATTTGTTGCACCGTCAATTCAGCGCGTTTTTCTTTAAAACCTTCCATCGGAACAGTATTCATACTTAAACGTCCTACCAAGATGACGCGATCGCCTTGGTGGTAGTTTTGCTGAATTTCCGTTGCTAAATTTCCCCAGCCGACGACTTTCAGGGTAGCTGGCGGATCTTCTGGTTTCTGGGAATTGGGAAACTGCACCAGCATTTCCGTGACTCCCAGATTATCCGCCGTATAGCGGAGTTGCGGCTCGTTAATAATTTCCGCCATCAAAACGCAGCTGTTCATTAAAATTTCTCCTGAGTGCAAAAAGTGCTGATTCAAAAAGAGGGGGTTTTTCTATGTAGTGCCAATTAATATCTAGATATGTTTAATTGTTTGCATTTTTTAATAATGTTTGAACAAATCTTCTACATCCACTCTGAGTTTTTATTCTTTTCTAGCATAAAAGCCAAGCGATCGCTTTGAACAGCATTGAATATGCTACTCGCCACCCTCGCTTGACTAAATGAGCATTGAATTCTGCATTGAGTAGTATAATTGTACCACCAATTCCTGAAATAGAAAAAATTCTTGGCAAAAATTAAGTCTTGACGTGAACTGGGAAAACACCCAAGGCGATCAACCTTGCTGGAAGGTCGCGCAAGATAGGTAAGCGCAAAAACGCAGGTGGTACAAAGGTGCGATTTGAGGTGATAACCGGGGCAAATACCCGCTTTTGGATAAAAGTTTGAAACGCCTGAATGATGCGTGTGGGTAACTCGCGTTGACGCTGTACTTTTGCTAGGTCGCTAAGTTCTACTTGTCCGTTCTTGAGCGGTTTGCTGAGTACATTCGCCGCGACGACAGCATCTTGAATCGCGTAGTTAATGCCAACTCCACCAACTGGGGACATTATATGAGCTGCATCACCGATGAGTAACAATCCCGGATGATACCAGCGTTTGACGCGGCTGGACTCGACTGAGAGAAAAGCTATTTGTGACCAATCATCTAAATTTTGGATGCGTTGCTGGAATTCTGGCACTACTTCGACAACAGATTTTTTTAATTCCTCCAAACCCGCAGCCCGTAGTTGTTGATAGCCTCCTTTTGGAATAACATAAGCAACTTGCCACTCATCACCACGGTCAAGCATAGCAATGATCTTACCTTGACCAAAGCGCCCCATTCCCCCTTCAGGGTCTTCTGGCTGACGCGGTAGGCGAAACCAGAGGATATCCATTGGCGGCGAGGTTTCGATTGACTCAAACTCACCCAGGTGGCGTAAACGTGAGTGGCGACCGTCTGCACCCACTGTCAGTATTGCTCGGATTTCATGCCAACCACCGCCCCCCCGATAGCGGACACCTTGAATCACGCCATTTTCCGCAATTACTTCCTGCACATTTGCACCCATCACTAGATGGAAACTAGGATATTTTTGTGCTTCTTGGGTAATGAACTCCAGGAATTTCACCTGGGGAAGCATTGTAATGTAGGGGTAGCGGGTTTTCAGATGACTAAAATCTGCGAATGTAACAGTATCTTGAGGAGTTTGAATACTAATTTGGCGCATTTTCGTATGGGGGAGTTCTAGCAAAGCTGCACTTAGTCCCAATTCCTCCATAATTTCCATCACCGATGGATGAATCGTATCGCCGCGAAAGTCGCGATCGAAGTCTTTGTGTGCTTCCAGCAGCATCACAGAAATCCCTTGACGCGCTAACAACAGCGCTAATACTGCTCCTGCCGGCCCCCCACCCACAATGCAACAATCTGTGGTTTGTACGTCTACAATGTCATGGACAGGGTTAACGCTTGGGTCTTGGGAAAGATTTTTAAGTACATCAGTAGTCATAACAACACCTCCTGACAGCCCTAAAACTCAGAATAGTTTGTTTTTTATGGTGCAAGCTGTTTTTTTAACTTTTCGTATTTACATGGAACGTGTATTATTATGAGCGCTAAAGTGTCATTAGTCATTGGTTATTAGTGATTCTCGCCCAATGCCCAATGCCCACAATGCCCCATGCCCCATGCCCCATACCCAATGCCCCATACCCAATGACAATAATTAACAGTTGTGTCCCAAGTTGTTTTAGAAAACGTTTATAAAAGTTTTTCCTCCCGTAAAGGGGAAAGTGTTACCTCACAAACTCAATCTACCCTCACGCCTGGGGATAAAACTGATGCAGTGCAAGAACGTGCGGGAAGTATCAATGTCTTGCGACGGATTAACCTGACGATCGCAGATGGCGAATTTATGGTGCTGGTGGGCCCTTCTGGTTGTGGTAAAAGCACCCTACTGCGGTTAATCGCCGGGTTAGAAGTGATGACTGGCGGTAATATCTGGGTGGGCGATCGCTTGATCAATGACCTACCACCCAAGGAACGCGACATCGCAATGGTGTTTCAAAATTACGCCCTCTATCCTCACATGACGGTGTATGACAACATCGCCTTTGGGTTACGCCGCCGCTTTGGAAGAGCAGGGGAAGCAGGGGAAGAAAATACTTCCTCATCTCCATATCTTCGGACGTGGGCGGAAAATCTTTTTGTGGGGGCGACCAGAAAGTTACCTAAAGGATTGCGCTACACTTCTGACAAAGAACGGGCGGTGGATGAACAGGTGCGTAGTGTTGCTCAACTGTTGCAAATCGAAACATTGCTGAATCGCTTACCTAAACAGCTTTCTGGGGGACAAAGACAACGGGTTGCATTGGGACGAGCGATCGCGCGTGACCCCCAAGTATTTTTAATGGATGAACCCCTTTCTAACTTAGATGCAAAACTGCGGGCGGAAACCCGCGCCCAAATTGTCAAATTGCAGCGCCAATTGGGGACAACGACAATTTACGTCACCCACGATCAAACAGAAGCGATGACAATGGGCGATCGCATTGCGATTATGTCTGAAGGTAAAATTCAGCAAGTTGCTTCTCCCCTAGAACTTTACAACCGTCCTGCTAACCTTTTTGTCGCAGAGTTCATTGGTTCACCACCGATGAATTTTATTCCTGTAGAATTTCATGCCCCACAGTTGATTACTCATTCCCAGTTTCGTTTCACCCTCCCAGAAGTCTGGGGAAAAGCTTTACAAAAATATGATGGAAAGACTTTAATTTTAGGGATTCGCCCAGAACACTTGAATTTGAGTATGCCTGCCACCAAAAATCTACCAGTGCAAGTAGATTTGGTAGAGAATCTCGGCAACGATTCCTTTCTCGCTGTTAAGATTGCGGAACCGGGATCTCAACCTGCTACTACAGCCAATTACTTACAAGTGCGAATACCACCAGACCGATTTGTCCAAGTTGGTGAGCAACTTTGGTTATCTCTAACTTCAGATAAAATTCACTTTTTTGATCCGGAAACTGAGTTAGCGATATTTCCTTAAGACTATCCGCGCCTAATTGGTAAATCAAAATTTTCATGCACTTTTGACAGGGACTTGAATCTCTTCAGCCCGCCATGCAGCGTAGGCAAGGGACTCATAGATGTCGGGTACTTCAACACGATTTTCAAGTACTTCAACACGATTTTGGAGTACTTCAACACGATTTTGGAGTACTTCAACACGATTTTGGAGTACCTCAACACGATTTTGGAGTACTTCAACACGATTTTGGAGTACTTCAACACGATTTTGGAGTACTTCAACATGACTTCGAGGTATCTGTTGCTTATATAGCAGTCCTAAATCATTCGTAAGAATTTGAGATCGTTTTAACCCCCCTGTAGTCCCCCTTTGGTAAGCTACGGTGTATACACAAGTCTGAAATAGCTTACTCACCTGGTTTTTCGCGTCAGTTTTACCCCACCCTAACCCTCCCCTTTCCAAGGGGAGGGAACAAGATTTCTTATTTTCCGCCTTTATAAGGGGGGATTACAAGATTTCTTATTTCCCCCCTTTATAAGGGGGGATTAAGGGGGGTAATTCGAGTTGTGTATACACGGTAGCCTTGGTAAGGGGGGACGGCTCAGACATTGAGATTAAAAGTGCGATGCCTGCTCTGGGCTACGCCATCGCCTGATATTGTAGGTTGGGTTGTAGCTTGCTTCTCCTAATTGGTAAATCAAAAATTTCATAAACTTGTGAAAGAAACTTCAGCCTTTAAGCAGTATATTGTGTCTTAATTAACATATCACTTGGGTATTAGCCATATAGAGTATGACTATGAATTTGCCTGTTCCCCAAGATTATCAATATCAATTTGGTGGTAGTCTTCCTGCTAATGCACCTACCTACGTCACACGCCAAGCTGATGCAGATTTGTATCAGGCTGTGAAAGCTGGAGAGTTTTGTTTTGTCCTCAACTCTCGACAAATGGGAAAATCCAGTTTGCGTGTCCGCACAATGCAAAGGTTACAGGGTGAAGGAATTGCTTGTGTATCTATTGATTTAACCGCAATTGGGACATCA
This sequence comes from Nostoc sp. NOS(2021), assembly GCF_017115025.1. Taxonomy (GTDB): domain Bacteria; phylum Cyanobacteriota; class Cyanobacteriia; order Cyanobacteriales; family Nostocaceae; genus Nostoc. The sequence continues at coordinate 13,109 of NZ_JABXKM010000144.1, read as the reverse complement.
GGGCTAAAGTCTGAACAATGGTATTCTGGGATTATTTATACTATTGCTGGTTCTGAAAGTTTAAAGTTAAGTGAGCAGTTTGATTTAGATGAGTTATGGGAAGAAAATTATCGATTTTCTGATGTGCAGATTTTTGGGAAGTTTATTGACAAATTACTAAAATTAGTTTTCACACAGATTGTTATTTTTATAGATGAAATTGATAGTGTTCTCAGTTTAAAATTTCCGGTTGATGATTTTTTTGCTTTAATTCGAGCTTTCTTTAATCAAAGAGTTGATAATCCTGAATATCAACGCATTACCTAATCTATTGATAAAATTAGAAACCTGTCAGCAGTGGCTTCTCAACTGCAACAAAAGGGAAAAACAAACGAAGCGAATCAGTCTTTGAATATTGCAGGTTTGGTTTTGCAGAAGAAAATTAATAATTTTCAGCTAAAAGAGGCTTTATTAAATAGTTCGCTGGTTTTAGGGTATCAATATCTAGCTGATGCTGAAAGCGATCAAAATCAAAAAAAAGATTTAGATTTAAAAAAGGCTGAAATAAATTTTACTAAAAGCCTGGAAAAATTATCAATAATAGAAAATAAAATTGATAAAACTCCAGATAATTTAGCTACTTTAGTTTATATTAACTACGTTAAAGGTAAATTAGAGGAACGCTCAAATCAATCTAAGGCTTTAGCAGATTACAATAAAGCATTTGATTCTATCATTAGTCTGAAATCTAAGTTTAAATCTAATGTTGAATTATTTAGTTTAGACCTAAATATTCTCTATAATAGCAATGCTAATATTGTAGCTTTGCTTTATCGGAAACTTAAAAAACTGGATAGCTCAAATCCAGTTTATGCTGAATCTTTAAAGGAACATTTATTAAATGAATTAGACTATTTGATGAAGCAACAAAGATGGAGGGAAGCAGATTCAAAAAATTGGCAGTTTCTTCTCTATTCAGCCGGAAGAGATGAATCAATTTTTTTAACTGTAGCTGATGTCAGAAACTTTAATTGTGATGATTTGAAAAAATTAGATGCACTTTGGGTCAAGAACTCCAAGGGTTATTTTGGTTATAGTGTCCAGAAAAAAATATATTTGGCTAGTGGCAATTCTCTCGATTTTGATTGGGAGAAGAGAGAATGGAAAAATTGGAACGAGAAAGGGTATAATGATTTTACAAAAAGTGTGGGATGGAGAGGACAGGATGAAAAGTGGAGAAGATATGAGGAATTACCCATGAACCTGACGGATACCCAGGAATTAAAGAGAAAGGGTGTATCTATGAGGGGTGAACTCCCGTTAGTGGAAGTGGAGTGTTTGAGTGACTGTTATGAACGGGGGAGCGGTTTGAGTTTGAGGCGTTTTGAAATACTACTTTTTTCTTCATGCAGAGACTTGTAAATTTTAGCAGATAAGGCTTTCATAGAATTGTAAAGATTTATTTATGGGATATTTTCCACGCAGTAATAAGGCTTTGGGAGATTCGATATCTCGCACTAAGCAATGCACAACCCAAAGAAAAAAAACAAACAACACAAAGGGAATTGAGAAGAGCTAATTTAGAGTCGCTGATATTACCAGTAAGTAGCAAATTCCTCTAAAAAAGACATCTTTAGTGATAAATAGAGACACTGCTCCTATCTTCATCTCAAATCATTGACTGTGACCTCTAAAAATCATCCCTGCAACTAGCGGATTGTAACAATTAGCAAAAATAAATTTCTCAGCCACATCAACAATTTCTGGATTACTTGCCTCCCAAGTATCCCAAGGCAATCGCATCTGTCCTGGTGATGCTTTTTTCCCTTTGCCTTTGATTACTTTAGGCAAAAATTGATTACCCCAAAAATAGCGTTTTTCTGTTTTCGCTTTCGGTTTGTACTTCTTACAAAAACCTCGATATTTAGCAGCACATTCATTCAAAGTTTTACCCAACGCTAAAAAAGCCGGATGCCAAGTTGTTAAACCATCATCTCCAAGTCGGTCATAGACTCCATAATTACTAAAATCATAGAAAAAGCCTTCTTGCATTCCTGCTGCTTTCGGATTCGCGTGAATATAGCGCTTCTCAGTCGAGTGCAATACAGACCTAACCCCCAGCCCCTTCCCTACAAGGGAAGGGGAGTAAGATTCCAAACCTCTCTCCTTTTAGGAGAGAGGTTTGGAGAGAGGTCAAAGTGTATTGCATCCAAATGAGAACCGCTATATACCGCAGCGTATTCAATGCCCGTTGATAGTCACTTTTAGGACTTACGCACTCACATCGACCAACCCCTTAAAAAGGGAGCTTTAGAAGTTCCCCCCTTTTTAAGCTACGGTGTACACATAAGTCTGAAAATAGCTGAAGAAGACAGGTTTTACCCCACCCTAACCCTCCCCTTGTGAAGGGGAGGGAACCGGAAATCTCATTTCCCCCCTTTATAAGGGGGGATTAAGGGGGGTAATTCGACTTGTGTGTACACCGTAGTCCGAGTAGTGACGCGATCGCTGTATCCTAGTTTTAAGTCGCGCTGTGGCCGTGGCATAAGAAGAATTTATCATCCTCTAATTCTCCCCATAATATCTATGCCCTTTAATATTTTTTCTAAACCCCCAAAACCTGAACCCGCAGAGATGACTGGTTTAATCAAAATATCGGGATGTGACAACCCAAAGCGGTGCGGGGATGTGATTTTTGTTCACGGGTTAGGTGGTCATGCACGAGGAACTTGGCATCCCCAAGAACTACGCAACGATGATAATTTCTGGTTAACGTGGTTTGCACAAGAAAGACCAGATTTAGGTATTTGGTCTTTTGGCTACAAAGCTGAACCCTTTGAGTGGAGAGGTTCAACAATGCCACTCTTTGATAGAGCTAGTAATTTACAAGAATATTTAGAAGTTTCTGATATTGGAAAATACCCAATAATTTTTATCGCTCATAGTATGGGTGGATTATTAGTCAAAGAAATGCTGCGTAATGCTCAGACATTTCAAAAGAAAGCAGTTATTCAACAGACAAAAGGCATTGTATTTCTATCCACTCCTCACACTGGTTCTCATCTCGCTAACTTAGTCGATAAAATTGGGATTTTGGCACGAACCTCTGTTAGTGTTAATGAATTGAAATCACATATTCCCCAACTGCGTCAACTTAACGAGTGGTATCGGCAAAATGTTGATTCCTTGGAAATTACTACAAAAGTTTATTATGAAACGAAGCCCACTCAAGGTTTTTTAGTTGTAGACCCAGATAGCGCCAACCCAGCCATCAAAGATGTCCAACCTACCGCTACAGATGACGACCATCTTTCTATTACCAAGCCAAAATCAACAGAGAATTTAGTCTACAAGGGAGTGAGTCAGTTTATTAAGCAACAATTGCTAATTAATCTAGGCATTGTTGAACAACCAACATCAAAAGTAAAACAGAACAACTCCTCAGTAATTTTTGAAAATACTGATGGTCAAGTTCCTCTTAACTCCCTCTTTTATATCGAACGTCCAGAGGTGGAAATTAAATGTTATGAATCCATTCTCCAACCAGGGGCGTTAATCCGCATCAAAGCCCCGCAAAAGATGGGTAAAACTTCCTTAATGAGTCGCATTCTTGACCATAGTCAACAAAAAGGTTATCGCACAGTTTCGCTGAATTTATGGAGTAAAGAAAGTCTTACCGGCCTCAATGAGTTTTTACAGGGATTTTGTGCAATTCTGAGTGATGAATTGGGGCTAGAAGAACAAATAGATAAATACTGGAATAAACGCTTAAGCAGTCAACTTAACTGCACTAATTATTTAAAAGACTATTTATTAAAAAATATTAATATTCCCTTAGTGTTAGGCTTAGATGATATTGATAAAATTTTTCCTTATCCCGAAATTGCTCAAGAATTTTTTGCTCTGCTCCGAGCTTGGCATGAAAAAGGTAAAAATGAAGAAATCTGGCAAAAATTACGTTTAGTAATTGCACATTCTCAAGAAGTATATGTTTCTCTAAATGTCAATCAATCGCCTTTTAATGTGGGGTTATCTGTCGAAATAGGAGAATTTAATCCCATACAAATAAAAGAATTAGTCCAACGACATAAATTAAATTGGTCAGATACAGAAATCGAACAGTTAAGGGGAATGATTGATGGTCATCCTTATTTATTAAGGGCTGCTCTTTATCAAATTGCTACAGGTAATTTAACTTTAGAACAGTTCTTGAAAGTTGCTCCTACTGACGAAGGATTATTTAGAGGCTTTTTACATCCCTATCTTTCACTGCTGGAAGAAGATAAGTTGTTAAAAACAGCGATCCAAAAAGTGATCAATAGTGATATTCCTGTGAAGTTAGATTCTGTACAAAGTTTTAAATTACGCAGTCTAGGCTTAATTGAATTTAAAGGAAATGAAGTTCAATGCCTTTGTGATTTATATCGCCTTTATTTTCGAGAACGCCTATCCGAATGATTACACCCAGCTTGAAAGGATGAACCATCAATAATTAGCGGGAAAATGGTTAGCGATCGCAGCCAACACCAAAGGCGATCGCACCCCATTACACCCCAAATTTCACAAGTGCGATCGCATATTTTTAACAAAGCTCTACACCAAGCACAGCAGAAGAAATTAAGTGTAAAGCGCCGATAACGAAATAAGGGTAAGTATCGACTACTTGACCACCTGCGCCCACACCAAAACCCAAGGTGGCTAAGTGGGGAAGCAAAATCAACCCCTGTTCGCCCATAGGTATTTCGGGATTGTAGCGGGAGATTTCAAACCATGTAAACGCTCCAGCCCAGAGCGTCGTCAGCGCTGCTTGTGCCACATGAGCGCCGATAAATAAACCAGAGAGATTAGCGAAGCGGGCGTTACCAGTCCACCAATCAAATTTGAGGTTGGGATTGCCGTATGTCTGCATTGTTAAGCTGATTAGTAATTGTTGCCAGTAATACTCAATTAATTAGTTCTTATTTCAGCAGTTAAATGTCACTTGAGTACAACAAATCAACTACCAGATGT
>NZ_JABXKM010000144.1:0-8110 GCF_017115025.1 Nostoc sp. NOS(2021) | reverse complement strand
CAGATGTGTAGACGCGAAGCTTTTACCTGAAGGAATGAGGGCTTGTTCCAATTCACCGCAGGCGTTACCGATTGTTGTCAGATAAGCTAATTTACTTTTCTTTTAATTTGCATAACCAGAGTGGGCAAGATGCCCACCCCACAAGAGTTTTACTTTTAGGTAATATGCAAGTTAAATGTCTAAGAGCTGATCACTTGTTACCACATGCTCTACTTGTTGAAGCTAATTACTAATTATTGAGATTACAAATTTAGTTTGTTGAAAATAATTCTTATTTAGCCTATCTCTTTACAAAATGTAATTATCAAAACTGGAGGAAAAATAGGCAACGCAAGCGGAGTGATAATAGTAACTATCACCGCTCGATCGCAAGCAAATATTAGTTTTTAAGTGTGGGTTCTTCTGCCTTTATGAATATGTAGAAGTGCTTAGGGATAGTCCAGATGCTTCCAGTAGATGCGGATGATGGCGTTGCCAAAAACTCAAAATCTGTTCGCCAACCTGTTGAGGATAGAAGTAGTGAAAAAAATGATACCCTTGTGGACATTCCCAGAGCTTATCTTCTGGCTTGAACCAATTCAACCAGTCATGCAATGCAGGTGGATTGACTACCGGATCACTCTTGCTACCACATACCATCATTGGCATAGAAACTCCACCCTTGGGTAAGTAAACCAACTTAAACAAAGAGTGTGGCGAGGGAGATTGTTCTAAATCTTTATCTAAGGCAGCTACTAACTTCTTAGTGGTATGAGGCGGTTGATTTCCAAAAAGACTGCGAACGCTGCTTGCCAAAACTAGTTCGCGGCTGATACTAAAAAGTTGTCGTTGAAAATAATAGTGAGCTTGCCAATTGTTTGCAGGTTGAGCTGCTACAGCCAGCAGAGTGAGCGATCGCACTTTTTGAGGAAATCGACGGGCATAGCTTAAGGCGATCGCACCACCTATTCCATGACCTCCTAAATGCACGGGGCGATCGCGCCATTCTAAAAAATCATACAGCAACTCCACAGCTTGATCTATGGAACTGGCTTCATCTTTAGTTTGGTGGTATTCCCACTGGGCGATGCTCATATATCCAGATAAGTATTCAAGTAATGGTTTATCAAAACGCTTCAAAACAGGACTAGCATTTAACCACAGAACATCAAATGAATCAGACATAAATACCTATAACTTCTAAATTATCAATTTCAGCCAACTTAACCTTAAAAAGGCGGTTAGAAACCGCAACTACACGAGGCTTTACCCACATCCGTGGGTTTCAAACACTCAATTTTTCCTTAGTCCGGCGGAGAGAGAAATCTGAGCTAAGGAAGCCTTAGCTCAGACTTCTCCGAAGGGAGACGCTGCGCGAACGGAGCGGACGAGAGTTTGTGTAGCCGCGAATTCTATTCGCCCTAGCTTTAAGTTGACTTTCTACAAACCAAATTCTGTCTTCAACTGAGCAACCCAAGTTTTAATTCGCTCGTCTGTTAACTCAGATTGACTACCTTCATCAAGTGCCAATCCGACAAACTTGCCATTTCTCAAAGCTCTAGAGTTCTCAAAGTCATACCCTTCAGTTGGCCAGTAGCCAACAGTTTTACCACCTCGCTGAGAAATTTTTTCTTCGATAATTCCAATTGCATCCTGGAAATTATCGGCATAGCCATATTGGTCTCCATCACCAAAATAGGCAACCAGCTTACCCTTAAAATCTATTTCATCTAGATCGGAGAAAAAGCTTTGCCAATCGCTCTGAAGTTGACCAATATCCCAAGTGGGAGAGCCAATAATCAGCAATTCATACTCATCGAAAGTGGTAGTATCCGCCTCATAAATGGGATGTAATGTTACAACATCACCACCAAACTCATCCCGAATTTTTTCAGCATCAGATTCAGTGTTGCCGGTTTGAGTACCGTAAAACAAACCAATTTTTTTCGACATATTGACACCTGATAAATAGTTGTGCGATCGCCAAGATACCTATTTGCCTTGTATGTAATACCAATTTGAAAAATGATTGCGACAGATGGATCGCCAAAAAGCTTATTTAGTAACTTTTTCACAATCCAAAATCGTTCGACTGAGCGTTCGCGTAGCGTCTCGCAGAGAAGTCGAAGTCTAAAATCCAAAATCCAAAATGGTATAAACCTTACCAAGTTGATGCAACTTAGAAAAACAAACTGCTATTGGTTAACAGCAAGAAGGCAAACAAAGCTCCCCCGCAGCTACCCACTGTCCAGCCAGCATTAAACTCGCTCCAAGACTTAGCCGTTTTCATGTTTTCTGGTAGCTCCCCTTGAGCAGGTTTGCGTTTTTCAAACGACACACTACCATACAACCACAAACAAATAGATAAAATCAATACCAGTCCGATTGTGGCAAGTAGCCCTGCCTGATTCGCCAACTCCGTATCCCGCAGCGGCCCTAACTTGACAAATGGCCCAATCAAGAAATAGCCATGCGCCATGCCAATTTCCAGCCCCCGTGAAAAAGGAGATAAACCTTGACGGTAAATAGGAAGATTTGCCAATAACTTCAGGGTGATATCAGAAGCATTCACCGGGGTGTCGAAATTCCCGATTTCCGGCATTCTGGCAGGATTGATAACTCCCTGCTGAAAATCAAGTCCAGCGGCTATGACACGTACCCTCAAAGCGTGCCAGATGTGACCAGCTAGAAATACAACTGCCAAAGCAAAGTGACTGGTTGCTAGCCAAGTACGAACCGTAATTACTCCCGATGCAGTAGTACTCAGTCCTAACGGGCCATAGAAAACTGTGGGATAAACGGTATCATTTACCGTGACAAAATATGCTGCCAACAAACCCATGTAAGCCAGAGCGCCCAGGCTATAGGATAGGTAAGCTTCACCAGACCAAAACAGTACCTTTTTCGCCCAAGCAAAAGGCTTGGTGAGAATGTGCCAAAAACCTCCAGCAATGCAGAGTATTCCTACCCAAATATGTCCACCGATGACATCTTCTAGGTTGTTAACTGCTGCCATCCCCTGTTTACCAAAAGCACCGAAGAGATAGCCAAAGATGCGACCAGGGTTAAGAGTTGGTTCAGTAATTACTCGTACAGATGTCACTGCCGGATCGTAAAGACCACCCCAAAACAGCGCCTTTGCCACCAATAACCACGCCCCGAACCCCAACAACAGCAGATGAATGCCGATGATAGTGGTCATCTTGTCTTCATCTTTCCAGTCGTAACCAAAGAAGCCGGGAAAAGAGGTGTTTTCACTTAATACTTCCGGGCCTAAAAGGGCGTGGTAAATGCCACCAGCAGCCAGTACGGCAGAACTAATCAGATGTAAAATACCAATGACAAAATAGGGATAGGTATCAATAATTTGGCCGCGATCGCCAACACCAAATCCCAAGGTTGCCAGATGGGGCAGCAAAATTAACCCCTGTGCATACATCGGTCGTCCGGGGTCGTATTTAGTGATTTCAAACAGGGTCATTGCTCCTGCCCAAAGGACAATCAGGCCAGCATGAGCAATGTGAGCGCCCAAAAGCTTACCCGACAGGTTAATGAACCGGGCATTACCAGCCCACCAACCCGATTCCTGCGTTGTTATTGTTGCAGTTGCCATTGTTAGATTGCCTCCCCACGAGTTGAACGGATGACTCTACCCTTTCCGAAGTCAAATCCAGCAGCGCGTAAAGCGTGCCAGAGATGCCCTTGAAGAAAGAAGAAACCTAGCCAGAAATGAGCATTCGCCAGCCAAACGCGAGAGGACAGTAAATCTCCACTCTGGAAATAGGGAAAACGGTCAAATCCAATACTCAGGGCTGGCCCATAAAATTCCGGTGGGTAAGCTAGTGTGTTAACTGAGACAAAATAGGCAGCAATCATACCCATGAGAGCTAAAGCACCCAAGCTGTAAGAAAGGTATGCTTCTCCTGACCAGATAAAAAGCTGCTTTGCCCAGGCGAAAGGTTGAGTAGTAATGTGCCAGATAGCGCCAGCAATGCAGAGAATACTGACCCAAATGTGACCACCAACCAAGTCTTCTAGGTTGTTCACTCCGGCAATCCAGTGCTTGCCACCGCCACCAAATAAGTAGCCAAAAATGACGACGGAGTTCAAAGTAGGGCTAGAAACTACGCGCACCTCACCCACGGTAGAATCGTACAAGCCGCCAAAGAACATGGCTTTGGCAACCAATAAACCGGCTCCTAGACCCAGCAATACTAGGTGAATACCCAGAATAGTGGTCATTTTATTAGCATCTTCCCAGCGATAGCCAAAGAAGGAAAATCTCTCTTCTAAGATGGCGGGGCCACGTAGGGCATGAAAGATACCGCCAAGTCCCAGGAAGGCGGAGCTAATTAGGTGCAATACTCCAATGACGAAGTAAGGATAGGTATCTACTATCTGTCCACCACTTCCTACACCCCAGCCGAGAGTTGCTAAATGGGGCAATAGAATCAACCCCTGTTCGTACATTGGTTGCGCTCGGTTGAAGTGGGCAAGTTCAAAAAGGGTTGTTGCACCAGCCCAGAAGACAATTAACCCTGCATGAGCAACGTGAGCGCCCAAAAGCTTACCTGAGAGGTTGGTTAACCGGGCGTTCCCTGCCCACCAGGGAATCGACTCCGGTGTTTGAACAGCCATCCTTGTCATGGCGTTACCTCCTGAGAAAGTTTGCAAATAGCTGAAATATGTCATTAGCTTAATGAATATCTATATCAATAAGCCTGAAGATATCCTATCAGACTTATTGAAAATATTTTTCATTTATTGAGAGTAAAGTTTTGTTAAGTATTTCAGGAAATAAATTGAAGAAAACACTATACTTGTACAATAAATAGTACAAGTCCGTGCCAGATGGAAATTATCTCTTTTAGCGAGGCGAGAAATAGCCTGAAGACGGTTTTAGATCGCGTGACGGAAAATGCCGACTATACGATCATCACCAGACGGGATGCGGATGATGCGGTGGTGATGTCGCTGGAGTTTTTCAATAGTCTGATGGAGACTGTGCATTTACTGAAATCCCCGACAAATGCAGCCCATTTGGAACGTTCTATTGCTCAATTCAAGCAGGGGAAAGTGGTGGAACGAGATTTGCTCAATGACTAGAATGCTGGCATGGACGGATGAGGCTTGGGCTGATTATCTTTACTGGCAAGGGCAAGACAAGAAGACACTCAAAAGAATCAATAGACTGATTGAGGAGACGATGCGAATGCCTTTTGAGGGTATAGGTAAGCCAGAATCTCTACGGGAAAACTTAGCTGGATTTTGGTCGCGGCGAATTGATGATACAAATCGTTTAGTTTATGCGGTGGAGGATGCCTATCTAACGATTATTTCTTGTCGATACCATTATTAAAATAATTCGTAATTGCTAATTCGTAATTCGTAATTAAAGAATTCAATTACGAATTACGAGTTACAAATTACACTTCGGCGGGTTGATATTCTTGTTGTCTTTCGACAAACGTTTGCACACGGCTGCGGTAGTTTCTGATAGTCTCATCTACCCAATCGCGATCGTTGCTATTTGCATACAAATGCACCAGTGGTTCGCTGGCATCTGGTAAAACTAACAGCCAACTGTCATCATAAGGTTGACAAACTTTCACCCCATCGATGAGTTCTAGGTTTTGGGCTGGGTGAGTTTCTACCAAGTAACGCATCAAAGCACCCTTGGCTGTCCACGGGCAGCGTACTGTATAACTTTTGTGAATTACACGGGGCAATTCTGACCGAGCAGCAGCAAGCGATCGCTCCTGTATAGTCAACATCTCAATTATCTTAGCAATGCAGAACATGGAATCAAATCCCGGATGCAGTTGCGGAAAAATAAAACCAGTCTCTCCACTACCTCCTATTACCACATTTTGATTTGTCTGACAAGCCTCCATTAAGGCTGTAGGATTGGCTTTAGTGCGAATCACTCTGCCATCGTGGCGGCGGGCGACTTGTTCTATAGCACTGGAAGCATGAACTGGTACTACTACTGTTCCTCTGGGGTTAGCCGTTAATATCATGTCCACCATCAGTGCTGTTAACATTTCTCCCCGAATTGGGAAGCCTGATTCATCAACTAAAATCAGCTGTTCTCCATTAGCTGATACTTGCACACCAAAGTTAGCTTTCAATGCCTCCACTACATGACCTAACTGAGTCAGCAGTCCTTCCCTATCAGTGATTGACATGGCTGTTTTATTGACACTGGCATTCAGCACCACTGCATCAGCACCAAATTTATCTAACATTTGGGGTAAAACTGCCCCCGATACGGCATAAACATAGTCAATCACCACTTTTGCCCGACTGTTGCGGAGTGTATGAACATGCAACAGTTTCTCAAAAGCAGTGCAGTACCGCTCAATGACTTGGCTGGGATAAGATACATCGCCAATTTCATGAATTAGCGCCCGCCGCATATCCTCCTTAAAGTAAGCGCCTTCAATTTTCTTTTCCAGGGCTTTGGAGATATTAATGCCCTTGGCATCCATAAATTCGATCAGAATGTAGTCGGGGCGATCGGGGTGTACCCGCACATGAATACCACCAACTACTGACATTGTGGGTATAACCGTGCGGGCGATGGGGATAGCTGTGGCATCGAGGTTTTGAATATCAACACCTACTGACATTAAACCAGCAATCAGCGATCGCGTCACCATCCGAGAGACATTACGCTGGTCACGGGAAACCGTTACCTTAGAACCAGGTTTCAAGGTAGAACCGTAAGCAGCTCCCAATTTCACGGCGAATTCTGGGGTGATGTCGATATTAGCTAATCCTTGCACACCACGTTGTCCAAATAAATTCCGTTGGGCGGTGTTCCCCCAAATCAAGTTAATGTTTAAAATTGCCCCTGACTCAATCTTTTTACTGGGCCAAACGCGCACACCAGGGCTAATTTGGGCTTCTTCTCCCACCGTGGAAAGCGAACCCACAACAGCAGCTTCTAATACATGGGCGCGGCGGTCTACACGAGTGCCACGGGAAATCACACAGGCAGAAAGATGTGCTTCGTCGCCAATGATTGCCCCATTCCACACTATCGGACGTTTGAGATTCGCATCAGCACCAATAGTGACATTATCCCCAATTACGCTTCCTGCCTCAATCTGTACTCTTGCCCCGATGCGGCAATTGTCACCAATCACTGCTGGGGCTTCAATCATAGCCGTCTGGTCGATGTAAGTATTTTGACCCACCCATAACTTAGTGGAAACTTCTTTATAGGCACAATCCAGTTGCACTTTCTGATCTAAGGCATCATACTGAGCCTCACGGTAGGCATCTAAGTGACCAACGTCACACCAGTAACCTTGAGCAATGTAACCATACATTGGCTCCTCTTTTGCTAGTAGTAAGGGGAATAAGTCTTTGGAAAAGTCGCATTCAGTGTTTGCTGGCAGATATTCCAAAACTTCTGGTTCGAGAATGTAAGTGCCAGTGTTGACGGTATCAGAAAAAATTTCACTACTAGAGGGTTTTTCTAAAAATCGCCGAATCCGTCCTTCCTCATCGGTAATCACCACCCCAAATTCAATTGGGTTGGGAACCCTGGTCAAAATCAAAGTAGCTTTTGACTTATTTTGTTTGTGAAATGCGATCGCTGCCGTGAGGTCGAAATCTGTTATGCTATCACCGCTAATCACTAAAAAGGTTTCATCAAGAAGTTCAGCAATGTTTTTCACACAGCCTGCTGTACCTAAAGGCTGATCTTCTTCGACGGCATAGGTCATCTGGACACCAAAATCGCTGCCATCTTGAAAATAGTCTCGCAAGACATCTGGTAAATAATGCAATGTCGCAATCACTTCTGTAATTTGATGTCTTTTGAGGAGATTGATAATATGTTCGGCAATTGGTCGATTTAGAATCGGCACCATCGGTTTGGGCAGATCGCAAGTTAACGGGCGAAGCCGCGTTCCCGAACCGCCTGCCATCAGTACTGCACGCATAAATTCCTCCTTAGCTATTTACAGCCTTCGCTGCTTGAAAACGTGTCAGATATATTTTGTTCTTCTTTCTCTAGTCTGCTATGGATATTGATATTTGAGGAACTTCCACAAGATGCATATATATTGGGGCATTGGGCATTGGGCATTGGGCATTGGGCATTGGGCATTGGGCATTG
>NZ_JABXKM010000113.1 GCF_017115025.1 Nostoc sp. NOS(2021) | reverse complement strand
GGATTGGGGGAGATGAGGGAGATGAGGGAGCAGAATTAAGAACCAATGCCCAATGCCCTATGCCCCATGCCCTATGCCCTATGCCCCATCCCCTCTTATAGCTTGTTTCATCTCGCGGACTGCCCTTTCAATACCTACTAATGCTGCCCGACTGATGATGGTATGACCAATGTTGAGTTCTTCCATACCTGGAAGCGCACCCACCGGATAGACGTTCCAGTAGGTAAGTCCATGACCAGCGTTGACTCGCAATCCTGCTTGAATCGCTTGTTCACACCCTTTAGCTAATATGGCTAATTCTCGCTGGCGATTTGTTTCATCCTTAGCTTCAGCATATTGTCCGGTGTGCAATTCAATAAACTGCGCCTGTACCTTGACAGATGCTTCGATTTGTGCTGGTTCTGCGTCGATAAATAAACTAACTGGAATGCTAGCACTTTGCAATTTATCAACTATCTCACCTATTCTAGCAATTTGTCCGATAATATCTAGTCCGCCTTCTGTTGTGACTTCTTCGCGCTTTTCGGGGACTAAAGTCACGTAATCTGGTTTGATATCGAGAGCGATCGCTAGCATTTCATCTGTAGCGGCCATTTCTAAATTAAGATGCGATCGCACTGTTTGCCGCAACAGTAGCACATCCCTGTCTTGGATATGCCGCCGATCTTCGCGCAGATGCACCGTAATCCCATCTGCACCCCCTAATTCTGCCAGCACCGCCGCCGCCACGGGGTCTGGTTCCACCGTCCGCCGTGCTTGCCGGATGGTGGCAATGTGGTCAATGTTAACGCCAAGTGTAGGCACCCCAAATTTCTCCCAAATCCACAGTCCTCAGAACTTGATTTTACCGGAAATCTTGCAGCATTCTCGATCAGCCAACTGGCCTGCCTCGGACTCGAACTGCAAGGCTAATCAGAACCGCTATAGTTGAAAAACTTCAGCCGCCAGCATTTCATCAGTCGCCGCCATTTCTAAATTGAGATGCGAACCAGCACATTCCAACCTTAAATAAGTTGCAACTGAGTTAAAAAAAGCTAACTGTTGGGAAAAATACTTTTATAGGATCTTACGCACTGTACAAAATGACTTTCATGTGTCTAACCAAATTCGGTCGTTTCAGGCTATTGGCCACTATCTTTAGATCACTAGCGTAGGCGTAGCCCGCCTTCTCTACCAGACGTACTCGCGTTCGGCATCGCTGGCTAATAGTGAAAAATCAAACTTGAATGCCTGAAAATCCATACCCATATTTAGTTAGTTCTGTGAATGCGTAAGTCCTATTTTAATAATAAGTTGAGCTTCAAGAAGAGTTGATACAAATGAATACAGCAGTTGAGCCGATCGCCCAAATTCCAGGCTATCAAATTAGTGAACAACTTTATACAAGCTTTAGAACCCTGGTTTTCCGTGCAATTCGAGAGATTGATCAACTTCCGGTCATTATCAAACTGCTCCAGCAAGAGTATCCTAACTTCAGCGAACTGCTCCATTTCCGCAATCAGTACACGATCGCTAAAAATATTGACCTACCTGGTATTGTTCATCCCTATAGTCTGGAACCTTACCGCCACAGTTATGTTCTGGTAATGGAGGATTTCGGCGGTATTTCTCTCAAAGAATGGATGAAAACAGTCAGGGGGAGTAATCCAAATTTCTTGGAAGAGTTTTTATATATTGCGATCGCTCTGAGCAATATTCTTGACGGACTCTATCGCCATCGGGTTATCCACAAAGACATCAAGCCAGCCAACATCCTGATTAACCCGGAAACTAAGCAAGTCAAGTTGATTGATTTTAGCATTGCCTCTCTTTTACCTAGAGAAACCCGCGAAATTCAAAGTCCTAATGTCTTAGAAGGTACCCTCGCCTACCTTTCCCCGGAACAAACCGGGCGGATGAATCGCGGAATTGACTATCGCAGTGATTATTACTCCCTCGGCGTTACCTTCTATGAATTGCTGGCTGGACAGTTACCCTTTCAGTCTAATGATCCGATGGAGTTGGTTCACTGTCATATTGCCAAGCAACCAGATCAATTAGGAGGCAGGAGGGAAGAAGAAATTCCCGAAGTTCTGAATGACATTGTGATGAAATTGATGGCGAAAAATGCTGAAGATCGCTATCAGAGTGCATTAGGGCTGAAATTTGATTTAGAAAAATGTTTGGAGCAATTGCAGGAAATTGGCTCGATTAAATCCTTTAAATTAGGTGAGCGGGATATTTGCGATCGCTTCATTATCCCAGAAAAACTTTACGGTCGCCAAGCCGAAGTTCAAAGCTTACTAGATGCCTTTGAGGGTGTCACTCAGGGAAGCACAGAAATTATGTTGATAGCAGGCTTCTCTGGGATTGGCAAAACTGCTGTGGTTAACGAAGTCCACAAGCCAATTGTGCGACAACGGGGTTATTTCATTAAAGGTAAATTTGACCAGTTCCAGCGTAATATCCCCTTCTCTGCCTTTGTGCAAGCCTTTCGAGACTTAATCGGGCAACTGTTAAGTGAAACTGATGCTCAATTCGAGCAGTGGAAGTGCAAAATTCTCTCTGCTTTGGGTGAGAACGGACAAGTGATGATTGAGGTGATTCCAGAACTGGAAAGTATGATTGGTAAACAGCCTCCTGCGCCCGAACTCTCTGGGAATGCGGCACAAAATCGCTTCAATTTGCTGTTCTTGAAGTTCACTCAAGTCTTCACTGCACCAGAACATCCATTGGTAATCTTTATTGATGACTTGCAATGGGCAGATTCTGCTTCTTTAAAGTTAATGCACTTGTTAATCAGCGAAGCTGACATCGGCTATCTACTATTAATTGGTGCTTATCGAGATAACGAAGTCAACCCAGTACATCCGCTGATGCTGACTTTGGAAGAGATTCAGAAGTTAGGCGTTACAGTCAATACGATTACCTTAGCTCCCCTCGATCAGATTTCTATCAATCATTTGGTTGCAGATACATTGAGTTGCTCCCTAGCGTTAGCCGCACTGTTAACAGAGTTAGTATTGAGTAAAACCAAAGGTAATCCTTTCTTCAGTACCCAGTTTCTCAAAGCGCTACATCAAGATCAACTAATTACATTTAATTTTGACGGTGGTTATTGGGAATGTGATATTGCTCAGGTGCGATCGCTGGCTCTCACTGATGATGTGGTAGAGTTCATGGCACTTCAACTTCAGAAGTTGCCAACACAGACTCAAGAAGTTTTGAAGTTAGCGGCTTGTGTGGGAAACCAATTTGATTTAGCGACATTAGCGATCGTCCATGAAAAATCCCAGGTGGAAACAGTCGCAGACTTTTGGAAAGCTGTGCAAGATGGGTTGATTATCCCTACCAATGAGGTCTACAAATTCTATCAAGAGGAGTCAGAATTAAAAATTCTGAATTCTGAATTTCAGCAACACAATTCTCCTGACTCCTGTTCTTACAAATTTCTTCATGACCGCGTTCAGCAAGCTGCCTATTCCCTGATTCCTGAATCTCAAAGAAAAGCTACTCATTTAAAAATTGGGCAATTACTGTTAAACAATACGTCATCTCAAGCACTTGAAGCCAGAATTTTTGATATTGTTAATCAGTTAAATGAGGGGATTGATATAATTACCCAACAATCCCAAATATATGAACTGGCTAAACTAAATTTAATTGCTGGCAAGAAAGCCAAAACTTCCACTGCTTATAAAGCAGCAGTTAAATATTTCACGTTAGGCAGAGAATTGCTAATAGAAGAAAGTTGGCTAACTCAGTATAAACTCACATTTGAATTATATCGACTATCTGCGGAATGTGAATATTTAACTGGCAATTTTGACAAAGCAGAGAGATTATTCAATCTCGCCTTAAATTATAGCCAAAATAAGTTTGAACAGGCAGATATTTATAGAATTCAGATGTACCTGAAAATGACTCAGGGTGAAAATATCGAAGCTGGCTTTGAAGCTGGGCTAAAAGGTTTGAGCATCATGGGGATGCATCTGCCTGTCACTTCTGAAGAACAGCAAGCTGCCATCGAAACTGAACTTCAAGAATTAAAAGCTAAACTTCAAACGGTTCGTACAGCAGATTTATTCGATCTGCCTGAAATGATAGATCCAGATAAGAAAGTCTGCATGGGTCTTTTAGCTGACCTTTGGGCAGCTGCTTATATGGGAGGAGATCAACATCTCACTTGCCTGATTCCTCTATTAATGATCAATTTATCGTTGAGATATGGCAATGCAGAAAGCTCTGGTTTTGCTTACTGTCTGTATGGAATGAGTCTGGCAAATCAAGGAAGTTATGAAACTGCTTATGAGTTCGGTACGTTAGCACTAAAACTTGATCATCACTTCAATAGCACCCAATTTATTCCTAAGACTAATAATATCTTTGCCCACACAATTAATCCCTATAATCAGCATTTAAAAACGAATTTGCAAATTTCTCAAAAATCATTCCAAGTCAGTCAAGAAACTGGAAATTTGGTGTTTGGTGTCTGGGCAGTTTCGTTTCTGATTTGGGCGATGTTAATTAAGGGCGATCGCCTATCAGATATCTACGCGGAAACTGAGAAATATCTGAGCTATGTACAACAAGTGAATGATGTCAATATGCTGTATGCATTTAGTTTACAGCAGCAGTTTCTACTGAACTTGCAAGGCATATCTAAAAACACCGATTTATTAGACGATCGCAATGGCGAAGATATTCTCTATATAGAAGTTTGGAGACAGAAAAATAACTTTGATCATGGAATTAATTGGTACTGCTTTCTCAAAATACAATTGTCGTACCTTTATGGTCGCTATGCAGATGCCGTTAAAGCGGCAGAAGAAGCTGAGAAAACCCTTGATTGTAACTCTGGTTTCTTCCCAATTATTCAGTATCATTTCTATTATCCACTCAGTTTGGTAGCACTCTATTCCGATGCGACATTAGAGGATAAAAAACAGGATTGGGAAATTATTCGAGAGCATCAACAAACTCTGAAAACCTGGGCGAATAATTGCCCAGAAAACTTTCTACATCGATATCTATTGTTATCTGCGGAAATGGCAAGAATTTCTAGCAACTACATGGATGCAATCGAGTTATACGATCGCGCCATTGCTAAAGCCAAAGAAAACGAATACCTCAACGAAGAAGCGATCGCCAACGAACTCGCAGCCAAGTTTTATTTAGAATGGGGCAAAGAACGCATTGCCCAAGAGTATTTGATTAATGCTTACTATTGCTACACGCGCTGGGATGCTAAAGCCAAAGTCGATGACCTAGAACAGCGTTATCCGCAATTGCTAGCTCCCATCTTACAACGGACGAGTTCACGAAGTGACTCTGAAAGAGTATCGCCACTCACGCCCAATGAGACGATCGCAAATATTGACAGCATTGCTACCTTGCACCCAAGCTTAAATAAATCAGTAACATCTAGTATCAATACATCAGTAATGCTAGATTTGCCAACAGTTATCAAAGCCTCTCAGACTCTCTCCAGTGAAATCGAACTGGATAAATTACTCACGAAGCTACTGCAAGTAGTGATTCAAAATGCTGGAGCAGATAAGTGTGCGTTAATACTGCTCAAAGAAGATAGATTGGTCGTTGAGGCGACTGCTCAAGTTGGGCAGCAATCAACCGTGCTACAGTCCATTTTTGTGGAAGATAGCGCAGACGTTCCCCATAGCTTAATTTACACCGTCAAACGCAGCTTGCAACCTACCGTCATCATTGATACAACAGTGTATCCGGCACTGATAGCTGACCCCTACATCATTCGTCAGCAACCCAAAAGCTTGCTGTGTACGCCGATTCTGTATCAAGGCAAACTGTTGGGGATTTTGTATTTAGAAAACAATCTTACCACTGGGGCGTTTACCAGCGATCGCGTCGAAATTCTGAATCTGTTATGCACTCAAGCTGCAATTTCCCTGGAAAACGCCCGACTTTATCAGCAAGCACAAGATACTCTCAAAAACCTTGGACAGACTGAACAATTCTTGCGGTTAATTATCGACAATATCCCCCAGTCTGTTTTTTGGAAAGACCGCAATAGTGTTTATTTAGGCTGTAACCAGAACTTTGCTCAAACTTACGAGAACAGAGGGCCAGAAAATATTATTGGTAAAACAGATTACGATCTTCCCTGGACTCGTGAGCAATCAGATTTTTTTGTCGAGCGCGATCGCCGCATTATGGAGTCTGGACAAGCTGAACTCAACATTATCGAAACCGTGCAGCAAGCAGACGGAAAACATATCTGGTCGAATACAAACAAAATTCTGCTAAAAGATAAAGAAGGAAACGTTTTTGGCATCCTTGGCACCTCTGAAGACATCACCGAACGCCAGGAAGCACAACAATTGCTGCAACAGCAAAAGCAACAATTAGAACAAGCGTTGGAAGAACTCCAAGCGATGCAATTGCAACTAGTGCAGAGTGAAAAAATGTCTGCCCTTGGTAATCTGGTAGCAGGCGTTGCCCATGAAATCAATAATCCTGTCGGCTTTATTGCCGGCAACTTAGAACCAGCAAAAGATTATATCAACGATTTGTTTGGGCTAATTAAGCTTTACCAAGAGAAATTTCCAAATCCCGGCTCAGACATTGAAGACGAAATTGATGCGATGGACTTGAATTATTTACGCGAAGATTTACCTAAGTTGCTGGACTCGATGAAACTGGGTGTTAACCGTATCCGCAGTATCAGCACTAGTCTGCGAACCTTCTCCAGAGCAGATAAAGATTACAAAGTGCCCTTTAATATTCACGATGGCATTGACAGTACTATTTTGATTCTGAGACATCGTTTAAAAGCTAACGAAAACCGTCCGGCAATTGATGTGATAAAAGACTATGGCAAATTCCCCTTAGTGGAATGCTTTGCTGGACAACTTAATCAGGTGTTTATGAACTTGTTGGCAAATGCCATTGATGCACTTGAAGAATACAATACAGAGCGGAGTTTGTCAGCCATTTTAGCCAATCCCAATTGCATTACCATTCAAACCCGTTTAGCAGACTCAGGTCAGCACATTCTGATTAAGATTGCTGATAATGGCGTGGGGATGTCACCGGAGGTCAAGCAACGAGTATTTGACCATTTGTTCACCACCAAGCCTGTAGGAAAAGGCACAGGATTGGGATTAGCGATCGCTCGGCAAATTGTGGTGGAAGGACATGGCGGTTCACTCTCCTGCACTTCAGAGCTTGGACAGGGCACAGAGTTTGTCATTCAAATCTCTACTCAACAAAAGTAAAAAGACATCTTTCTTTTGCTTTTTAAATTTTAACTTGGAACAAAGCGACGATCATGCTTAAATTACGCAAAGGCTGGTTGAAAATCAACCCCCGACAGTATGCCCCAAGCGCCAAAAATTACTACTCATTGAAATGGCGATCGCGAAATCTACTGTTGTTATCAATTGTGGTGATTCTGTCTATTAGCATTAGTGCCACCGCCATCACTAGTTACAACATTGTTAAGGGGTTGTTGCTCGATAGTCTCAAGGAGCAAGCACTGTTAAAAACACACCAAGGTCAGGAGGATATTGATAACTGGTTAGCCATTCGGAAGACAGAAATTAAGACTTTGGCAAATTCTCTTGCGGTGCGATCGGTAGATTGGTCTGTGATGGAACCTTACTTACAATCTGAGGTGACACGCCTGCAAACGTTTTTGCTCATCGGGTTGGTCACACCAGATGGTACAGCAATTAATACTCAGGGGAGTCATCTCAATGCTAAAGATCGAGAATTTTTTCAGCGGAGTATGGCGGGTGAAACGATAGCTGCCGATCCAATTATTGGACGCACAAACAAACAGTTACAGATTCAAATTAGTTCGCCGATTCCTGCCGAAACAGGCACAAAGCCAGCAGGTGTGTTAATGGGAGGTATTCCGATTAAGCGGGTAGTTGAGGTGATCAGCAATTTACATCAAGGCAAGGGCAGCTATGCCTTTGCGCTGAATTCTCAAGGAATTCCCATTGCCCATCCCAACACGCAGCTAATTGGTACACGCGAAAAAGTCGCCCAGAGTTTCCTCAACTCCCCCAATCCCAGGTTAGTTGAAATTACCCAACAAATGGTGGCTAAACGCACAAACATTGAATTGGCTCAACTGGATGGTAAGTGGAGTTATGTTGCTTACACTCCTCTCAGAGAAGCAAATTGGTCGGTAGCGTTGATTGTGCCACAAGAAAATATCGAATCGCCATTGCAGGCGTTGAACCTGTTGGCTACGGTTTTGGGAGGATTGTTGATGGTTGGGTTGATCGGTGCATGGCGACAGATGCAACTATATGAACAGATTCGCGATCGCGCCTTTATTTCCAGCCAGCAGGCGCAGCAACTCAGCAAAACTTTGAAAGAATTGCAAAATACCCAAGCTCAACTCATCCAAACCGAAAAAATGTCTAGTCTGGGACAACTGGTTGCTGGAGTGGCACACGAAATCAATAATCCTGCCAATTTTATTCATGCGAACCTCAACCATGCCAGTGAATATAGCCAAGGCATCCTCGATTTGCTAAAGCTTTATGAACAAACCTACCCAAATCCGACACCAGAAATTCGCGATCGCGCCCAAGACCTTGATATTGAGTTTCTGGCAGAAGATTTACCCAAGCTAATGACATCAATGCAAGTGGGAACCAAGCGCATTCGTGAAATTGTGCTGTCGCTACGTAATTTCTCGCGCCTCGATGAAGCAGACATGAAATTTGTAGATATTCATGAAGGATTAGACAACACTCTAATGATTCTGAACCGTCGCCTCACAGCCACGCCCAATCTACCAGAAATTCAGATCGTTAAGAAATACGGTGATTTACCCCTAGTAGAATGCTACGCAGGGCAACTGAATCAGGTGTTTATGAATGTTTTGGTGAATGCGATCGATGCACTGGAAGAAGTCAGCCAAAAACGCAGTTCTGAGAATCTTAAAAGTAATCCTAATCAAATTAAGCTCCAAACGCAAATTGACCAATCAACTCATGACGCGATCGTTCAGATTTCCGATAATGGTATTGGGATGTCAGAGGATGTCAAGCAACGGGTATTTGACCATATGTTTACTACTAAACCTGTGGGCAAAGGAATCGGATTAGGAATGGCGAACGCCTATCAAATTGTTGTAGACAAACATGGAGGAACTATTGAAGTTGATTCTACCCCAGGATGTGGTACAGAGTTTATCATCCGTATTCCTTTAACAAGTAAAAACTAAAAATTCAGAATTTATCACAACATTGAAACAGTCAAAGATTCTGTCAAGGATTTGTTTTAACTAATTTCTACACTCATAGTCAAAGGCGATATACTTTAAAGTAGGTAGAGATAATTAAACTCTGAGTTTGTAGTGAGCGATTTATCGCTTAGAGCAGAGATTATCAGGACTAAAGTCCTTACTACAAACTTTTGTTTATGCCTAGATACTAAGAAACTTTATTTCTAAATTCAATCTGCTACATCCAGTTTCCAAGGTGATATGCTTTTAAAACTGCAACAAATTATTGTTAAACCTGGTCAACAAATGTTGCTCAAAGATATTAGTTGGCAGCAGTTAGAAAATATTTTAGAAGAAATGGGAGAAAAACGTGCTGCACGTATTTCTTATAGTGATGGTTGGTTAGAAATTCTGGTTCCCTTAGCAGAACACGAAAAGGATAAAGAACTTATTGGTGATTTAGTCAAAATCTTGTTAGACGAACTCCAAATTGATTTTGAACCTTTTGGTTCCACAACACTTAAAAATGAGCGATCGCGGCAAGCATTAGAACCAGATACCAGTTTTTATATTCAAAATCAAGCTGCTGTAATTGGGAAAAATCGCATAGATTTAAATATAGACCCACCACCAGATTTAGCAATCGAAATTGATATTACTTCTCGCACTAGATTTGATAATTATGAAATTTTGAGAGTTCCTGAACTCTGGCGACATACACAACAAGGTTTAGAAATTTTGTTGCTAAAAGAAGGAAAATATATAAAATCTAAATCTAGTCCTAATTTTCCTGATATCCCAATCGTTGAATTAGTCAATGAATATGTTCAGCAGTGTTTAACAATTGGGAGAAGTCAAGCTATGCGTAATTTTCGAGATTGGGTGAAGAATAATTTATGATAAAAATCTAAGGCTTTCTGAGAAAGGCGATCGCTCATGACTACCGAAAACAACCCAACAGCCGTTGTAGACTGGGAACACCCCACACCGCCCACAGATTTAATTTTTGATGACGGAGAACCCTTGGAATCAAATCGCCACCGTATTGCGATGAATGTCCTGATTCGGTCATTGCAACAAGCTTGGATTGACCGGAATGATTTCTTCACTGGTGGCAATATGTTTATTTATTACAGCAGCGCCCAAGTACGTAACCAGGATTTCCGTGGCCCCGATTTCTTTGCTGTCCTGAATGTGGACGGGACTAATTCTCGTCAAGGTTGGGTAGTGTGGGAAGAAAACGGTCGTTATCCTGATGTGATTGTAGAATTAATGTCACCATCTACAGCCAAAATAGATAAGACTGTTAAGAAAGACCTTTACGAACAAACTTTTCATACTTCAGATTATTTTGTCTATGACCCCTTTGATCCGACTTCTTTGCAAGGGTGGCATTTAGATCACAATCAGCAATATCAATCTTTGACATCAAATGAGCGTGGTTGGTTGTGGTGTCAAAAGTTAGGTTTATGGTTGGGAACGAGTGAGGGAACAATAGACAGAGAAACGGCGATATGGTTGCGGTTTTATGATGTAGCTGGGAATTTGGTTTTGTTACCAGACGAAGCTGCTGCTGCACAAGCACAAACCGCAGTTGCAAAAGCGGCTCGTTTAGCAGCTAGATTGAGAGAGTTGGGAGAAAATCCAGATATTTTGTGAGGGATTTTGGCTTTTTTGATTTTTTGAGACTAAGGAACCCCACCCCCAACCCCTCCCCGCCTGCGGGGAGGGGAGACAAAGCATAGCTTTGGGAAAGGCTGGTTTTTATGTTTTGCGACAACGTGAAAGCCACATTATTTTATGTGGAGATGAGCCATTTAGTGAAGTTATTGTTCCGAATAATCAAGAATTAGACAAAGGAACTTTACGAGCAATTATCAGATAGGTTGGACTGAGTGTTGATGAATTTATCGAGTTGCTGTAAGTTAAAGATTGGGTGCGATCGCTATTTTGAAATATCAGAATGAGTCAGTGCGATCGCTATTTTGAAATATCAGAATGAGTCAGTGCGATCGCTATTAAGTAAAGCTCTAAAATACAAAACAAATATTAGTCCCCTTTGCGCCATACTCTACTATGGATGCTACTCAAACGCCTAGAAAGAGAAGGTTGTTCGGACTGTACCAATATAGATTGTGTCATTATGGCTGTTTTGTTCTGGGTTGGTAACTACAATTACTCCCGGTGTTACCGCAATAGCGTCATTGATGGCATAGCGGTAAAACAACTCTAATTCCAGCGAGCTATTAGGATCTACGCGAGTTGCAACATCATTACTAGTCACCTTCGGCGGTAGTCCAATCATAAACCCCCCTAAGTTTCCTTCTCCACCCAAATCGGGAAATGCTGCCGTTACCGACCAGTTCACAATGTCCGCATTGGCTCCCTGATTGTCACCTCCTTCCGCATGGGCGTATGTAAAGCCTGCCGACGCTGCCAAGGTGAATTTACGACTAACATCATAAGCCATGTTTACACCATAGGAGTTAGCAGAAGTAGGACTGCCATTAAAGGGGTCATTGGCATTGATACTGCCTGTACCAGTATTGAGCGCATTGTTCGGATCATCATCGTTAGTACTGTAAGAATGTGTATAGGTGAGTGCAAAAGTCAAATGGTCGATTGGACGTAAGGTAAGTTCAGTCAAACCCACATAAGTCCCGCCGAAAAGTCCCGAATTTGGATTATTGCTATTGCCACCAGCAGCATATGCGGCGCTAAGTCTCACTGCCTTGCTAAACTCATAAGTGAGAGAACCACCGGCAACATCTTCCCCGCCTATAGCGAAGATGGGATTGAACTGCCCAAAGAGTGAGATGGAACCATTAACATGATCACCCAGAGGAGAAACAGCATCCACATCGTCATCCAGCATTTCATGTAGTTCATCATTTGCACCAACATGGATGGTGAGTTTGTCTCCTAGCTTAAATTGATACGATAATTTAGCTAAAGTCAGTTGATTAGGGCTGTCATAATCATCTAGTGTCAACCGTCCCATGTTCGTGCCAGTGGCAACCTGCAAATTAGGCGTATTGCTAGCTTGTAACCGAGTTCTCAACAGGTCAGTACCAGTAAAACTAGTATCAAGAGTCAGCCACAGGAAATCACTGGCAATCAGATTACGACTCACCTGTGCGCCACTACCATCAGCCTGTTTGTTACCCCCAATAGCCGTCAAGGAAAAGAGGGCGTTACCATAGAGCTTCGTCGTTGTAGAAAACTGTTGCTTTTCTACAGTGGCAGCACGCACTTCCAGCCCATCCACCCGACCGCGTAGGGTCGCCAGTTCTGCGGCAAAACTCTCCTGTAACTTTTGCAACAGCACTAAGTCGTCTTTTTTTACTAGACTGTTTGTTGTAGAGGCCAGCAATTCATTCACCCGGCTCAAACAAGCATTGACACCTGCGGCAAATTCATAACGGCTGAGGGCACGATTACCACGATAGGTTGAGTCAGAATATCCGGTGATACATCCATAGCGTTCTACTAAGGATTGCAACGCTTGAAAAGCCCAATCAGTAGGTTTAACATCTGAAAGTTGGGATACCGAAGTGACCTGCCCTTGGACAGTATTTTCGGCAGTATCGTTTACTAATGGTTTATCCTGTTTTGCTGGTAGCACTGACGCTGATGTTTGAGCAAAAGCAGGATGTGAAAAATGCAGCAGTAATCCAAAGGTTAACTGGAAAATAATTGCAATATTTTTGAACTTGTGACCCATAATCTTACTTCTTTTTGTTGATGGCAGATTCAGTAACTTTCACTTCAAATATTGTTGGAAAAATTACTTAACTTCCAGCAACGATAATCTTGTAGGTTAGCGTGAAAGGTATAAATCGACCATTGTATCCAGTATTTTTTTTCGGGTATCCACTCAGTTTCAATTCGTATTCTCCGACTGTAGGGAAAGTAATTTCAGCACCGGGAATCCCTTGATAACGATCGCCATTGACAGGTTTTAAGGTTGGACTGATCAGAGGCGGAGCATTTTTCTCATGAGGAACCGCATATACTGCGAGCTGACAATTACATTGCGATAGGGGAATGATGCGCCCACTTCTGTGAGTTAAAGCAAACCAAGCAAGGGAAGGTTTTCCAGCCTGGGGATTGTCATTGGGTTCAATATGAAAGGTAGCTCCAACATCGCCTGACATCTGTACGGTATGAGCAAGTACGGGCGTAGCTATCAACGTCGAAAGGAGGAAGATGAAGGGCTTTGAAAAATATTTGAGGGAAGGCATTAATTGTCACACTCTAACGCATTTTTTTATGTCTACATTCTTTGCTGAAACTGAATTTGTGTCAAAAGACAGACTGTCGAAGGTGAGGGGCACTGGTTGTCCCGGCTACTGTGCTTTATTCGCCTGACCAATAAAGCGATCGCCCGCAGCTTTATTCATCAAAGCCACAGCCGCCCCAATACGGTTCGGTTAAGGCAAGAGACGCGATAAATCGCCGTCAAGACAAAGGACTGATTATTGTAAAGACGGCGATTTATCGCGTCTTTGCAATCTAGGATGTATCATTAAAAAACCTTATCCGAACCGTATTGACAGCCGCCCCCCAAGTAAAGAATATGCAGTTGACTGTCAATTAGATTTCCGTGATTTCTCTATTCGCTATTTTGAAATATCAGAATGAGTAAGTGCGATCGCTATTAAGTAAAGCTTCAAAACTAAGGTTGAATCGCTACAAACTCATATTCATTAGTTCCAGATTTTTGTTGAACTTTGACTAAGAAGATTTTATTGTTTATGCGATCGCCTGATGGGGAAAACTGAATCTTTCCCGTTGCACCATCAACTGAAAAACTTGGATTGTGCAGCACCTTCTGCAATTCATTACGCTTGTTGGTTTGCCGCAAACCTGCGATGATCGCTAAAGTAGCGTCATAAGTCGTCGCCGTTCGCCAATTCACTGTACCACCCCAAAGTTTCAGAGCATTCTGCCCAAAAGGATTACCAGTAAATGCTTGAGGATACCAAGGGACGGCAAGTACCATGCCGTCAACATCGCCTTTCCCCTCCTGTAGAATTTTTTGCGTATACGGACCAGGATTGCTAAATAGAGGCAAACGACCTTTGTTAGCTTGTGCCACCGCTAGACCTTTCTTCCTTTCGTCTATCGGGAAAGTTAATAGCAAGCCATTTGCACCACTGGCAATAGCTTGAGAAATCACTGCATTGGGGTCAAAGTTGGAGGCAGAAATATCACAATCTGTGTGATTAATCTGTCCGCCAACAGACCTTATCGCTTTGGCAAACTCATCTTTGAGCGATTGATGATCAATACTGGTGGAATAATAAGCACAAACAAGAATATTGCTATTAGGAACATTCTTGATCGCGTAATTAGACAGTTTTTCTGCCACTAGGTTAGTACGGAGACTAGTGCGGAATATATAGTTGTAGTATTGAGGCAGTGGAGCAGAACTGGTGGGAGATATCATCACTAGCCCGTTCCCCTTCTGGAGGTACACAGTGGCAGCATTAATTAAGGCACTAGTAGAGTTAGGCCCGACAATAGCCAAAATGCTGTTATCGTTAACAAACTGGGTGGCAATATTTGAGGCTATATTTGGGTCATTATCATCATTAGCAATCACCACCTGCAATAGCTTGTCATTAATGCCACCATTTTTATTCAGTTCATCTTGAGCCTGAGCTACACCGCGTAGCATCTCTTGTGATAATTCCAAATTATTGCCAATAGGTACGCTCACAGCAATTTTGAGAAAATTACCTTTCTGCCGAGCCTGAGCGTTATTCAAGTAAATCAATGCTTCTGGATCTGTACGATTAGTTGCGCGATATGAATTTAACTTATCAATAGCAGCCTGACAATCACCTTTAGCAAATGCTTTAACTCCAGCTTCTTTATCTGGATTTGTATCTTGTTTTAATAAAATTTTTTCACCCAAGCTAATTCTGTCGTTCAAGCTATACGGCTCTTGAACACAGACATTTTCTGTAATTTGAGGTGTAGATATAGGTCGAAAAACATATACTATAGTACCGCCAATAGCTACTCCGATGATTCCCGCTATCACATAGTTTAGAAAATTGCTATTTTGGGGAGGTGGAGGATTGACACCTACCGGAGGTGTAATAAGTGGCTGTTCGGCAATTATCGGAGCTTCGATTAAAGCTATATCTTCATCTCTGAGTCCTAACGCTTGCTGAAGACGTTTCAAGTTATGGCGGGTTTTATCGCTAAGAGGAAACCCTTTTTTAATCTCGTCGCGGAACGCTAGCTCATATCGCTGCAATTTTTTCTTTTTGTCTTCGATAGGTGCTAAAACCTGAGTTTCAATTGCAGCCGCGTCTTCAGATGATAGTTTCAAAGTCTCTTGTAGTGCGTCCAATGCAGCGCGACCAGCAACAGAAATTTCACCGTTACCACCCTCTACCCAATATTCAACTTCTCGAAGATATGTGAGTCTGGGATCATTACTTGGTGCTTTGGCAAGTTTGATTTTATAGCCGCCTTTGATAGGATATATCTCTGGTTTCATCGCTGGAGCTGCTTCTTGTACCTTCTTGGCAGCATAATCATGTAATTCATCAACAGAGATCCAACCATCTTCATCCCGATCTGCTGCACCATTCTCCAAGCCTTCAACTATATAGCGGGTGTAAGTTGAGGTATCTGCCCCTTGCTCTTCAAAGGAAAGTTGGGTTGAGGTGGAAGAAGTGAGAACAGCCCGCCCTTCTCCACCCAATTGATTCTTGACATCTACAAAACCATCATCTCTTGCTAACAGACCTTCGGCAAACGCACCACTAAAGCAACAATCGAGAATTACTACCTCGCGTTTGCAACGGCTATTACTCATGACCTCATGCACAAAGTTAGCTGGTACTGTTGTTGCCTTAACTAGCACTCCTTTGTCATTTTTGCGGGTGTTGCGAGCTGCAAAGTAAAGTTTACCACTCTCATCTTTAATCCCATGTCCAGAGAAAAATAGCAGTAAGAGATCATCTTTTTGACGACCATCAAACAAGATTTCGATCGCTTCCTGCATTACATGTTGTTGAGGATTTATCAGTAGTGTGACGTCATCAAAACCGCCAATTTCTGGATGCAGCAAAACTCGCTGCATTGCTTCGACATCTTTTGTCGCCGCAGGTAACGGGCTAAGACCAGACTCATACTCACTGACTCCGATTAGCAGCGCTACTTTCGCCATCTCGTTATTCTTCCTTACTGCTGGAATTTATTAGTTACCTGCGACAAACTTTTGTGCTTGTTCAATGGCGGCGGTTAATTCTTCTTGACTGCTAGCTTTGACTTTAAGTTTTTTGCCGTTAGCCTCAACTTCTAATTCAACGGTTTTGTTACCCAAGCGATCGCCCAAAAATCCCAACAATTTCTTAAAATTGGCAAGGCTCACCTCTGTCTGCAACACCCCCACCAGAAACCCGCCAACAGACTTGGCTCCTTCGGGTATTTCTGTAACTGCTACAAGTTCAGCACTTTCCACATCTAAGTCTTTGATTTCTCGCAGCAAATTCCGTGTTTCCCGTTCTTGCTCATCTGCATCTAAATCTGAATTAGAAAGAGCGATCGTCAGTTTGACGTTAGATTCAGAACTCATTTTGTGCCCTTTTAGGTTTTTCAGCAGTTGATGGTCAATTCTATTTCTGTAGTATATCGATTGACATCACATCTTCTATGTAAATTTCCTGAAACTTTTTCAAGATTTTTCCAAAAACTCATAAAATTTAGGTAAAAATCTGGTATAAACAGAGAATATCCCTCTTCAATAGCTTCCAAACTTAGAGGCGATCAACAGTATTTCATCTGACAAGTTTTTTCGGTACAGCAATTTGTTTTACCACGCTTGCGATCGCAAAGTAAGTTACTGAGTTTGTCCTTGCAACTTCTTTAGAGGCGATCACTAGATCAAACTAGTAGAGGACGGTGTAAATCCAGCGACCATCTCAACTAACCAGACAAGGGGCTTAAGCCCCTTGTTAAAGGTAGGTAAACTTGCGCTATATCATGTCAAGTTAATTAAAACAAGTCCAAATCTGTTACAGCACCAATACTGCTAGAAGAGACTAATTTGGCATATTTCGCCAACACGCCTTTAGTGTAACGTGGTGCCGGAGGTTGCCAGTTGGCACGACGACGGGCCAATTCTGCTTCCGATATATTCAACTGCAATAAACGAGCCGGTGCATCAATAGTAATACTATCGCCTTCTTCTACAAGAGCGATCGCACCACCAACTGCCGCTTCTGGAGCAACATGACCAACCACCATGCCGTAAGTACCCCCAGAAAAGCGCCCATCGGTAATTAATGCCACAGCATCACCCAAACCAGCACCGATAATTGCTGAGGTGGGAGCCAACATTTCTCGCATTCCCGGGCCGCCCCTTGGCCCTTCGTAGCGGATGACTAGAATATCACCAGGTTGAATCTTACCCGCCAAAATTGCATCTAAAGAGGCTTCTTCCGATTCAAACACCCGTGCTGGCCCGGTAATGACTGGTTTTTTCACGCCGGTAATTTTGGCGACAGCCCCTTCCGTTGCCAGATTACCTCTGAGAATAGCTAAATGTCCTTGGGGATACATCGGGTTATTCCAAGTCCGAATCACATCTTGGTTGGCGGATGGTTCTTCTGGGATATCTGCTAATATCTCTGCAATTGTTTGGCCGCTAATGGTGAGGCTATCACCGTGTAATAAGTCATGCACAAGTAGCATCTTCATGACTTGCGGAATACCACCAGCTTTGTGCAAATCTGTCGCTACATATTTACCACTTGGTTTTAAATCACACAAAACGGGAACACGGGCGCGGATAGTTTCAAAGTCATCCAGAGTTAACTCTACATTAGCAGCGCGGGTGATCGCTAATAAATGCAACACTGCATTGGTCGAACCACCCACCGCCATAATCACAGAAATGGCATTCTCTATAGATTTACGCGTGATAATTTGGCGGGGTAAGATTTGTTTGCGAATCGCTTCGACTAACACATAAGCCGATTTTTCCGTGCTGTCGGCTTTTTCGGCATCTTCCGCCGCCATTGTCGAAGAATAGGGCAAACTCATCCCCATCGCTTCAAATGCTGAAGACATGGTGTTAGCTGTGAACATTCCCCCACAGGAACCAGCGCCAGGACAAGCCCGATTTTCAACTTCTAATAATTCCTTTTCGTCAATTTTTCCGGCACTATATTGACCAACAGCTTCAAAACAACTGACAACAGTTAAATCGCGTCCGTTATAGTGACCGGGTTTAATTGTGCCACCGTAAACAAAGATCGCCGGGATATTCATCCGCGCGATCGCCAGCATTGCCCCTGGCATATTTTTATCACAACCGCCAATCGCTAGCACACCATCCATACTTTGTCCAGTACAGACGGTTTCAATGGAATCAGCAATCACTTCCCGCGACACTAGGGAATATTTCATCCCTTCTGTTCCCATCGAAATGCCATCGCTAATGGTAATTGTGCCGAACATTTGCGGCATCGCCCCGGCGGTTTTAATACTAACTTCTGCTATGAGCGCCAGTTGATTGATCCCCATATTACAGGGAGTAATCGTACTGTAACCGTTGGCAATGCCCACAATCGCTTTATTGAAATCTTCATCTTTAAAACCAACTGCTCGCAGCATAGCTCGATTAGGCGATCGCTGCACCCCTTGGGTCACAATTTGGCTTCTTAAATTCTCTGACATCTTTTTCCCTTCCGTGGCATCATCGCTTGTATTGCGATTGTATTACCTGATTTTCTCATGTATGCGCGGTGCGATCGAACATCAGCGAGCATGACCTCTTGCATAAATCAAAAATAAGAACCCCACTTCTATAGCAATCCTAAATCATTCGTGAACAACGAGATCCTCGACTTCTCTAAGAAGTCGAGGATCTGAGTCTTATGATTTGAACGAAATCAAATGCTATGAGAGCGATCGCTTATAAGTGGGGTATTAGGGACTTTTGCAACAAGTCTATTGAATTAAAGGATAATGTCGCTTGCCACTAGTTGTGGTGATCCTACGAGCTGAATCTCAAAGTTAGCCGACAGATTCCCAGCAGTATTACCTTGGAGAATACCTCCTGAATAACGGATCTGACCGGGTGCGGAGAATGCGCTGGCCCCAATGAAAGTGAAGGCTTGGTTGCCCGCTATAGTGGAGTTGGCGTCGATTGTAGATAGATCGATTTGATCGCCTGGCAAGTTACCGTTTCCAACAAAGTCAGTGATCACATCCCGTGAAACACCAGCAGGACTATCTGAAACTGAGTTGAACTTGAAAATATCGTTACCTGATCCTCCCGTGAGGCGATCGGTCCCAGTACCGCCAGTGAGTATATCGTTGCCACGACCGCCGTTAATAGTATCGTTGCCACTACCGCCGTCAATAGTATCGTTGCCAGTACCGCCAGAGTTAATAGTATCGTTGCCACTACCGGATTTAATAATATAGTTGTTATTGTTGTTAACACTACTGGTAAAGATAGTGCCGTTTTCATCACTGCTCCCAGAAGAGTAGCCAGTTGGAGAACGTCCGTCACTAGTGCCACTTGGCATTATGCTGAAACTGTCAATGTTATCGTCAGTAGCAGAACTGTTATCGTCAGTAGCAGAAAGGATAATGTCGCTTGCCACTAGTTGTGGTGATCCTGCAAGCTGAATCTCAAAGTCAGCCGACAGATTCCCAAAAATGCTAACTTGGAGAATACCTCCTGAATAACGAACCTGATCGGGTGCAGAGAATGCGCTAGCCCCAATGAAAGTTAAGGCTTGGTTGAGCGCTATAGTAGATAGATCGATTTGATCACCTGCACCTGGAAAGATACTGTTTCCAACTCCAACAAAGTCAGTGATCACATCCCGTGAAACACCAGCAGGACTATCAAAAGCTGAGTTGAACTTGAAAATATCGTTACCTGATCCTCCAGTGAGAATCTCAGTCCCAATACCGGCCTGAATCGTATCGTTGCCGTCACCGCCGTTTATCAATCCGTCTCCGCCGCCAACAAGGCTATCGTTGCCATCATCGCCGTTAATCGTATCGCCGCCAAAACTACCGGCCTGAATCGTATTGTTGCCGTCACCGCCGTTTATCAATCCGTCTCCGCCGCCAACAAGGCTATCGTTGCCATCATCGCCGTTAATCGTATCGCCGCCAAAACTACCGGCCTGAATCGTATTGTTGCCGTCACCGCCGTTTATCAATCCGTCTCCGCCGCCAACAAGGCTATCGTTGCCATCACCGCCGTTAATCGTATCGCCGCCAAAACCGCCCTGAATCGTATCGTTGCCGTCAAACCCGTTGATAAGATAAGGAACAAAAGAATTAGAAAAAGGAACACTAAGATTGTCAGCGCGATTAGTACCGTTAATGGTTGGCATAGTGAGTTTCTCCTAAACTTAGAGGGTAAAAAATTACCTCGTCATTTCCCCATCAGAAAACGGCGTTGCTGATTAAATGAATTTGGTTTCCCCCAAAGGCGCAAGGGAAACAGTTTCAAATTGAATTTTGGAATTTCACACTTTTATTCACTAACGTCGATAAAACAAGGTGTGTAAATAACGAGTGGGAAAATATAACTGAACCAAGCCTGATTAGAACAAGTCTTTACTATTAAGCCTGAAGATTTGAGAAGCACTGGATGTATTGATGATACTGGCATCAAAATTGTGCCAATAGTCATCTTATATCCTTGTAGCTTATGTATTCATTGGTTCCAGCACTAGGCTGCTAGGGAACAAGCAGATTTTCTCGTAAGGAATCGCATAGGTTTTAGGAGGTTTTTACTGTATTCAGAATAATAAGAGTATGATATTACCCTCAAGCGTACTTTTTTCTATCTATAAGAAAGAATAATTAACCATCTTTTTTTACTCCCGCTAGAACAAAATTTGAACCCTTTGTTCAGATAGGGTTGGTTTTGTCTATTGAGATTTTTTTGGTGATTTCTGTAGTTATATATAACGAAGTAATTGCCAATAAATTAAAAGCCTTGTTGACCAGTGCGATCGCTGCACCCCTTGCGTTACAATTTGGCTTCTCAAATTCTCTGACATCTTTTTTCCTTACGTGGCATCATCGCTTGTATTGCGATTGTATTACCTGATTTTCTCATGCTTATGCGGCGCGATCGACCGTTAGCAAGCATTGGCAATTCTCTATTTCTCAGATGTGCTTCTGTTGCTAATTAACAGTGTTAAGGAGATTATCAATCTGGAGCGTGCAGCCAATATCAGCGACTTTGTTGGTTGGTAAAATATGCTTTGTTGGTATTTGATGTGTTACTCACCCGTGATTGATTACAGCAATACCATTCTTGAGAGATGAAAGGGAACAGGGAACGGGGAACGGGGAACGGGGAACATTAAGCCACCCACAAGGGGATTGGGTTTCAACCTACCTTGGGATACAAGGATTTTTTCGCTCACGAGGGGCGAAAGCGCGTAGCGGGACGAAGTACGGCTTAAAGTCTTGCAACTCTACAAGACGTTACCGCGAACGGGGCTAATTCTCTCTTTTCTGTTCCCTCTTCCCTATTAAGAGTTCCCGTCCCGTTGGCGCAGCCTCTCGTAGAGAAGGGGATTTGTTAAAGCCGAGTGCATTTTGTCAATGCGCCTAAGTACAGAAATCTAATAATCACTATAAAAGGGAGAGGCAAGCTAAACTTACCTCTCGCCACGACTGTTTAATGATCAGAATTCTGCCTCCTGCCTTGAAAATAAGGCAGTCGATGAAATTAAAGGATAATGTCGCTTACCACTAGTTGTGGTGCTCCTACAAGCTGAATCTCAAAGTCTGCCGACAGATTCGCATCAGTGTTACCTTGGAGAATACCTCCTGAATAACGGATCTGACCGGGTGCAGAGAATGCGGCAGCCCCAATGAAAGTGAAGGCTTGGTTGCCCGCTAGAATCGAGTTGGCGTCGATGCTATATAGATCGATTCGGTCACCTGGCAAGCTACCGTTTCCAACAAAGTCAGTGATCACATCCCGTGAAAAACCAGCAGGACTCTCTGAAATTAAGTTGAACTCGAAATTATTGTTACCTGGTCCTCCAGTGAGAATATCAGTCCCAGCACCGCCAACGAGTGTGTCGTTGCCACTACCGCCAATAAGGCTATCGTTGCCACTACCGCCAATAAGGCTATCGTTGCCACTACCGCCAATAAGGGTATCGTCGCCCAATCCGCCAAAGAGGGTATCGTTGCCACTACTGCCAACAAGGACATCGTTGCCACTACCACCGTTAATGGTATTGTTGCCATTGCCGGCGTTAAGGACGTCGTTGCCCAATCCACCAAAGAGGCTATTGTTGCCACTACTGCCAACAAGGACATCGTTGCCACTACTGCCGTTAATGGTATTGTTACCACTACCGCCGAAAATATTAATTAAATCGATACCGTTAATGATTGCCATTAATGAGCTTCTCCTGAACTTGGTGGGTAAAAAAAATTACCTCGTCACTTCCCCACTAGAAAACGGCGTTGCTGATTAAGAGTATGAATTTGGTTTCCCCCAAAGGCGCAAAGGAAACAGTTTCAAACATTAAATTTTTGAATTCACACTTTTATTCAGTAACGCCGAGAAAACAAGGTGGGGAAATAACGAGTGGGAAGATATAACTGAACCAAGCCTGATTAGAACAAGTCTTTACTGTTAAGTCTGAAGACTTGAGAAGCACTGGATGTATTGATGATGCTGGCATCATAATTGTGCCAAGAGTCATGTTATATCCACGTGCCTTATGTATTCATTAGTTACAGTAGTAGGCTGCTAGGGAACAAGCAGATTTTCTCCTACGGAATTGCATAGCTTTTAGGAGGTTTTTACTGTATTCAGAATAATAAGACTATGATATTACCCTCAAGCGTATTTTTTTCTATCTATAAGAAAGAATAATTAACCATTTTTTTACTTTCGCCAGAACAAAATCTGAAACCCTTGATTTCAGATAGGGTTGGTTTTGCCGCTTGAGATTTGTTTGGTGGTTTCTGTAGTTATGTATAACGAAGTAATTGCCAATAAGATAATCACTATAAAAGGGAGAAGCAAGCTAAACTTACCTCTCCCCGCGACTGTTCAATGATCAGAATTCTGCCTCCTGCCTTATTTTCAAGGCAGGTCGATGAAATTAAAGGATAATGTCGCTTGCCACTAGTTGTGGCGCTCCTACAAGCCGAACCTCAAAGTCAGGTGACAGATTGCTATCAGTGTTACCTAGTAGAATACCTCCTGAATAACGCAGCTGACCAGGTGCGGAGAATGCGGCAGACCCAATGAAAGTGAAGGCTTGGTTGCCCGCTTTAGTGGTGTTAGCGTCGATGGCAGATACATCGATTCGGTCACCTAGCGAGTTACCCTTTCCAACAAAGTCAGCGATAAGATCCCGTTTACCAAAAGGACTATCTGAAACTGAGTTGAACTTGAAAACATCGTTGCCAGCACCGCCAACGAGTGTGTCGTTGCCAGTACCACCAACAAGTGTGTCGTTGCCAGCACCGCCAGTAAGGATATCCTTGCCAGCACCACCGTTAAGGATATCGTTGCCATCACCACCGATCAGGTTATCGTTGCCACTACCAGCGTTAAGGATATCGTTGCCAGCACCACCGTTAAGGGTATTGTTGCCATTGCCGGCGTTAATCACATCGTTGCCCAATCCGCCAATGAGGTTATCGTTGCCACTACCAGCGTTAATGATATCGTTGCCATTACCACCGTTAATGGTATTGTTGCCATTGCCGGCGTTAATCACATCGTTGCCATTACCACCGTTAATGCTGTCGTTGCCACTACCACCGATAAGGACATCATTACCATTAGTGCCGTTAATGGTTTTGTTACCACTAGGAGTGCTAACGATATTGCCGACGGTATTGCCCGAAGGAATAGTTATATTGAGACCAGGGATAAGGTTGATAATTGCCATTAATGAGCTGCTCCTAAATTTCAAGGGTAAAAAAATTACCTCGTCACTTCCCCATCAGAAAACGGCGTTGCTGATGTAGGAGTATGAATTTGGTTTCCCCCAAAGGCACAAAGGAAACAGTTTCAAATATTGAATTTTTGAATTTCATACTTTCATTAAGCAAGTCCAAGAAAACAAGGTGGAGAAATAACGAGTGGGAAGAGATAACTGAACCCGACCTGATTGGAGCAGGTCTTTGCTGTTAAGTCTGAATATTTGGGAAGATTTGAGAAGCACTAGATGTATTGATGATATTGGCATCAAAATTGTGCCAATAGTCATGTCATATCCTTGTGCCTGATGTCTTCACTGGTTCCAGTAGTAGGCTGCTAGGGAACAAGCAGATTTTCTCCTAGAGAATTGCATGGGTTCTAGGACGTTGTGACTGTATTCAGAATAACAAGACTATGATATTACTCTCAAGCGTACTTTTTTCTATCTATAAGAAAGAATAATTAACCATCTTTTTTTACTCTTGCCAAAACAAAATCTGAAACCCTTGATTTCAGATAAGGTTTTTTAATCTATATCGGAATAACAAGGTCGTGATCGTAAGTAGATTGGTGGGGAAAAACCAAATCATCTAAAAGTATGTACATGAACAACCAAGCTTAATTAAAGCACATTTCATAATCTTTATAAAACTTTACATAGTTACTTTTAATAGCACCAACCTACTTACCTGGGGGGTAGTTTGTTTTATTTATAAAAAAAAGTGGCATTCATTTGTAAAGACTGAATACCACTTAGTACTTTATCAAAATTCCTGATGACAGAGATATTTTACCCAGGTAGAGTTATCCCAGTCACAGCGATCGCACCACCAATCGCACTGGCACATAGGGAAGTGATAGCTGTCCCAAATATCCACCAGGCAGCATTTGCAACAGTCTTTTTGGTTTCTTCGGCTTGCTTTTTAGCTTGCTGTTGGATCGCTTTCAGGCGTTTTTGGGTTTCTTGCTGGATGCGTTCGGCTCGTTGCAGTACGCCATCCCGCGCAGCTTCTATTTGGTTGATAATGCGGTTCGCGTCCTCCTGAGAAATATCCTCACGAGAACTGATGACAGCAACTAGGGTGTCACGATCAAATTGACTGAGGCGATCGCGCAATGCTTCAAATCCAGCTTGTGGATCGTCGAACACTTTCGCAAAGTCTTGCTTAATCCCTTCATAGTTGAGTTCCGAACGATCCAGCGAGTTGAGATAGTTCCGAACTTTGGCAAAAACCCCATCCAGCACTGATTGCACCCTCTGCTGAATCTGCTGGAATTGTTCGACAATGGAGGTGCGAACCGACTCAATTTGATCCACAATTCGGTTAGCTTCCTCTTCTGAGATATCCTCCCGTTGGGATAATAGCGCCACAATTGTCGAACGGTCAAATTTCGAGGCGCGATCGCTTAAATTCCCAATTCCAGCGCGGGGAGAAGACAGCAGCAATTGCAAATCGCGCTTGATTCCTTCTGGGTTGAGTTCTTCTTTGTTGGTATTACGCAGGTATTGTTCAAGATTAGCTTCAAAATCTAAAGCTTGTTGAGCAGTACGCTTGGCCAAACGTCGTGGCGCTTTCACAATATCACCAATCGCATCTTGGGCGCGATCAATGATCTGATTAACCTGCTCTTGGCTCAAGTCTCCACGTTGACTCACGAGTTTAACCAAGGTTTCTCGATCAACATTTGACAAGCGATCGCGCAGTGCTAAGGCTCCGGCTTTGGGATCATCGAGTAATTTTTCCAAATCGCGCTTGATTCCTTCTGGATCAAGTTCTTCCAAGTTGGTATTGCGGAGATATTCGGCGAGCGCTTTTGTAGTTTTTTCGTACTGTTCTTTCGCCTGCTGCGGTACTTGCAAAATATTATCTCGGACTGCTTCGAGCTGATCGAGAGTTTGGTTTACCTGTTCTTCGCTCAAATCTTGACGCTGACTAAGCAATTGTACTAGTGTGTCGCGGTCGAATTGCGATAAGCGCGATCGCAAAAGGCTAATTCCGGCTTGCGGATCGTCTAGTAAAACTCCAAACTCGCGTTTGATTGCTTCGGGATTAAGTTCGTCTTTGTTAGTATTCCGCAGATAGTCTTCAACTCTTTGGCGCAATTCATCAGCTTTCGCTTTTGTTTGTTCTTGCACTTCTCTAGCACCATTCAAGAGATTATCGCGTTTGCTTTCGAGTTGACTAACAATATTATTAGCTTCTTCTTCGCTGATATCTTGACGCTGACTAAGCAATTGTACAAAAGTGTCGCGGTCAAATTGCCCGAAGCGGCTACTTAAATCTTCAAAGCCAGCTTCTGGATCTTCCAGCAACTTGGCAAAGTCCCGTTGAATACCTTCAGGATTGAGTTCTTCTTTCCCCGTCGAACGTAGATAATTTTCGATGCGGCTGCGGAAATCTTGCCCTTTTTCTTGCGTTTGGGCCTGCTTTACAGTTTCTAAAACTTCCAGGCGATCGCTTTCCATTTGTTCGGCAATTTCTTTCACCCTGGCTTCACTAATATCATCCCGCCGCTTCAGCAAGTTGGTAAAATATTCTTGATTTAGTTCTTCCAACTCCCGTCTCACAGTTGTCGGATCTGCATTTACGTCATAGATGACTTCTGGAAATTCATCTACTAGCGTAATTCGGTTAAAGTGCCAAGGAAAGGAATTCAATATGTATTCTTCTACATCTGCCTTAATCGTGTTTTTGAGTGATATTGGCAATTTGGCAGATACTTGCTCAGTTGCTTGCTCTCTAATTTTTTGGAGTTGTGCTGTGATTTGATCGACATCGACATCTTGAACTTTCTCTTTCAGCTTTTGCAACTGAGTTGTAATTTTGTTCACATCGATATTGGAAAGATTTACCCGATCCAGAACTGCTGGTGCAGCAGCGCTCAAGCCATATCGAATAGCTTGCTTGATTACACCATTGCCATTACCACCTCCAACTGTAACCAGTTGTTGAAGCCGTTCACCTAATTGCTCCGAATTCAGTTCTTCGGGAGTAGCAGAATTGAGCAAATTAATTACTTGTTCTGTGGGATTTTTGCGATTCAAAGCTTGTTGCCAAGCACCTTGAAATTGGTCAGAAATGCGATTGATATCTTCTTTAGATAAATCTGTGCGGCTGCTGATTAAATCAACAAATGTTTGGCGGTTGATATTCTGCAATAGGTCGCTGTTAGCAACAGATTCCAAATCTGGATCTTTCAAAAGCTGGTCAAATTGATTACGAATTTCTTTGATATCCAGCTTTGGTAATTGCAGAGAACCTAATGAACTTTGGAGGGTATTTTTAATACCTTCAGGATCAAAACCTGAAGTTAATTCCCGCCGGACTGCGGCTGTAATATCTTCAGCAGTAGAAACTAACTGTTTTTTCGCCGCATTAGCGCCAATGCCACCAGTTGCTGTACCGATCAGAGCTTGAAAACCAGAAGTGACAGTATTAGCGATAGAACCAATTAAAGAACCTACCGCCGATGAACCCAACCAAATTACCAATGAGAAATAGGTAGACCAAATGACTACACCGATAATTGCTCCTAAAAATGCACTTTCGATTAAGCTAAGTTTTACCGCTAGAAAACAAGCAATAAATAATGCAATGCTAGCGGTTATCAATGCCCAAGAACCAACTTTAGCTTGAACTTCACGAATTTTACTACCCAAACTTTCATCATCAGAATCTGAGTCAATTTCCCAAGATGAAATTCCGACAGCGACTGAAAAGTTTGTGAATAACAAT
This sequence comes from Nostoc sp. NOS(2021), assembly GCF_017115025.1. Lineage (GTDB taxonomy): Bacteria > Cyanobacteriota > Cyanobacteriia > Cyanobacteriales > Nostocaceae > Nostoc. Next base: position 4,622 of record NZ_JABXKM010000113.1, on the reverse strand, counting down.
TGAAAGGCAAATGCCATCGAAACCCCAGCCAGCAATGCTACCAAGAATTTAGGGCCAGAAAAAAGAACTGATGCTTCTTCTGGAGTTAGTACTTCCTGAGCTAAAGTTATCGGCGCTAATCCAAAAGGCAGCCAGTTCCATCCCAATATAGTTAAAACACCTTGAAACATAGGATTTTCTCACTTGCACTCAATTAAATAGCCATTTCATAAATGGCTTACTCATTAATTTAATTATTAGTTATACAAGCTGACACTTTCTTAAGTAATAAATTTGTTTGCCAAAAGTCGTATTTTACAAAAAACAAATATTGTTATTACTTTTTAACTAAAGAAAAGAATTTAGGTTGAATTGAATGATTTTGTGATCATCTCATAAAATCTTCTTAACAAAAGTAAATTTTATAAAAATGCATCCACAGATACGGCAAGTTTCAAACGGGTGAGGTAGAGTACCAAACGGTAGGGAACAATGTTTATTGGTGTTAATCTTCTAAGATAGAAGCCAGCACTGGCAAGCGTTCTCTAGTGACCCTGACTCTCTCTACAAAATTGGGTGACGAAATAAAGCAGATTGATCCTGAAGTTTAAACCGATATATAGCTGTGTGTCCCTACTAAGGATTACATCTAATAGATAATTTTTTCGCAGAAAGAAATTTAGTTAATTTTAAAACTCCTATTTTAGACAAAAATTTGACAAATAAAATAGTGAATATCTAAGTTTTTGCAAAACATAATTTATTTGATATCTATGAAGTTTTGTTAACTTAGATTAGCTCAAAGCACCTATATCTAATGATAGAGATAAAAATTATTCCAAACGATTGATTAAAAATAAACACAAATATGTATTAATAAGGGTTATTACGAGCTATAAATATAGTGAATAATTGGTTTTTGCTGAGGAGAGAAAATAATGGTTGTGGGTGTACATAAACGTGGTGTAGGTGTATTTTCTAATCGTCGAGATGTTGAAAATGCCCTACATGAATTAAAAAATGTCGGCTTTGACATGGATAGAGTCTCCGTGATTACGCAGGATGGAGACAAAGATGATATTGCTGGGGCAGAAGTACGCGATCGCGTCGGTGATAAATCTGACGAAGGCGCTAAAGTCGGAGCAGCTACAGGCGGTGCTTTGGGCGGATTAACTGGTTTATTAGTCGGTCTTGGGACTTTGGCAATTCCTGGAATTGGGCCAATTATGCTCGCTGGAGCCGCAGCAACTACCCTAGCTACCACCCTGGCTGGTGCTGGTATTGGTGCAGTAGCTGGTAGTTTGCTTGGTGCATTGATTGGTTTAGGAATTCCCGAAGAAAGGGCCAGAGTTTACGACGAACGCGTAAGGCGAGGACACTATTTAGTCATCGTCGATGGCACAGATACAGAAATCCTCACAGCAGAAGCAATTCTAAAACGTCAGGGTGTGGAAGAGTTTGGCATTTACGACAACCCAGATGCGAGAAATGCAACCGCTGATTATGTCACTCCAACTCCGACTGCGGCTCATAGCGGTGTTGCTAGACGCGCAATTGGGGTATTTTCTCATCGTCGAGATGCAGAAACAGCACTTACAGAATTACGAGATGCGGGTTTTCCCTTAAGTACAGTCTCCATCATTGCCAAGGATACAAACGGTCAAGGGATCGCTGGTGTAGATGTAGATAGAAAGGTCGGTACAGGAAATAAAGCAGACGATGGGGTAAAAACTGGAGCAGCTACAGGCGGTGTTCTAGGCGGCTTGACTGGCTTATTAGTTGGTCTTGGGACTTTAGCGATTCCTGGAGTCGGGCCAGTGATTGCAGGTGGCGCAGTAGCCACAGCTTTGGCGACAACAGCGGCGGGCGGTGCGATCGGTGCAGCTGCTGGGGGTATTGTTGGCGGACTGGTTGGCTTGGGAATTCCTGAAGACAGGGCGCGAGTTTATGGCGATCGCTTCCAAAGAGGGGACTACTTAGTAATTATCGATGGTACGGAAGCTGAAATCCACCAAGCTGAAGCGATTCTCAAACGTCGAGGTATTGAAGAATTTGCTATCTATGATGCCACTGAGATCAGTGAACATCGCCCAGGTTTCGACAGAGTAACGCATCAGAGCGATCGCACCAATTACTCATCAACAGAGCCTGATAGAGACGAGCCTGCCGTAGTCATTGTTGATCGTCGTGATGAAACACTCTAACCCAAGGTAGTTTTCACTCACACTAATTCTACAAAATTGCAGGAGCCAAAAGTCGAAAACTTTGCTCCTGACTAAAAAACTTGCTCCTCCCTTCTGCCGTAAATATCAGCAAATTTCACTTTCCGATTCCGAATTAAACATATGCAAAAGCTAACCCCCTTCTTAATTAGCTGCCTTTTAGTTTTTGGTGTTGCTGCTTGTGATAACGCTTCTAAAACAAGTGAATCTGCACCCAATAATGCTAATGATGCTCCCCAAACACCGACCGCAAAAACAACAGAGGCTTCTCAACAAGACGCACAAAGTGAAGTTCGCAGAAAACAAGCTAATTCTGATATTCGCGCCCGCGAACAGCGCAATAATACCACTGGTGGCGATACAACAAGAGCTAAAGGTGACTTAGCAAGTGAAGTTCGCTCCAAGTTGGAGGTTAACATACCCAAGAGTCAACTAACAGTTAATGCCGCAGACGATGGGACTGTAACTGTTGGCGGAACTGTGAGCAATCAAAAGGAGTTGGCTAAGATTGAACCTTTATCTAAGCAAATTAAAGGCGTCAAAATTGTAGTTGTTAAAGCGACTGTTGCCCCAGCAAAACCATAAGGCAGCTAACAATATATCTAAGTGAGTAGGTAGGCATAAATAAATTTAGATGCTCCTGCTCAATCTGAGTGGTCAGTTATACTTGTTACTGACCACTCAGAATGGAAAACTGATGAACTTAATAATTATATTTATTGATGCTCAGTTCAGTTATACAAGCTCTTTGTAATCGCCGAAAATAGAAATTATGGAAACCGAACAACAGCAAGATGAATCCATCAATGCTTCCTTATCGCAAGGTACGCTAGCACTTGAAGGTACAGATACTGCAAACTTGCCAAGGTTATTACCAGCAGCTGAACCTGAATCTCAATGGCAGCAAATTAGCAGACAAGCTACTCAATTTTTGGAGCAACTGCCCGAATACTTAAGTAACTTTTTTAAGGACTACAAGCAGCCTCTAATAACCGTTGCTTTAATTTTGACGGCGATTGTTTCAGCGAAGGTAGTATTAGCAGTACTGGATGCAATCACTCATATTCCACTACTATCACCGCTCTTTGAGTTAGTTGGAATTAGTTACGCCAGTTGGTTTATTTTCCGTTATCTACTGAAGGCTTCTACTCGTCAAGAATTAGCCGATGAAATTCAATTTCTGAAAAACCAATTTCTGGGCGAATAAATTTCTAACCCATTAAACCTCTTGCAAAAGTCCCCTAACACCCCACCCGCAGGCGGGGAGGGGTTCTTTTTTTGATTTATGCAAGAAGTCTATCAAACTAGTGTGTAAACCTTCAGTCAAAACCCTTGTTTTACCCAATAAGCGTAAATTATCAGTATTTAACCGGGCTTAAGATTAGTCTTTTGGATACATCAAAAGATAGAGAGTATAACATTATATTTAAATTTTAATCACCTCTAAAGATAGTCGCTCGGAGATGAAAAAAAGCCTAATCTAGTTTTTGAAGTTATAAGAATGCTGCTTGAAAACACTTGAAGATGTGTCCGACCTAAGGTCGATACATCTGTACTTTAGACAAGGGATGAAAAGGGCAAAAAGCCTTTAGGCTTAAGTCAATTTTGTGATTGAACATGGTAAAATACTCAGATCAGTATAAGATTTAAAAACCTACCCCCAGACTGGGGGGAAGTGATGCCCGAAACAACCTTGAGGAGATATGACTACGCACTTTTTTGTGCAAACGTAGTCAGCCTGGGAACCTGAGAAATCAGGATATCAAAACAGTGATGTTTTAAGAATCTCCGTCTTTTTAGAGCGGAAAGTGTCAATTAATACATTCTTTAACGAGGACATAATTTATGGCTAATGAAGGAGTTAACAAAGGTATAGATTCATCCGATCGCGCTGAATCCGATACATACGATCGCGGCATTATCCCAGCTGAAACAGCTGCTCGAATGGAAAGAGAAGGAAATCTGTACAAAACACTCCCCACAGAAGAAAGGGAGGCAGATGCACCTACGGATGACCAAACCGATCCAGATAGTATACGCACCACTGACGGTTATACTGTGGACAAAGAAGGTTTGTTGAACAACTATGCTGTTGAACCGGAAATGTACTACGAAGAACCGGGTGATGCACGTAAACAAGCAGCAGAAGATACCGCCGAACGTGTTGAAGAACTCGCAGAAGTTAATCAGGACGAGGAAGGCAAGTTGACCGAAAAGGGTGACAAACGCGGTAGAGGCCCAGGAATAATTTAATTCACAAGTATGCTTTTGCTGGGTGCAATTACACGTCAGAAGGCGAAATAGGTGGTTTGTAGAGACGCAATCATTGCGTCTCTATTTAGTATGGGCTAATATTTCGAGAAGTATGTTATATCATGTCCGCTTGATTGCTTATTAAACCCGAAGAACCCCACCCCCGCC